>JABCOK020000009.1 GCA_013333645.2 Candidatus Saccharimonadota bacterium | reverse complement strand
GCATCACGATTAGGGAATCTTCTGATCGCAATACTAGCCATAGTATCATTCAGAGTGGCATTCACTATACTAGTTTGATTCTTTATAATGCCATCCGAACTAAAACTAATATTTCTCGCATTCTTTTTTTGGATTGGCTCTCCTATAGACTCTTGGTTTAATACTACACCCCTGCAATTGGCAGCAAGTGGTATAAAAGTAAGCATTTTTGGTAAGATGTACGAGAAAAATAATGAATCTATGGTCAACCCAAGATAACCAGCATTAGCAATTTCATTCACTACCTTGTTGTTAAAGGCTAAGTATAGACCGTTTTTACTAGATTGCATAAACTTTATTGAATCGGTCGTCTTACCAGATCCAGCAACGCATTTAGTCACCCCCTTCGAATGCATCTGTAATTTCCTTTATGACATGCCAACCTGATAAGTTAATATTACCAATGACTTCTAATGCAAAGCTAGCTTTTAGATTTATTGTCTTTCATAACCATAATATCTGTGTGTTTCTTATGTGGCTTAAGATGCCCTACATACTCTGAAAGTTTACTGTTATTGTACAAGTCAGTCTCAAGCGTGTTATCAACCATTACTAGAGTGATTCCAGATTCATCACATATCGTTTGAAGGTTTTTAAATCTTGAAGTTGGTTCATTACCATCACTACTCTGCGATCTATCGTTGTCACTTACTACTACGCATTTCTTACCCAAGGCATGAGCCAGCCTCACATATGGTTCAAACATAATTCCAGCCACATTAACAATCGTCCAATTTAGTTTATTATCGCTTACATATTTTCGTAATAGTATTTCCTCTGAATAGCCTTCAACTAATACTATATTGTCTGCAACCAACATTTCGCCTCTACCTGGACAAAGAAACGCATTAATTTTACCAAGAGAATTTTCATCGATATTTAAATCCGACACACTACCCTTCGTTGAGTCTATTATTCTTTCAATTTTGAACTCATTTACAGCAACCGGTGAGTGGGTAGTGGCTAAGATAAATACATTTCCAAACGCTTCACTTTTCATTTCAGAAATTAGATTTCTCAACAACGCTGGATGAAGATGGTTTTCTATTTCATCTAATAGAATTACTGTATTTTTTCCGCTTAAGGTGTTCAATAATATATTCGCTATTGCCCTATAGCCTGAACCTACTTTGTGTTTGTAAGCAGTATCTTCTCCATCAACAACGTATAGTTTTTCGTTGCTTATCTCTGGTACAGTTGAGTCTATATCAAGATCAAAATTAAACTTTTTAGCTAGATCTTTGAATTTACCCACTTTTCCTTTTATTTGCCCTTTTATGCCTTCTCGTGAACTTTGACGAAAAGCTTCATACTCTTCTTCTGAGTCGAGCAAGTTTCTTACTCCGGTAACCAAACCAGGCGATACAATGTCCTCTATGCGCATCAATGGTATCATATGGACATCTGGTACTTTATCATCAGCATAAACTACATCACGACTGACAGTGTTTCCCTCTATGTCAAAGAATTCTTTTATATACCTACCTCTTGGAGCTTTTTTAATTACAACCTTGAACCCACACTTCTCAGTCCCATCGGGTAGTGGTATATTAAAACTCGGTATTGAATCTTTATCAAGCTCTAATATTATCTCAATTAAATTATTATCATCCCCTTTATAAAAATCACTTTTATCAACTTTCATATAGGAGTTATTTATGGCACTGAATGCTAATTTTATACCTTCGAGTATATTTGTTTTTCCACTATTATTCTTTCCAATAATGATATTTAGCTTATCGTTAAAAATAAACTTCTTATCTTGCATGTTTCTAAAGTTATGGAAAATAACCGATTTAATCATACTCCTGATATCCTCACATTATTGCGCTAGCTAGGCTACACCTTTCAATTTCTTGGCTGTTTTCTTAACATTATCCAAATAATCCTCTTCCACACCACTCAAATTTTTCGCCTTATACTTACAGTACTCAACTAGCGTTTTCTCTTTGGCTTGCTTGGTACTGATTTTGCCATCATTGTCTAATAGTTTGCGACTAGTTGAACTAAGAATAATACCAAGCTCACCTTCATCAAAAATATTTTTATATGCTCGCTGCCATTCGCTTTATCGTCAACGTAAACAATGATATTGCCGTTATCTCGCGTCATCATTATCCCCCTCGAGATCCGCAACTATCGTATCAATCTCTGCCCTTAATTCCGACTGGCGAGCCACGATCTTTGCAATGTCAGTATTGAGCTCAGTGATGTCGATCACTTCTTTTGTATCTTCAGCTTCAACATAGGAGCTAACTGATAGGTTATAGTCATTGGCGACGACATCTTCGTAAGTAGCGACTTTCGCAAAGTAGTCGATATTTTGCCGGTCAGTAAAACTATCCAGGATCTTCTGCCGATTTTCCTCGCTCAGCTTATTTTTATTGCCTTTACGTACAAACTCAGCGCTGGCATCGATAAATAATATATCGTTCGTCATCCTGCTCTTTTTCAGAACAAGAATACAAGTGCTAATTGTTGTACCAAAGAATAGATCTGGCGGCAATTGGATAACGGCATCAACATAATTGCTTTCTACCAGATATTTACGGATTTTTGCCTCAGCACCGCCGCGATATAGTGCACCAGGAAATTCGACAATCGCTGCCGTGCCACTCTCGCTGAGCCAGCTCAACATATGCATCGTGAATGCTAAGTCAGCCTTACTGCGTGGCGCCAATACTCCAGCTGGGCTAAAGCGAGGGTCATTGATGAGCGTCGGATTACTGTCGCCGTCCCATTTGATACTGTATGGCGGATTTGAGACAATCGCATCAAACGGCTCGTCATCCCAGTGTTTCGGATCTTTCAGCGTATCACCGTGAGCAATGTTAAATTTTTCATAATTAATGTCATGCAGGAACATGTTGATGCGGCAAAGATTATAAGTCGTAATGTTAATCTCTTGCCCGTAAAAGCCTTGTCGGACATTATCCTTGCCTAAGACTTTCGCAAACTTTAGCAGTAATGAACCGGAACCTGCCGCTGGGTCATATACTTTGTTTACCGAGGTTTTGCCAACAACAGTAATTTTTGCCAAAAGTTCGCTCACTTCTTGCAGCGTGAAGAACTCACCTCCGGATTTGCCAGCATTACCGGCATACATGGTCATCAGATACTCGTAAGCATCGCCAAAAGCGTCAATCGTATTGTCCTCAAACTTACCGAGCTCTAATTCACCGATGGCGTTCATCAATTTCACCAATCGCTCATTGCGCCTACCGACAGTCGGACCTAGCTTGTTACTATTAACGTCCAAATCGTCAAATAATCCACGGAAATCATCCTCACTGTCAAAGCCCTTGGCCGATTGCTCAATGTTACGGAATATTTTACTCAGCGTTTCGTTTAAATTTTCGTCATTTTTGGCACGCTTACGGACATTTTCAAACAGTTCGCTTGGTAAAATATAAAACCCTTTGTCATTTACCGTATCCTCGCGACCAAACTCCGCCTGATCATCGCTAAGTTCAGCGTAATTAAAATCAGCCACACCAGTTTTACGCTCTTCAGCATTAATATAATTGACTAGATTTTCCGATATAAACCGGTAAAATAAGAACCCTAGCACATACGTCTTAAAGTCCCATCCATCGACTGATCCGCGCAGGTCATTGGCAATTTTCCAAATAGTATTGTGAAGCTTGCTGCGTTCTTGTTCTTTACGATTATCCCCTGTTGTCATGCCCCTCATTATACTGCAAGCGCCCCTAATTAACGAGGTTAGTTTGAACGCCATATCGTCATCGGTTGTTCCCCCACCCCACGGTCTGCTACAATAAAACCATGTCCGAGCCGCGCGGAGTGATTTATGTTATGATCAGTGCCATTGATGGCTTGGTCAAGATTGGCAAGACCAGCACCGACCGCTTTGAGGCGCGCATGCAATACCTCGAATCTAACGGCTATTCTAATATCACTGGGCTGCAGCGGCTGGTTGCCATTGAGGTAGATAATTACCACAAGAAGGAGCAGCTCCTGCACGAAGTCTTTAGCAAGCACCGCATTGGCCGGAGTGAGTTCTTTGCGCTCGATGAGTATCTTATCCAGCGGCTGCTGCTCGCCCTTGATGGTACGCAAATCTACCCCAAGCCAGCTCAATCCACTAGCAAAGCCGACTCGTTCGAAGCCGTTACCACCGCGCACCAGCAAGACCAGCGCTTTAGCTTTTACAAAAAAGGTATCGACAAGGGCGCGAGCATCTGCTTCATCAAAGACCCTGCTATCACCGCCGTTGTCGCTGGCCCACGCGAAGCATCCTACGGCGGCAAAACCTGGCGCCTGTCTGCCCTGACCCGCCTGATCTACACCCAGCGCGGCGAAGTCAACAACTCCGGTGCATACCGCGGTGCTGACCACTGGATGTACGCTGGCGTGAAGCTAACGAAGCTGGTTGATAAGATACAGAGCCAATGACGCACTCTCGTTAGTTCAGGTGTCGATCTTTACTGAATCACACTCAATCCAGGCCACAGGGCGTTTAATGAGGTAAGATCATCAATCGAGCTGCCAAGCAAAAGATAATCAAGAAAATCTCTCTATTGACAGACTCGTTATTGTTTTAATATACTATGAATGAATATAAAAATTTATTCATTCAGAGCATTCTAACGAAGGAGGTTACGAGCATTGGACAAGAAGCAAGTATTAAAAACCGCCGCCTATGATGTCTTCTCAAAAAAGGGTTATAAGGAGGCCGGGATCTCAGAAATTGCAAAACAAGCTGGCGTAGCAGTTGGTTCTTTTTATAACTACTACAGCGGCAAGGAGGCTATCTTTCTGGATGTGTACGTTGAGGAGAATGACCGCGTTCGCCAAGCGATGATGGATGACATCGATTGGCAGCAAGATTTGGTCAAACTTGTGAGACAGATTTTTGAACAGTCACGTAGCCTTGTTTCGTCCAATAAGATTCTGGCGGAATGGCATAATCCAGCCATTTCTCGTACGCTGCGCAGCTATTATTCTTCAGGTAAAGGCAAAGCCACCAATACCTTTCATCAGTTTTTAGTCGAGACCTTTACTGGTCGCATGGTGGCGGAAGGATATTCAGAGGAAAAGATTCAGGATATTTTACAGGTTTATAATTTGTTTTACTACATGGATATACATATCACTGAAGGCGATTTTCCAGGTATCGGTAGGACGCTAGAAGTACTTACCACTAACTTTGTGAAAGGTATTTTACATAATGAAAAGGAGTAACAAAATGGTTACCATCGTTGTATCTATTCTTGCAGTTATAGGCCTTGTCACTTGGGGTGCCATCGCCTACTTAGGGAGAGGCCAAACGTTATCGGTCAAATCCATCGAAAACCCTCGCGGCGACCTCCACGTCATTCGCCTAGCAAAGCCTACTAATATGACGTGGAAGGCTGGATCTTATACCAAGATTACGCTACCCAGTACGGCATCTGGTGGTAAAAAGAATGACTATACGGGTGATCAGACAAGTCGTTGGCTCAGCATTGCCTCCAGCCCCGAGGATAATGAAATTGTTATAGTGACCCACAATAGTGGTAGCCCCTACAAAAAAGCTTTGACGAGTCTACCGGCAGGTAGCAAGGTTGAGATGAGTTGGCTAGACTCTTCTTTGTCAGTTACAGACAGCAATGAGCCGCTGGTTTGCTTCGCTTCTGATGTCGGTATCTCGGCAATGCGACCAGTCGTCAGGCAGTGGGCTGGCAAGCGCCCTATCGTTCTCTACCATTTAGACAAGGGAGTAACGGTTTTCGACAAGGAGCTCTCGGAATTAGCAAATAAAACAGCCAATGTCACCTATGAAACCAATGCCAGTCTTTCCCTGAGTCAAGAACGCTTTAAAAAGTCGATAGATACGTACGGCAAGAAAGCTCAGTATCTCTTAGCTGGACAGACTGATGATGTAAAAGCGATGAAGAAACTCCCTCAAGACAACAAGATGTATGATAACGTCAAATCAAGTACTTTTCGGGGATTGAAGTAGTGACTGTTATGCGCGTCGCACATAGTGCGCCAGTAGCACCCCACCAGCAAGCAACGCCGCTGTCGCAAGGACAAATTGCCAGAGTGATATGCCAGTGTCGGCTAAGAGGCCGTGGAATTGGCTTGGTTTGGCTAGCTGAGTGGGCTGGTTGGGTTTATTTGGATCGAGTGGATTTGTCGCCAGTGCCGCGCGGCACTCCGACCAAATCGCTTCTGGGTAGCTGGCCGCCAACACATACCACGCCGTCGATGCCACCGAGTTTGCATTGGTTAGTTCATTTGGCAGATCGGCCTTGGATGCGTACTGCCATGCACCATTGGGTCGCTGCGCTGAGTAGGTGTCTGCCAAGATTGCCCGCGCCGTGGCCGTGTCCCCAGCGATAGTATGCGCCTGCGCTACGCCATACGTCCCTTCAAACCATACGGTTGGCACGTAATTACCTGTCAAATACGGCGTGTAGCCTTTTGCCGCACCATCGGTTGTTTTGTAGCTGGCAGTATAAGCAAGCGCTTGCTTAGCTTTGTCATATTCGCCAATCGCATTGAGGAAGATCGAGCCCCAGCTTGTTGTATCAAGCGCTTTACTGCTGTCGTTATACCCTTGGTTAAACCGCCCTTCAGATGTATTCCATAGTTTTGCTACTGTCACTTTGGCAAGTTCATCTGCCTTCTGAGCGTACTGCTTATCTCCCAGCACGCGAGCTGCTCGCTCGTACACATGCCACATGTCAGTGTTGTGCTCAGTAGCATGCCACGCAATATCCTTCTTGACGCCATTATCAATCTTCACCCCGCCACGGAATAGCCCAGCAGCATCACCAGCCGTCGTCTTCATCGTCTCGAGCCAGTGGAAGGTATCGAGAATCATCTGGCGCACCCCTTGTTGGTCACCATACTTTTCCATATAGCGGATGAGCGCATACTGCACGAAGGCAATACCGCCAGTATAATAAATCGGCTGCTGGATCCCTGTGTAATCAAGCTGGTGCACACTCGCCGGAAACGCCCCCTTCTGCTCACCCGTCTTGACTTGGATTGCGCTTAGGCCATGCACGAGCTTATCCGCCATTGCTCGATCATCTGCGCCAATCGCCACGAGTAGCGCCAGCGACTGCTCATACACATAGCTATACGACTCACGCGGCGTACCATAGCCATCTTGACCTTGTGCATACTCGTACGAGCGAATGAGCCCCACCAGCTCTGGCTTGAAATACTCAGCAATGATGGTTTTAGTTACTGTGTCATAGAGGCGAATTAATTTATGCCCCTTACCTACTGCATCGAAACTAAAGGTATTATCTGCCTGGGCTGGCTGCGTAGCTTGGAGGTATTCTTTATCAGATACTGCGTAGAGCTGCACCTCCAGATTCTTATATGTAATAGGTCGCGGCCAACTCTCACCAATCTGCTGCCCTGTCACTTTGTCGTATAACCGGAAGTGCCATGACCCCGCAAATGCCGGATTGACAGGTGAGAGATCGAGCGTCCATGTGCCATCCGGCTGTACCACTGCTGGCGCAACGGTCGCTTGCTCGTATTCAGCATCACTGTAGAGATAAGCCCGCACTTCACGTGGATTAGCCCCAGTTGGTGCTGTTCCTTTTACTGTGCCGCGGTAACCTTCGGCAGCATGCGCAGCATGAGGAACCGTGAGCGGTGTCGCACTTTCGGTTTGGCGTGGGTGCGCAAGCGTAAAGCGCCCGCTCACCTTTGCTTGGTAGTCAAAGCCATAGGCTTGTGCTGGCGTGATGGTGCTACCATCACCTGGGTTACGCTTTGGCTCCATCATCTGTTTGAGCCATGCCATCGCGCGAGCTGCTGGTGCTGAGTCAGTCGCTAGTGGCCGACGCACCGCTCTGAATAGCTGATCATTTGTGCCGCACAGCGATGTATTCGCCCGCACTGGCGGAGCTATCGCCAGCCCATAGAGTGCACCGCACAGCAGCACGACGCTCAATCCCCATCGTTTCATTATTCCCCCTCCGAAATACTCTTATGCTTATATTTATAGCACACTTTAGCTATATCGCATATATGTCATAGCAATTTTATCCATAATTATGAGTCACTAATGTTGTATACTATACTTCGACTACATAGAGGTACTCAGATATCACCATTAATCCTAATCATGATATATCAAGCCATTATTTCCCTACTTTAAATAACTTCAATTTGTTATTCTCTCGTAGCACCAATTTGCCTCATCAGCAATCTTGTATTAGGCTAGAAGGAGGCAGGGTTGGCACCTTGCATACCAATATCGTTAAAGCCGCACGAGGAGTACTCCATGGCACAAAATTTTACGATTAGCGGTAACAAACTCAAAGGCTACCAGGCAGTCGCCGACGGCACTGGCCGCGTCCACTTTGTGGGCACTACCCAGGAGGAAGTCATCGACCAAACCAGGCGCTACATGCGCCAACACGGTGGTGGCGAGCTCAGGATCCAGCGTGCCGACGGTAGCGCCCAGTATCGCGATGCCGATACCGTCCCACCCAAGAAGGATCCCTTCCCACCGCAAGGATAGCACTCAAATGCACAATACCTCTGCCAAGAGCAGAGGTATTGTTATATCAGGAGAAGATAATAATTACTTGAGGAGTGTATCAGGCACGCCAAGCATCCGTGCTAGCGCATACTGGAGCAAAAAGCTCAAGGACGCCATGCCTGCGCAAAACACTGCAACGATCCGCACTACATGCTGCGACAGTGGTGCCGCACCTGGCCAGATCATTAGGACAATCACCGGTACGACACAAGCCAGTGCCTTAATGCCCGCCGCAATGCGCGCGTTGAGGATGGTGCGCTGCTTCTTGCTCACTGGCTGGTGGTTTTTTGCTGCTAGGGGTGCAACTGCTTTCGTTGTCTTTTTTACCACGCGCTCGCCTGTTTTAGCTATATTGCGCGGCAGCATAACCAGCATATAGAGGCCGCACCCAATCATAACGATGGTGATGATTGCTACGAGTGCAATCGCTACTGGCTGCGGCAAGTCCGCCCCTGAGGGTATACCCTGCGGAAGCGTGATCTCTGGCTGGTCGTGCGGCTCCGGTATAACCCAAAGCGCCTTATCTCGCGTGATGTATGGGTAAAGCAATTGCATGGCACACCACACCCACAGCAGCAAACAAAAGAGGTACCCCATCGACGCGCAGAAATGCGTCACCAAAAGCGCAAACCGCCGCGGCCGCGGCTGCTTGGGCTGCTCCTTCGACTTTGCTGGCTGAGAAGACTGCGCTACCATAACTACTGGTCATTATACACGACAGCACAAACTGATGCTATGGTGTATGGTTTTACCACTGTTTTTTAATTAACAGAGCTACGCCCTCGCTAACCAAAGAAGATCGTTTTGTGGTCACATCCTCCTATCACTTGACATTATATCTCTATCTATATAGAGTTAGAAATATGAGTATCTACCTCCGCCTGACACCAGCTACCAAGGATGTTCTCTATCAACTCTATTGTGCGACAGAGGATGTATGGGGACTCCAGTTATCGCGGCGTGCTGGGCGGCCGACTGGTACGGTCTATCCACTCCTTGACCGCCTCGAACGTGAAGAATTCGTGCAGTCGCGTTGGGATGATGATTCCAGGAGGGCTGGCCCAAGGCGACGGCTCTATGTTCTCACGCCAGCTGGCCGCGTCTGGGTACAGCAAAAACTCAAGCTCAGTGCCAAAGTTACTAAGCAACAACACTCGAAAGGAGTAGATTATGACACACCAAAAACAACCAGACAGAGCCAATCGCACCCTAGCACGAGCAATCAAACTTGTCTCGTATAGCCAACGTGAGCGCTATACACGTGAGTGGCACGCTGACCTCGCTGCAGCAACCTCACACGAGCGCAATCATATCGCGCGCGCCGCGCTGGCAATGGGGTGGCGACTGCGCCTGCGCGATATAGGGGCATTACTCCTTGGTGGACATGGAGTGGGTAAGGCAGTAGCGTGGTGGACTGCTATATTCGCGTTTGTTGTATTGTGGCCCCTTTTCCCATTAGTCTTCGTCTCTCTTTGTGTGGTCGTTGTATTTCTCTCGCTTGTCTATGTTGGTGCACCGTCACGATTCAGCCACTGGCTTATGGTAGTGAGCGGAGCGTTATTTTTTGGCGCGACAAGCTTCTCAGTGTGGTCATTTGTTACCCAGCTCAATGCGGCCGACCGAGGAGAAGATATGTCATTTCTTGCACCATGGACAAAGGCCACGTTTGTAGTTATTGCGATAAGTGTTTGCTTGTTCATTGTCGGGAGTTTTCTTGCTTTGCAAAGAGAAAAGTCACTAAAAAAGTAAGCTCGTTTTACTCTTACTGCTGCAGTATTATTAAAAATGATCTGGCCGCATAAGCCAGATCAAATAATTTACAAACATGGTCGGGGTGACTGGACTCAAACCAGCGACCTCGCGGTCCCAAACCGCGCGCGCTATCAACTGCGCCACACCCCGATACGTTTTATATCACACGGGCGACCATTCTTTGCCGGAGCAAACTATGGTCGGGGTGACTGGATTTGAACCAGCGACCTCACCGTCCCGAACGGTGCGCGCTACCAAGCTGCGCCACACCCCGCGATACAAGACTTTGCCATCATACCACACAATATAGCAACTTGTCTACTGTTCTTACCATCAAAGTCAACGTGCCACTCACAAATATAAGGCTAGCCTGCGGTGTTCATCTAAGAAATGTAAACGCAACACACGTAAGCACCAACCTCGTGTATTTATAAAACGTATCGCAATATTTAATTATGCCTTGGGTGGTACAATATCTGCTTTAAGCACATCGCACGCAGTAGGGTATGCTGTACCAGGCTCAAATGTGTAAACAAGTAATTGACCAAAGGGCATCTCCACTGTACCCATATCTTCCTCGGGGATTCGGTCGAGGTACTTCATAAGCGCGCGAATCGTGTTGCCGTGCGCCACAATCAATACCGTCTCGCCTGCCTGGAGTCGTGGCAAGATCTCTGACTCAAAATACGGGATCGAGCGCTCATACACATCCTTGAGCGTCTCACCACCGGGTACAGGATAATCCCAGCCGCGCCGAATACCATTAAAGGCCTTCTCGCCAATCTCTTCTTTAACTTCCCATTTGTTCTTGCCAGTTAGGTCACCATAGTCACGCTCGTTAAGCTCAGACGCGTGCACCACCGCAGCATCACCTGAGCGGATTGGGTTGTCTGCACCTTCCATCAACGCGTCAAGTGTCTCATGCGTCCGTTTGAGCGCCGAAGTATATACCACATCGATGGTGCGACCACGCAAGAAATCGCCGAGTTGACGCGTATCGCTCTTACCTTTCTCGGTGAGACTTACGTCCGTCCAGCCTGTCCATTTACCTTGTAAATTCCATTCGCTTTCGCCATGCCGGCTGATAATAAGTGTTCCTGTCATGCCTCTATTATACGGCACTATTGGCGCGAGTGCTATATATGTCTACCAATCATTCTATATTTGGGGTCCCAAAAGCCCCCTCAGGAGGGGGCCGCGACAACGGGGGTTTTCATTTTCGTTTTTGGGTATATCGGGTATTTCAGTGAGTAGTTATTTAGCGAACGAAATCGCCTTGGTACACCGATCCATCGGTGTGAGACAACAGCCAGTAGTGATATGCTGCTCCCTCTGGTGCTGTCTCAAGACTGACACAGCCAGTCTCGCCAGCGCCAAGGATTCGGCCATAGCTTGGACCATTACCTTGGGTTGGCGCAACCGTAAAGGCTGTTGTGCCAGGCGTGCCGTCGGGGTAGTTTGCATCAGAAACGCAAAACAGTTTCGTCCCATCGTAGTATTGGACAACGGACGTACCGTTGTCATTGGCGGTCGGCCCGAAACTCTCTGCCGACGCTGGTGCTGTATTAAACAGCAAAGATCCCGCCGCCATTGAGCCAACTGCCAATACGCTAAGGATACCTACTTTTTTGAATGTCATGGGAATAGCCCTCCTTACTGTGTAGGTGCGAAACGAAGAACGCAGGGTTACTGCCACCCTCCGCTTCATTAACCGTTGCCGTAATTATATTGTACCATGTGTGTCAGCAAATACAATGCTTGAATCTACAAAATGACCTTTTGTCAATATCCTTGTCTGGCATGAAAATTTTCGCAGTTGATTCATGCTATTTCAACGGTAATAGAGATCGCCTTCCATTCGATGGTATACTAGAAAATATGAACAACTACTCTATCCAAACCATAAAAGCACGACAAATTTTAGACAGCCGCGGCAACCCCACCGTCGAAGCGGACGTCATCCTTGCTGATGGCACGCTGGGCCGAGCGGCTGTCCCGAGCGGAGCAAGCACCGGTGCGGGCGAAGCACTGGAGCTACGCGATGGTGGTAACCAGTGGACTGGCAAAGGGGTGAGCCAAGCAGTTGCCCACGTTAACGACGTTATCGCTCCTGCACTGGTGGGCCACGATGCGAGCGACCAGCAAGCGATTGATAATGCAATGCTTGCCCTTGATGGAACAGATAACAAGTCTAAGCTCGGTGCTAATGCCATTCTCAGTGTTAGCCTGGCTACTGCCAAGGCTGTTGCTAATGCCAAGCAGCAACCACTCTGGCGCTACATTGCCAAGCAAACTGGCAGCACACCAAGCCTTCCCCTACCAATGATGAATGTTCTCAACGGTGGTGCGCACGCCGCCTTTGCGACTGATATCCAAGAGTTTATGATCATCTGCAAGGGTGCGACAACCTTTGCAGATACGCTCCGCATGGGCACCGAAATCTTCCATGCTCTTGCCAAAGTCCTCAAAGCACACGACTACCCCACCACTGTTGGTGATGAAGGTGGCTATGCACCACGCGTCCGCCAGGGCAACCGCGAGCCACTCGCCTTGCTGAGCGAAGCGATTACCAATGCTGGCTACACCGTTGGCACAGACGTCGTCTTTGCAATGGATGCTGCCTCGAGTGAGTTCTACCATGACGGCCGGTATGAGTTGAAGTGTGAAGGCAAGAGCCTGACCAGTAGCGAGATGATCGACTGGCTCGCTGCCCTTGTCGACGAATTCCCAATTGTCAGTATCGAAGATGGCCTGGCCGAGGGCGACTGGGCAGGTTGGCAGCAGCTCCGCCAGCGCCTCGGCGACCGCGTCCAGCTGGTGGGCGATGACCTACTCGTCACGAATACAAGCCTCATCCAGCAAGCGATTGACCAAGATGCGGCCAATGCACTCCTCGTCAAGCCCAACCAAATCGGCTCACTCAGCGAGACAATCCAAGCCGTGCAGCTTGCCCAAAACGCTGGCTGGCACACCGTGATGAGTCACCGCTCTGGCGAGACTGAGGATACCACAATCAGCCACTTGGCAGTTGGCCTGGGCTGTGGGCAGATCAAGACTGGCTCGCTCTCGCGCACCGATCGCGTGGCGAAGTACAACGAGCTACTCCGTATTGCCGAGGCAGACGAGAGCCTCACGCTCGCGCAGCCATTCAAGCAGTAGTAGCCTACCTCGCTATATAACATTACCTTATGCCACCCACCCTTATCCTTACCTTGGGTGGGTGGCCTTTTTAGGCCACGCCTCCACACTAACCTTTTCAATGCTGGCTTATCTGCTTGCGAGTTATTTCTTGATATTGCCATAAGCGATACCATTATTTAACTATCAACACTAGAGTTAGATTAGTGATTGATCTATACACTCTATCGAATAAAACCATGGATGAAATACAAGAGTTTTCTATCCACTGTACTCTAGAGTAGAGCTACCTAATGGAGCCCATCTGCCAATACCATGATGGTCATGCTATTGGCGTGCTGCTCCTCGTGCCGTATAATAGACAGGAATGAGGAGTTATTATGCTAGCAATGAATAAATCAAAGCGACAGCCGTCTACATTGCGTCGTTCAGGCACGCGCCTGCCACGTATTTCGATACCAAACTGGATATTTGGCACCATCGCAGCCCTCTTTTTGCTAGCAGGGGGATATCTGCTACTACTCGCCACATCACCAATCATTGCACCGCACTTTACGAAGCCAATCACTGTGGCGACACTCGCCAAGCCTGAAGCCAAAGACAATCGTATTATCATCCCCAAGATTGGCGTTAATATCCCGTACGGCACCAATGGCAAACTCGCCCTCGATCGTGGTGCGTGGTGGCGCTACCCCGACCACGGTAACCCCGAGAAGGGTGGCAACTTCGTCGTGGCAGCCCACCGCTTTAGCATCCAGCCTACACCTGGCGGTACAGTAGAAAAATCACCATTCTTTCATATCGACAAGCTTGCCCTAGGCGACCAAATTCTCGCCGACTACCAAGGCAAACGCTACAACTACAAAATTACCAAAAAGTTTGACGTCAAACCAACCAGTGTTGAGATCGAAGCCCCAACAGAAGACGCTCGCCTGACGCTCTACAGCTGCGACTTAGGCGGTGCCAAGACTGGCCGAGTCGTTATCGTTGCCGAGAAGCAGGGTGAGGTTGCATCGTAGCATCGGTGTTCTTGTACGCTACAAGATCATTCTTAGATAAAGCAAATTTATTTTATATATCGCTCACACGATAACCTCCGCTATTAATGATCTTATTCGAGCGGCAACTCTTTTTGCCTTTGCAGTCATCTTGGTCTTATGTGCTATCCTATATTTTTGCGGACTCCAAAAGTCATTTCTCCTCTCTTCTTCCTTCTTGGCCGCTTGTCACAGAATAAAAGCTTCTCATTATATCCTATCTCAACTATAGAATGGGGGCGTCTCGTCCACACCAACCCTTTTGTGGTGTTGAGCTTATAGACCTAAGGCTATCACTTTTTTGCATCTACTCACACTCCTGCCATTCATACAAGAAGCGTATAAAACACCTACTAAGCTGATAGTCAAGCCTGGAGCTGAAGGATGATTAACTCTCAGGCGATTTGAAAGACGTATACCCCTCATTAGCCACACAACGTCACGAAATGGGAATATACTTGAGCTCATGTGCGCATTCACGCTTCGAACTACACACCCACACGGCAAAAAACCGGCCAATTTACTTGACCGGGTTTTGTCTGTAATGAGTTGAGTCATTAGACTCTATTTGGCGAATTCGATCGCTCGTGTCTCGCGGATCACATTGACCTTGATTGTACCAGGGTATTGCATAGTACTCTCAATCTTGGTAGCGATATCTCGCGCAAGCTTGATGGCACTCAGGTCATCCACTACTTCTGGCCGAACAATGACGCGCACTTCGCGCCCAGCACTAATGGCATAGGCTTTGTCGATGCCGCGGAAGCTGGTCGCAACATTCTCAAGGTCGCGCATTCGCTCGACGAAGTTCTCGGCACTCATGTTGCGCGCGCCAGGCCGAGCAGCACTGGCTGCATCGCATACTCGCACAACAATTGCCTCGGGTGTTGTGGCTTCAATATCATCGTGATGAGCCTCAATGGCGTGGCAAATTGCCTCACTCAAGCCTGCCTTGCGCGCTAGCTCTGCTCCAATGTGGTGGTGCTTGCCTTCCATTTTGTGCGTCACTGCCTTACCCATATCGTGAAGTAGTGTAGCGATCTTGACGGTACGCACATCTGCCCCAATCTCTGCTGCGATTAGCCCAGCAATCTGGGCCATCTCAGTACTGTGTTTCAAGACGTTTTGGCCGTAACTGGTCCGGAACTTCAGCTCACCCACAAGGTGGAGCAGCTCCTTTGGAATACCAGCCACGCCAATCTCCCGCGCCGCATCTTCACCAGCCCGCACGACTTCTTTGTCAATTTGCTTATTTGCCTTGGCCACAACCTCTTCGATGCGACCAGGGTGGATCCGCCCGTCTTTCATTAACATCTCAAGGCTCAGGCGTGCCACTTGGCGACGCACTGGATCAAAGCTACTGAGGACAATCATCCCTGGCGTGTCGTCCACTAAGATATCAACACCGGTGGCTCGCTGCAGAGCCTGGATATTGCGCCCTTCTTTACCAATGATGCGACCCTTCATATCGTCGTCGGGCAGCTTAATGGCAGTCACCGTGCGCTCGGCCGTCACTTCGCTACTCATGCGCTCCATCGCTGTCACGAGGATCATCTGAGCCTTCTCCTCGGCATCATCCATCGCTTCGCGCTGCAATTTATCCACCAGGCCAGTCAGGTCTTGGCGGATATCACGCTCGGTCATATGCATCAGCTTGCTGGCGGCGTCTTGCTTGGTGAGGCCAGCGATTTTCTCGAGCTTGGCCTGCTGCCGACCCCGAATCTCACGGATCTCATTCTTGAGCTCATCGACTTCTGTTTCGCTCTTACGGAGCTTCTCACTGCGGCGATCAAGTTCGTCGAGTTTGCGATCGAGGCTCGCCTCGCGCTCGAGCAAACGATTCTCTGTCTTTTGCATTGCGCGGCGGCGCTCATTCTCAATCCGCAGCGCCTCGTCCTTGGCCTTGAGGACGATATCACCTGCTTGCTGCTTGGCCTGAGCCAATTCTTTGTCAATTGTCCGTTGACCATTGGTAGTTTGCTGACGATCGTAGGCGTACTTGCCACCAAAACCAAGCGCCACGCCAATCGCCGCGAAGAGTACTTCTATCATGGTATTCCTTTCTCCGGATATGTGTTGTTTTTACTACATCAGACTTACGTCAGCCCACACCGGTATTATCAAACATTAAAACTATCTACAGACTAATATATTGTATCGCGTTTTGGCCAATTTGCGCAACTGGCAATATAAAGGTCTATCTATTTACAGAGGTAACGATTTATTACCCTTATGCTTCATACTCGCTACTTCTTTGGCTGGGTGATGTGTGCAGCTGCACCGTACTGAGGCAAAACAATGCTATCATCCTCACCATGCGCCAGCCGCTTAAGGCAGGTAGCGCGCCAATCATCACCCACCGCGCCAACAATCGGAATATGCTGCTCGTGCGCAAGTGTATTAAGCACCGTCAGGCCAATCCGCAGCCCCGTAAAACTCCCCGGCCCAGACCGCGCCCCAATGCCAGTCATATCCGCCAACGTCTTGCCATGCTCGGCCAAGCGATCACGCAGATAAGCCAGCATATCACGCGCCAGAGTGCGGCCAGCTGGCCACTCATAGCTCGTCTGAGTACCAGTGTCATCTACCAATGTTAGCTCCACGACCATCCCTGCGCTGTTCCACAAAATAATCATGCCGAGACCTCCTGGAGAAGCTGAGTTGACACAGTGCCACCAGCCTCAATATCTAGCTGGCGGGCTATCTCGCTCTGTGCAGTAATGGTGATCGTCAGGTGATCGGGTGGGACGACATCCGCTACAGCCTGAGCCCACTCAATGATAGTCACTGTGCGGGGCTCAGCAATCGCCTCTGCCAGCTCAAGCTGCATCACCCCTGCATCACCTAAACGATAAAAATCATAATGCGCAAGCTGGATATCATCGCGCCCGTGATACAGCCGACTAATCGTAAAAGTTGGGCTCTGGATATCATCGGTAATGGCGAGGCCACGCGCAACCCCCTTAACAAGCGTTGTCTTGCCTGCGCCAATATCCCCTACTAGCACAATCACCTCACCACCGCGTAACGCCTGGCCGAGGCGTTGACCAAGTTGTAACGTATCAGCAAGTGATTGACAGATAACACGCATACTGGCTCTAGTATAGCACAGCCTTACCTCCGTTGATACGAATATCGCTCTATCCTCTAGTCAGCATAAGCATAATGAGCTACAATAAGCGTAAGTACTATGCATATATCTGATTCTACTATCGTCAAACTTCTCGAGCGCAGTGGCGCTGCGACCAGCCAGCAGCTCCAACCACTGGTGAGTGAGGCTGCGTCGTCTAATTTGCGACTGCAAGATATTGTCTTGCAAAACAACCTTATCGACGAGCGTGCCCTCACTAAGCTCTATGCCACCTACGCCGACATTCCCTACATTGAGCTCGACCCCCGCGACATCCCTTCCGACATCCTCATGCGCATCCCTGAGCGAATCGCGCGCCAGTATAACGCTGTCATCTTCAAGATCGACCCTAATGGGCTCATCCACCTTGCGATGGACGACCCAGACGATGTGCAAGCCGTCAACTTTATCGAAAAGGAAATTGGCACCAACACTCGTGTCTACATTGCGCCGCGCAGTAATATCTTGGAGTGTCTTGAGGGGTATCGCGGCGATGTGACGCAGGAACTCAAGGAAGTGATCGACATCCAGCGCGAGGATGATGGCTCGAACCAAAAAGTGACCGAAGCAGAGGTAGCGGAAGACTCACCAATCGCCCAGACGGTTAACCTGTTACTGGAATATGCCATCCGCAGCAACGCCAGCGATATCCACATCGAGCCCCGCGAGCAATTCGTGCAAGTACGTTACCGGATTGATGGTGTCCTTAAAGAAGTGAACCGCCTACCCAAGAATGTGCTTGGTGCGCTCGTAAGCCGCATTAAGATCCTCTCCAACCTTAAGATAGACGAACGCCGCGTACCGCAAGACGGTCGCTTTAAGATCAAAGTCGCAGGCAAGCAGTATGCCCTACGCGTCAGCACGCTACCCATCGCTGATGGTGAGAAGGTGGTGATGCGTATCCTCGACGAATCGAACCAAGCAGTGACACTCGAACAGCTCGGCTACTGGGGTCATTCGCTGGCTGTTATTAATCAAGCACTGACCGAGCCCAATGGGATGATCCTCGTGACAGGCCCGACCGGGAGTGGCAAGTCTACCTCACTTTTCTCCGTCCTTTCGATGCTTAATACACCAGAGGTCAACATCTCAACCATTGAGGATCCCGTCGAGTATAAGATCCCCGGCGTCAACCAAACCCAAACCAATAGCAAAGCTGGTATGACATTCGCCAGTGGCTTGCGCGCTCTGCTGCGCCAAGACCCAAACATTATCATGGTGGGTGAGATCCGCGACGGCGAGACAGCTAACCTTGGTGTCCAAGCTGCCCTAACGGGTCACTTGGTATTTAGTACACTCCACACCAACAACGCCGCTACTTGTTTGCCGCGCCTACTCGATATGGGGATCGAACCCTTTCTCATCGCCAGTACCGTTAAGGCCGTGGTAGGCCAGCGCTTGGTGCGCCGCCTCTGTATGAACTGCCGCCAGAGTTATGAACCCGACCAAACAGAAGTCGCGGAAATCGTCCGCCTCTTCCACCTTGCACCAGGTCAAAATTTCTATTACATCCACCAACTTGAAGCCCAGGCTATCGTCCAAAAAGTCGGCGGTGAGACACCCTGGGGCACGACGGACACCACTATCGCCGCCCTCTGGCAGCCAAACCCAAACGGCTGCGATGAGTGTAATCACACCGGCTTCAAGGGTCGGGTGGGCATCTACGAAGTCCTCGGCACTTCGCGCGAAATCCAAAAGATGATTATCGGCGGCAATACCAGCAACGAAATCCAAGACCAAGCCGTCGCCGAGGGGATGACCACTATGCTCACCGATGGATTAATAAAAGCAATCCGCGGCAACACCACTGTAGAAGAAGTGCTCCGCGTCACAAAGGAATAACATGCCACAATTTCGCTACATCGCCATCACGAACAAAAACGACTCCATCAATGGAACGATCGACGCTCCCGATCGCGCCAGCGCCCTAGCCAGCTTGAGCCGTCAAGGCCTGCGACCAATTAGTGCTGAAGAGGTCAAGCCAAAGCGCGCCAGCTTTGCTCTCTTTGGTGGCAACAAGGTCAAGAGTGAGGATTTGGTGATGTTTACCCGCCAGCTCAGTGCTATGGTGTCGGCTGGTGTGCCGCTGCTGCGCGCCATGGGTTCACTGCACGACCACACCAGTAGTAAAGCCCTCCAAATAGTGACAGGCGACCTGCTGCGCGATGTCGAGGGCGGTATGGCACTTGCCGACGCACTCGAAAAGCACCCAGAGACCTTTAATACCGTTTTTATTAACATGGTGCGCGCGGGTGAGGCAGCTGGTATTCTCGATGACATCCTCAAACGCCTAGCCATGCAACAAGAAAAAAACGCCAGTATGCGCAAAAAAATCAAAAGCGCCATGACATACCCTACCGTGCTCATCGTTATCACCATTGCCGCCTTTTTTGGCTTGATGATCTTTGTTATTCCGCAAATCGGCAGCATTGTGCGTGGCCTCGGCGGACCGGACGCCAAATTACCCGCCATCACCGAGTTTATGCTCGGGCTGAGCGCATTTATCATCCAATATGGGATCTTTATCATTGCTGCGCTCGGTGCGGGGATATACTTCTTCCGTCGCTATATCAAGACACCAGCAGGCAAACTCTGGCTCCACACCATCATTCTCAAGATACCAAAAATCAACGATATCATTACCAAGATCGCCGTTGCCCGCTTTGCCCGCACGTTTTCGGCGTTGATGGGGTCGGGGGTAGCAGTGCTCGAATCGCTCCGCGTGACTGCCCGGGCGGTGGGCAACAAAGTCTACGAAAATGCCCTCAATGATGCTGCCGAGCAAGTCAAAAATGGGCGCAACCTCTCGAGCATCATCGAAAAAAATCCACTCTTCCCACCCATCGTGGCGCAAATGCTTTCCGTTGGCGAAGAGACTGGCCAGACCGATACCGTGCTTGTAAAGGTGGCAGATTATTATGAGGAGGAAGTGGACGTCGCGATCGATGGCATCAGCTCCATCATCGAGCCCGTCATGATCGTCATCATGGGCGGCATGGTCGGGCTCATTGCCGCCTCGGTGATGTTGCCAATCTCGAATATGGCAAATCAGATTAAGTAAGGCTGGATTCCCTATTCTCCGTCGGCGTTTCAACCACTAATTACCTGGTAAATCTACAGCTACACCAGCTTCGTATCAGCCTGCCTTTCCTACCGCTATTACATCACGAATAACAGTCTACCAATCCATGACAATCCTCCTCAAAACGCTAGCGTTTATCATATCGCTTATGCTATAATGACGGAAACGAACGTATCATGGCAAAGTTATTTTATCGCGACAAACCAATCATTGGTCTCGACATTAGTCAGACAGGCATCAAAATCATGTCGATCGACTCCAGGCGCTGGCTCGTACTGGGCTATGGTTCGCTCGACCTTGACCCAAAGGAAGTCCAGACGTCCCTCGACAACCCTGATGACTCCTACCTGGCCGAGCGCCTTAGCTCGCTCATCAACGAACATCTCATTGGCAACCTTGGTAGCGATCACGTAGTGATTGGTGTGCCAACCAGCCGCACCTATTCGCGCACTTTCATGATCCCAGCCAAAGAAGCAGCACATCTCGATGGCGCTATCCAGGTGGAGGTCGATCAGTATATCCCCTTGCCGCTCGATTCACTTTACGTTGATTATGAAGTGATTGAGCACACCAAAGAGCAGCTCAACGTTGTGATGTCGGCCGTGCCTAAGCAGCTGGTCGACGCCTGTTTGCAAGCAGCCGAAGCAGTGGGACTCGTGCCGGTGGTTGTTGAGCCCAATATCAACGCTATTGCGCGCGTGCTCGACAGCGCTGATGCTGGCAACCTTCTCACGCTCGTCGTCGATATTGGCCCAGCGAGTACTGATATCGCTGTGCTAGATAAAAGTGCCGTCCGCCTGACTGGTGGGGTAGCAATTGGCGGTAATACCTTCACTATCGACATCTCGAAGCATCTCAACATCACACTCGAGAATGCCCACCAGCTCAAGGTGCTCAATGGCCTCTCGCCTGGGCCACGCCAAGCTGGCATCACTGAGGCACTCAAACCAAGCCTTAAGCGCATTAGCACCGAAATTCGCAAGGTGATCCGCTATTACAACGACCGGATTGGCGATGAGCGTAAGATCGAGCAAATCGTAATTGTCGGTGGTGGTAGCAATGTACCAGGCATGGGTGACTTCTTCACTAACGATCTCGTCATGCCAGTGCGCGTCGTTAATCCATGGCAAAAGCTCGACTTTGGCAAGCTCCAGCAGCCACAAAAGCAGTTTCGGCCTCGGTATATCAGTGTTGCAGGCCTGGCTAGCCTTAGTAGTGGGGAGATTTGGAAATGATTAATCTATTGCCACCAGCCTATAAAAAGCAGCTCGCTGCGAGCCGCACCAACACCTTGCTACGCCGCTATGTCGTACTACTCTTTGTCTTAGTCTTTATCGTTTTGGCTGAAATCGGCGGCGTGTACTTTTTCATCGCAACCGAGCGTGGCCGCAACGAAGCCGCCGTAGAGCGCAACCACAACAAAACTGCCGAATACGCCACCGTCAAGCGTGAAGCCACCGAGTTCAAAGCCAACCTCACTACTGCCAAAGCCATCCTCGACCAACAGGTATCGTACACCCGCCTCATCAAACTCATTGCCGACCGCCTCCCACCCAACGTCATCATCGAACAGCTTAATATTGACCCAACCACCTTTGGCACCCCCACCACGCTGAGCATTCGTGCCAAAGGCTACAACGATGCCATTGCTCTGCGCAACCGCCTCAACGACTCCGCTATCTTCTCTAGTGTCAGCTTCCAATCCATCACTCTGCAGGAAAAAGACGCCGGTAGCTACCCCTACACCTCAACCTACAGTGTCACATTCAAGAAAGGAATCGGCCAACAATGAGCAAAAAATTCACGCTAACAGCGACAAACCTCCGGATTATCCTCGCCGTGTCGCTGGTAGTCATTACTGCAATTGGGGCTGGCGGTTTTGCCCTGGCCTACAACTGGCTTGATGGCTTTGCGGCCGATGCCAGCACTGTTGCCTCGCAAGCTGCCGCCAGTGAGTCTGAGCTGCAAGAGCTCTCCCAGACCGAAAAGATGCTCAAAACGCAGCATCATGCCGTTGAGCGCGCCTCCAAGATCGCTGCCGAGAGCAAAAGCTACCAATATCAAGATCAGATCATCAACGACCTCAATGATTTTGCCCGCAAAGCTGGCATTACTATTTCAGACATCACCTTTGCTGATGACAACGCCAAGGGCGGCTCATCGAGCAGTTCGTCAAGTAGCAGCAGCAAGACAGGCACATCCCTGCCTGCCATTGCCGGGCTCAAAGCGACTACTGCCTCTGTCACCGTCAAGAATCCCGTCGAGTATCGCAAACTTCTTACCTTCATGTATCTCGTCGAGCAAAGCCTGACAAAGATGCGCATAGCCAATGTTGACCTCTCGCGCA
This sequence comes from Candidatus Saccharimonadota bacterium, assembly GCA_013333645.2. GTDB lineage: Bacteria > Patescibacteriota > Saccharimonadia > Saccharimonadales > Saccharimonadaceae > Saccharimonas. The sequence continues at coordinate 31,525 of JABCOK020000009.1, read as the reverse complement.
GCACCGCTCAGGGCCAGCCACCCGATAGTATTACTAGCAACACATTAACCATCGAGGTATATCTCCGATCATGAACAGCGATCTCTCACTCGCCGCGCTTGGGCGCGCCAGTAGCAAATTTCTCCACCGCTACCACATCATTCTCTTTGTGGTTATTGCCTTCGGTGGTTTAGCCGTTATTACCTTCTTGCTTAATACCACCATCTCCAAGGCATCAGAGGCTGCGCCACCCCAGCCCACTAATGGTATCGACCAAGCGACCATCAAAAAAATCGAGCAACTTAAAACCGCCAGCGAATCCGACCAAAGTGCCAGCCAGCTGCCAATTAGCTCGCGTAACCCATTTGTCGAGTAATATTTGCGCGGCCGCTAGTGGAGCTTTTTGCGGCGCAATGCTATACTACACATATGATACTGCTCGGATCTGCACTCACTAACTACCCCGTGATGAGCTTACAAATGGGCGGTAAAGTTGGCAGCCTCGCCCAGCCGCTTGTCGATCCGGCAACCTTAACCATTGTTGCCTACACCGTAGATGGCTCATTTGCTAACGACACAACCATGCTACTCCGCCTCGCTGATGTACGTGAGATGAGTGAACTCGGCATGATCATCGACTCTGTCGATGAACTCATCACTCCCACCGATGTTATCAAGATCCAGCGCCTCTACGAGCTCAAGTTTCACCTCCTGGGCATGCCTGTCCAAGACAAGCGCGGGCGACGCCTCGGTAAGATTAGTGACTATACGATCGAGACAGGTAATTTTGTCATCCAGCAACTCATCGTCCGGCGCTCATGGCTCCACCGCCTCAATGATGCTGAGCTAGTTATTCATCGGTCGCAAATCATTGAGATCAATAACGATGCTATTATCGTCCAGTCGCAGGCTGAGACCAAAAAGCCCGAGCAAAAGGCCACCCAACCAGCCATGAGTAGTGGCGAATACGTTAACCCTTTCCGCAAGCCATCGCAAGCCCGAGAGTCAATTAAGAGCGACGAGCGTCGCTAACACATCAGTACTCATCACCCGCCAAAGCGGCTCTGATATCATCATAGGCAAAGCCTTGGCGCAAAAGATAGGCGATAAGCTTTTGCTCGTCCGGGTAGCGGGGGCGTTTTTTGGCAATCACCTTAGCTAACTCGTCTTCATCAGTCCGCCTCGACTGCGCTAATGCTTGGTTTATCACCTCCGGTGCAACGCCCTTAGCACGTAGCTCTGCCTCCAGCTTGCGGCGCGACGCACCCTTACTCTGGTGGCGATTTTCCACCCACCACTGGGCAAATGCCTCATCATCGATATAACCACGCTCCCTAAGACGCGCAAACACCCGTTGCACAATCGCTAGCGAAGCACCAGGCTTCTCAACCAACGTACCAGTTTTGCGTTGTTTATACTTGCGTGGCAGTGTTTTGCGCTGGAGATAGTCACGGATTTCGCGCGCACTGTGCGGCCGCATCAGAGTGTACTCAAGCGCCCGTGCGTAGAGCTTACCAAACTCCCCCTCGTGGCGTAGCTCAGTCAGCTCGGCTTCAGTTAGTATTCGCCCCACCTTCACGCCACAATCCACCACCTGCGCCACATCAAGGCTAAAATCATACGTACCATCGATGAATACATTCACTCGATTGGCATTCCGCACCTGCGCCGTGAGCGCAGTAATGGTGTAGGTTTTTTCTGTTGGCATATATTTATTATACGCAAGTTTGTCTAATCATGTCACCCAGCTCTCTTCTCTAGAAATGAGCTATGCTCACCCTACTACTAAAATGCTTTGAGATAGATGTTATATGCTTTATCGATGAAGACGGCTTTATTGGTACGAAAAGCTGATTGATTGCTATTTATGTCCTCGACGTTCTCGCCATTAGAAATAAACTCAATCTTTGCTACTGGTACCATATGTCCAATCAGGACAGCTGGTCGGAGTGTGTGCTCATCTCGAGCGGGGGATACATCAATAACATAAAACGTATTCTCTTGGTCATACCCTCCATCAGCAAGCAATTTATTAGTATTATTATAGGCAAGAAAAGCTCTCATACTATTAATAGGTTCGTATACTGTGTATACACCTGCTGGACTAACCTTTCTTAGCTTAAAATCAGATATATCTTTGTACCAAAAATTCTTGCACTCATCAAAGAACATATAGATGACTTCATCTCGTGTGAACGTTGGAATCTTATCAGAGTTCTCTCGCAGTTTATCATCCCACACTCTCACTCCAAGGCCACTGATTGGGTTATACCACGCATATACACCTTCATCAAAATAACTAGTGATGATATCGCTACTCTCTGTGACAATCACCCCGCCGACCGCGTCACCCAAGCACCCCAGCATGATCCCCTTGCCAGTTCTATCAACAATCTCTGCGTTGTTACTCATAGACGGCTCCTCATAGTCCATCCGTGGGCAAACCAGCAGCAGCTTATCGCCAATCGGCTGAACGTAGCGAAAATTAATAAAATGCTGACCAAGGTCAAGGTGTATTACCTGTTTAACCGCCTCCTTCTCCCAATCAATGACAAATTCAAGAACCGAAAAGACACTATCTACCTTGATTTCTGTAAAACAAGCCCATCCATCTCTCCTTGGAATATTACTCGAGAGCAAAACATAGAGATGATTATCATAGCCAAGCTGCATGCTACATATTTCTGTAGTCTTGTGCCCGTACTCTTTGAGTATCTCGCGCAGATTCGCTACGCGCGTTATATCAATCTGTGTCGTGGGGAGCGCATCTAGCACGCTACTTTTGTCTTTCAAGTCGTCATTTTTAGTCATTTCTTCTCCTCTCTTAAACAAATCTCTACCAGCTCTGGAAACGCTCGCGTCTGCATCGCGCTGAAGGTGAAGTGGCCATAGTTGACAAATCGATGGTAGCGTAGCTGGGGTAGCTCACGGCGGAGCTTTGCCGTGGAGCTTTGTAGGTGTGAGTAGTCATTAGTAGAGTAGAGTACATCAATGCCGTGCACTGCTTTGCGGTCTATCTGGCGGTCGAGTGCAAAGCGAAAGAAATCTCCTGCCTCTCCCTCAACATCCAGCCACGGTGCCACCAGTACGACCCGGCCAACACGGTAATTTCCCTCACTCAGCCAGCGAAGCAAAAAACCTCCACCACAGCTATGGCCCACTAGCAGCGTACGCTCATCCACTGGCAGATGGGTAAACTCTTGGCACCACGCCTCGTAATGTGGCTCGTATGGACGAGGCATCTCAGGTGTTTGCGTTAGTATCCCACGTATCAAGAGTTGTTGCTGAAGCCAAGGCAGCCAATGAGAGTTGCTTGTACTATCAACCGTAGAGTTATGATATTTATCAAAGCTTCGTCGTCCATGAAGGATGATTGCCCGGGTAAACGGAGTGTCGTTTCTGGAGTGGTTTTCGGTATCCATGCTTTATCTTTACTCCTCTAGTGTCGACTCTAGACTCGTTGCCTTGGTCTTTTTTCTACCCCTATTTCATGACTCGCGCAATATTCGTCCTAGTTCTTCCATTAACAGTGCAAAATAGAGTGGTCGATGCGGCACAAGCATTGCATCTTCCGGCCGCTCGATCATCTGACGGAACGTGTCATACGGCACCCAGCGCAGTGCCGCCGCTTCACCATCAACCATATCGAGCGGCTCATCGTTGTATTCATAAGTGTAAATAAAGTGAAACTCGCTATACGCTGATTTGCGCTTTGGTAAACTTCCAATGAACTTCACTCGAGAAGTATCAAGCGTCACACCAATTTCTTCTTGAGCCTCACGCAGTGCCGCATCAAGCGGTGTTTCGCCAAGGCTCACGTGCCCTGCTGCCGAAATATCCCAATAGCCTGGCCAGTTTTTGACCTGGTCAGCTCGGCGCTGAAGCAATATGTCACACCCACCATCACTACTACGCCGCCACAACCAAACATGCGCTGCCGCGACAATAGTATCCTTGGTCAAATCTTTGCGGGTAAGGCCTTCGCCCTGTTTTGGCACTCCATTTGGGCGATAACTCTGCCATAGATCATTATGCATCACTTACTCCTGTATATTGTCCTTTATATCAGTTACTGTTTTTCGCATGTGCTACACTAGGTCAGCCAGCTCAGCCGTTGGCGACTCGGCACGGCTCCCTGGGCGATACAAGAACTGGCGTGGTTCATATTGAGTAATACCAGCATCACCTTGTGTTCGTGGCACAATGTGAATGTGGAGGTGCGGTACCGACTGACCGTAGGCATGACCCTCATTCCAAGCGCAGTTAAACCCTTGAGCGCCAACCGCTTGGTGTAGTATAGTCTTCACCTGTTTCACCAAAGCAAACAAATCAGTAAGTTCCTCTGGTGCCAACTCATCAACTGTCGCAACGATACGCTGTGGCGCAACCAAACTATGTCCAGGTGTAATTGGTATGTTGGTTAAGAACGCAAACGAATGTGTTGTCTCTGCAAAAACCCGACCCTCATCTCGCACAACAGTTGTAAAAACTGAGGTTTTCAACGCTACGCTTCTTCCGCTGCCTTCACTGCCTCACGAACTTTACTATCAATTTCAGCCAAGGTATCGGCATGCTCTTTGAGATACTCTTTAGTCTTGTCGCGGCCTTGGCCAATTGTCTCGCCACTGTATTTGAAGAAAGCACCAGACTTATCAACAATGCCATGCTGCACTGCTAGGTCGAGAATATCCCCTGTCTTGGAGATGCCTTCGTTGTACATGATATCAAACTCAGCAACACGGAAGGGCGGCGCAATCTTGTTTTTTACCACCTTTACCTTCGTGCGGTTACCGCGAATGTCATCACCCACTTTGATCTGCCCAATTCGGCGGATATCCACCCGCTGCGAGGCATAGAACTTGAGCGCATTACCACCTGTTGTCGTCTCAGGATTGCCAAACATTACGCCGATCTTCATGCGAATCTGGTTGATGAAAATGACAGTTGCTTTGCTCTTGTTGATAATCCCCGTTAGCTTACGCAGTGCCTGGCTCATCAAGCGAGCCTGGAGACCCATATGTGAGTCACCCATATCGCCATCAATCTCAGCCTGAGGTGTTAGCGCTGCCACCGAGTCTACGACAATAAGGTCAACGGCATTCGACCGCACCAACGTCTCCGTAATCTCCAACGCTTGCTCACCATTATCTGGCTGCGACACCAAAAGGTTGTCTGTATCGACGCCAAGCTTCTTGGCATAACTCGGGTCGAGCGCATGCTCAGCGTCAACAAAGGCCGCTGTGCCGCCCTGCTTCTGAATCTCAGCAATAGCATGCAGCGTCAGCGTCGTCTTACCACTACTCTCTGGCCCATAAATCTCGATAATGCGCCCCTTGGGGTAACCACCACCCAGCGCAAGATCGAGGCTCAGCGATCCAGACGGAATCACCGCTACATCTGCCTGGTGGAATTCACCAAGCTTCATAATGGCACCATCGCCAAATTGTTTTGTAATCTGATCCATCGCGAGGCCAAGCGCTTTGAGCTTGCCGTCGTCTGTGGTTTGTGTCGTATTCGATTGTTTGGTCATACGTCCCCTCTCCTTCAAGAATTTATTATACCAGAATCTCTTGCCATTGTCCGCGTGGAGATTGGTTTGTCTTTACGAAGACTCAACATCACCGATTTATTTATTTTTATATAGCCTCCAGCTTCCACTGCTCTATCAATGTGGAGTACGAAACAGTAACATTCTTCTAAAGAAATTTTCGTGATGGACATGCTATAATAACACCATGAAGGCACGTAAAGGATTTACCGTTATTGAGCTCATCGTTGTGATCGCTCTCCTTGCAACGGGCAGCTGGCTCTTTTTCAGCGAGAAAATCGCGACCGAAGCGACGCAGCGTGACAACCAGCGCAAGACCGCCATTAACGCGATGTACTATAGCCTAGAAGAAGTGTATTTTGAAAAAAACAACCACTATCCTAACACGATCGATAGCAAGACACTGCGCTCGGTTGACCCATCGCTCTTTACCGATCCAAATGGCCACAAGCTTGGCAGCGCCCAATCTAGCTACCACTACAGTGGCACCGACTGCACCACCGACAACCAGTGCAAAGGCTACAAACTCACTGCCAACTTAGAGCGTGAAGCAGACTACACCAAGACCAACCGCAATAATACCTAAGTCTCTATTATATGATATGCAAAAACACCAAGCTTTGTCTACTCGGTGTTTTTTATCATCAACGCTGCTCAGATTAGTCATTTGCCACTGGCCGGCCGTTCTTAAAGTCCTCTACTGCGTTATTAAGCGTCGCAATTTCTTGCTTGGGGTTGGCTACGAATGAGAAGCGATAGGTTGTTTCGTCGCCCTCGGTACTGAGGCGGATAGAGCCATAATTAAACATCGCTTGGAGGACACCACGCTGGTTGTAGCTAGCATCTTCAATATTCATCAGGCTGACCGTTTGCTCGGTGTGTGAAAAAATACTCGTCTGGATCTCCTGAATAACACTCTCATTTGTTAGATAAAACATATTGCGCGTATAAACCCAGACCGACACATAGCCACCAAGAATAAAGGCCAAGATGAGCGCCATACACAGCAACATAAATGACCCAGAGGCAGACGTTGGTAAATGGAGAAGGTCAAAAATATAGTCGTAATTAAACATCAGTGCCAAGACGATGCTCGTCATCAAGGTAGACATAACAATCGCTGGCAGCATACCGATTGGGTGGCGACGCACTACACTAATGATGTATTCTTGCTCACTCAGATTGAGATTCGGGAAGGCCATAACTGATTCATCATGGCGGCGACGCACTTCTGATGACATCCGTGGCAGGTTCGCTTCTGGGCGCGGCGCATGGTAGTGAGGAGCACCTTCTTTGCCGCTCACATCGTAGAGTGTGCTGCTCGCGCGTGGTGCTGTGGGTGGCTCGGCATAGAGTGGATTACCATCGACATCATAGGCGACGGGCCGTGGTGGATCATTGTGTTGCAATCGTTGTGAATTCATGGGTATATTGTAGCATATCTTGGGCTCATCACCTCATGCCTCTTACTCCATTGCGCGGCCAAGATGCTGCTGCGCTCGAGGTGTCACCCGTCGGCCTCGCGGCGTCCGCTCAATAAAGCCAATTTGCAAGAGATATGGCTCATAAAAGTCCTCGATCGTCGTTGTCTCATCACCCGTCAGAGCAGCAATTGTCGTCAGACCAACCGGGCTATCGCCATAGGTATCGAGCATCGAGCGCAGCAAATTGCGGTCGGCTGGGTCGAGGCCAAGCTCGTCAACTTCCAGCAGAGTCAGCGCCTGCGTTGTCGTTGTTACATCAATAATACCATCACCATTCACGTCCGCGTAGTCACGCACCCGCTTAAGCAAGCGATTAGCAATCCGTGGTGTGAGGCGTGCCCTCGTGGAGAGTAATCGCGACGCCTCTGGCTTGATGCGCGTCTCGAGGATAGTCGCCGCCCGTGTGATAATCTGCGCAATCTCCTCTGGAGTGTAAAACTCCAAACGATAGATATGCCCAAACCGGTCGCGCAGTGGTGCTGCAAGGCTCCCCGTCCGTGTCGTCGCGCCAATCACCGTAAAGCGCGGTAAATCAAGCCGGACACTGCGGGCCGCTGGCCCTTTGCCAATAACAATATCGAGCTTAAAATCCTCCATCGCCGAGTATAAAACCTCTTCCACAGCTCGCCCCAAGCGGTGGATCTCATCGATAAACAACACGTCGCCATCGTTGAGGTTGGTCAAGATCGATGCTAAGTCGCCCGCTTTCTCGATCGCCGGTCCACTGGTGACTCGCAAGCCAGCCCCCATCTCGTTAGCAATCACCGCCGCCATCGTCGTCTTGCCAAGGCCAGGTGGGCCATAGAGCAAAACATGGTCGATTGGCTCACCACGCTTCTTGGCCGCTGCAATTGCCAGTTGCAAATTCTTCTTCAGTCGCTCCTGCCCCACATACTCCGCAAAGCGCTGTGGCCGCAGCGTCACCTCAATGCGCTGCTCCTCGCTATCATCCGCGTGGCTACTGGTATCAACAATTCGTTCTATCGCCATAGGTTTATTATAGCATTGGTGATGCATGATAAATTATCTATGCGATTTTTTACGAAGATAAAAGGTATCCTATATTACTTCCGCTGGTTGCCTTAAGACTGTGGTAAGTTCTCTTGTACCGCTCGGACAATCTTGCCAAACAGCTCCTCACTCACGCGGTGCTCACCACTCTCTAGATGTCGTGACCACTTTGGATCAGGAAACTCCTCACCAGCAAATATGGCACCACCAAGATAGCGCGGATGCAAATGCCAATGTACATGTGTTGGTTGACCAGCTTTAACTGCATTATTCATAAGGCACTCCCAATTACATACATCAGCACCAAAAGCCTCTTTAACTGCCTGTTCAATCTGACAAATCACCTGATGCAACTCCGCCCAGTCTACCTTATCTAGATCCGACAATGTTTCTTTATGTTGGCGCAGGGTGATAAATGATTTACCCAAATAACATTGGTTTCTATCAAGAACCACATTCCATCGGCTGGTTTGTAAAACCACCGCCGGGTCATCAATTGTTTGCTCTGCCACAAATGGGCAAATGTCACAGTTTTTCATTTTTATCACCTCCTTCTCTTGCTCTATTGTAGAGGAGAAGATGCTGCTTGTCATTACTGATTATTCTGTCGCTCAAGCCATGGGTTGCTCATTTCCATAATGCGCTTAAGGTGAGATTTAAGGGTATCCAATCGTTTTTGGATTTCATCCTCAGCAATGCCAAGTGATTGAAAGTCATTCCTTAATGACTTCATATATTTTGGCAAGAAATCTGCCTCAAACTGCTGGAAGTCCTCCCACGACATATCCGGATGCTCCTCATGATGGAACGCCTCAGCACCGCGCCAGAATGTCTCCCAATCAGCTGTCATATAGGCCATATCAGCGTAATGGAGCAGCTTCGCTTCAGGCGTATCGCGCTGGGGTGGGCCAGTCATAATTGTACCCTTGATAGCTCGATCAAGAAAAGCCTTATCGCTATCGTCTAGTTCAATCCCGTTATCCTCTAGGTCTTTTAGTAGGAGTGCACTTGCATATTCTTCTTTTGTCGGATATTCTTGAGCTGCCTTTTCATCAAAACCAGCATCATGCCAGGCTGCTGCTAATACAAGCAAGGATTCTTGCCATGGGTTGATCACCCGCTGATAGCCATCACCAGGCAAAAGCTCCACAAGCTCGCTAACTGCTTGCATTACATCTTTCATGTGTCCAGGGTGGTGGTAAGGTAGCTCGGGGTAGCGCTTACAGGCACGATCTGCCGACTTACAAAAAGCATCGTTATAATGCTCTGGGTCTTTCTTCGTCTTAAGCTCAGGAGTAGACCCAAGGTAGTGGTTTTTATTACACATAATTTCACCATTATACAAGCCATTCTATCTATTGTCAACAGAGGGGGCTAGTCCTCAATAGATTCACAATAGTACTCAACCAAGCTTGAAACGTAGGCAAAATATAATCTAAATTCTCGCCCATACTTATTACAATCGACGAACTTGTTTGCCAGTCGGCTTGCCAATTCCACGTAGGTGCGGTAATGTTGTGGCTGCAACAACGCCAGCCGCTATACAGCCTGCGAGGCGCGTCCGCCCTGGATTACCATGTGCCGCTACAACGGCAAAAGCCGCCGTAGCGATATTAGCGGCTCGTTTGTAGCGCCCACCTTTGGTCACTTCACCAGTTTTTGCCAGGTGGTAAGCATTGGCTACGCCAGTTGCTGCCTGCCCGAGCGCAACAGCAGCAATCCCCGCTCGCGCCTCAGGGTAGCGCTTGCCTAGCTCATACATCACGCGTACCACAGCGGCTGTATCCACCACACCGTCAGTCACACGGCGCAGTGGCGTATCATCAAGAATTTGCCCATCAGCGACATCAGCTGCCATAAAAGCTGCAAGAGCAAGGCCAATCGGCTTACCATCACGGGCCTGCCGTGCAATATATTCTACGCCACCATAGCGCAGGGCCGTCAGCCCCACACTCGCCACTTCTCTTAGGCGAGATACATGATGCGTATCAGGCTTCTCCGATTTTTTCTGCTCAGGATTTTTCACACTATGTGCTAGTATCTCATATTTTTTGCGTTATTCCTAATCAATGATCAAGGTCAGTAATAATTTCATCTACCGAGCCGCACAAGCGAATCGAGGGGTGGAAATAAAAGATTGTTGCATGCTTGCGTTGACCCAATAGATAAATTCGTGGTGAGCCAGTAGTCGTATTGAGTGCAAGCGCTCCACCCAGCTCGACATACATACCCTTACCTGCTTTTTCATTATCGGTGCAGATAACGTAGACGTCACTCTCAGCCACACCATTCATGTCATTTGTGGCACGGCGTGCTGACTCTGCTGCTTGATCGAACTTCGTCTGCTGACCAACCAGCATCTTACTGCCGCCTTCGTTGCGCGTCCAATCATGAGTAATCTCATGTCCAGCCGCCATTAGCGCCGCCTGCACTTGCTGCACTACAGGAATATCACCAATCTGTCCTGACACAAATACTTTTGCCATCCCGTCTCCTCTCTTTATATTGTTACTGTTTCAAAGCCATTGTCACTCGCTGCGCCGTCGGTAAGCTTGCATCGACATGGGCAAGTGCTTTGGTGGCATCTGCCAACGTATAGCCTAGCGCGACCAACGCTTCGAGTGCTTCGTCGTTTGTATCAATCTCCGCCTGCACAGGCGCGTCGTGAGTAGCATAGTACGTCGGTACACCCACCTTATCTCGCAGGTCTACCACCACACGCTCAGCAGTCTTTTTGCCCACCCCACTAGCTTTTTGGATAAAGGCCGCATCGGCATTGGCTAAGGCATTACGCACCTGCTCAGCCTCACCAAGACTGAGAATAGCCAGTGCCGCCTTGGGGCCCACACCCTGCACAGTGATGAGCAGCTCAAACAGTTTCTTGGCTGCTCGCGATGAAAAGCCAAACAGCTCCTGCGCTTGCTCTCGAATATGGTGGTATGTATAGAGCTTGACTACCTCACCAAGCTGCATCGCATCATAATCATGCGCTGCGACCGCTATCTCATAGCCAACCCCCTGCACATCAATGATGACACTACCCGCAAACTTCTCATCAACTTGGCCAGCAATATGAGCAATCATCCGCGCCTCCTCAAAGCACTAAAAGTTAGTCCTGAAGAAGTTATTGTTATTGCCACCAGTATTGTTCTGGTTATTCTGCCCAGAGCTATCATCATCGCTTGTACCACTAGTACCAGAAGTATCACCACTCGTACCACCAGTGTTACCACTGTTGCCGGTATTATTGCGGCGGCGAGTATTACCGTTGATAGTTGAGCTATTATCGCTGTCGTCGCTTGTGTTACCAGAGCTTCCACTGCTGCTTGATCGACAACTCGCAATGTTCTTTGAGTACCGGCTGCTATCAAAGTCCTTCTCATCGATAGCAATGATGCGCTTTCGTTCAACGTCACAAACACGGATTTGCTGTTTCGTCGTGGAGCAATCTGAGCTATTCTTCGAGTGTTTCGTGCTGTCGAAGTCATCTTCGTAGATAGACTCCATCTTTTTATCACTGAGGTTACAGACTTCGATCTTGGTGCGCACAACATTACACTGCTTAGTTGGCAATGCACCAGTTAGGAAGTATTCTTTGTATGTCCCCTTGGCATTCTCAGTAGTAGCCAGGCCACCGTCGCTCGTACAGACCGAGCGCTGCACGACACCACTTGGCACAGGGAATTGGGTGTTCGACTGGCCCGCCAAGAGTTTCGTCATTGTGTTGCGCCAGATTGGCCCTGCCATGTCTGAGCCACCATTTTTCATTGGTGTATTGTCATTATTACCAACCCAAACGCCAACAGCATACTGTGGGTTATAGCCAATCGTCCAGGCATCTTTGTTATCATTCGTCGTCCCTGTCTTGACAGCTGCAGTATGGCCAGGCACCGTGAGGGTTGAGCCAAACACGCTCGCTCGTGCTGAATTATCGGACAAAATATTTGAGATCAAGTAGGCCCCGCCCTCGCTAATTGCCCGCTTACTCGTTGCGTTGGGCCAGCTAACTTTCTTGTTGTATTTGTCATTAACCTGCTCAATGAGCCCCAGCTCAAATTGCTGCCCTTGGTTGCCAAATGCTGCGTAGGCATTAGTCATTTGCGTTAGTGACGCCTCACCCGAGCCAAGTGCGAGAGACAAACCATTCTTCTCACCTGTTGCTTGAGTAATCGACGAGATACCAAGATTGTTAGCCGTTTGAACCGACTTACTAATACCAAACTTCTTCATAATCTCCACACTTGGGATATTGAGCGACCAGCTAATTGCTCGACGCGTCGTCACACTCCCATGCCAACGTTTGTCAGCGTTGAGCGGCTGGTAGCCACCGCCAAAGTCCGTTGGCTTATCTTGGAAAATTGTCGCTGGTGTAATAACCCCCTCGGCTAGTGCTCCTGCATAGTAGATCGGCTTGAAGCTACTGCCTGGCTGGCGTGGCGTTGTTGCCATATTGACATTACCCCACTGTGGGTTGTTGTAGTCGGCACTACCCACTAGTGCGCGTACTCGACCTGTCTTGACGTCTATCACAACACCGCTCGCATTCGTCCCACCACGGTTGTTGAGGTATGGAATCTGCTTGGAGACATTATCGATCAGCATCTGCTGCGTATCCATATTGAGCGTTGTCTTCACCTGATAGCCCGAGCGCATTAACTTATCATACGCATTTTTGTCTTCCGCACTGTATAGTTTCTGTTTGAGTTGGTTTATAACCATCTGGGCAAAGTGTGGCGCAATCGACTTAACGGTATTTGCCGTCGACGCATACGAGAGCTGCTGCGCATACGCTGCGTCTTTTTGCTCATTAGTGATAGCACCCACGTCAACCATGCGGCCGAGCACTGTCTTTTGGCGCTGCTTGGCCTTTTCTGGGCTGCCGCTAATTGGCGAGTAAGCAGTTGGGGCTGGTAGCACACCAACAAGCATAGCGCTCTCAGCCAACGTGAGGTCCTTTGGTGCTTTACCAAAGTAAATCTTGGCTGCCTCTTCGATGCCGAATGAGTCTTCGCCATAATACACAGAGTTGAGATACATCTCGAGGATTTGGTCCTTCGTATAGTTCTGCTCGATCGCGAGCGCTACGAACAGCTCCTGGTACTTACGCATAAAGGTCTGCTCACTTGTGAGGACGGTGTTCTTAGCGAGCTGCTGCGTGATGGTCGAGCCACCACCATGACGCTGGAAGGCTGCCCGGAAGATACCAATTAGACTGAACCCAGGGTGTTTATAGAAGTCTTTGTCCTCACTAGCCAGTAGTGCATTCTTCATACTGTCAGAGATGTCAGCTAGTTTCACCATATTGCGGTGCTGGGCTCGCCCCACACTATAGAGTGGCTTGTTGTTGACATCATTGAGGACAATACCAGTATTGTTGCGGTTCATCAGCCGCTCTTGGTCAGAAATATCACGTGCATAATATAGATATGTCAAGATCGGCACAATCAGCAAAAACAGCAAAAACGGCGTCAGGATCACCATCGCCTTCTTCTTTTTGCTCATATTCCAAAACCACAAGAAATGTTTATGCTCGCGTCTCCGGCGCGGTGGCTTCGACTGGCGAACTTCTCCAAAGTTGGCATATCTGCCCATTCGGGCTGGTTGTTGTCTTCCTCGCGGTAGTTGCATAGTTTAATTATACCATCGTTCTGGCGCAATGTACCGAAAACACCAATCTTAGCGCTTTTCTCTTCCTCATCTCTGATATAGCACACACTCTTGTTGCAGTTAGAGAGCTGCTCTATAGCTTATTTTCTCATCTGACACAGATACAGAAGTACTTCCCAACCAGTTAGCTCTGTCGCGTCATAAATGCTGCCATAATCGCTGCCGCGAGAGCATCTGCACAGTCATCTGGCTTGGGTACCGTCTGAAGGCCTAGTTGGAGCCGCACCATCTCTTGCACTTGCTTTTTGTCTGCTTTGCCATAGCCAGTGATTGTCTGCTTGATCTGGAGTGGTGTATATTCCTCAATCCGCAGACCCGCTCGCTGACCGGTCAGTAGCGCTACGCCACGCGCCTCAGCCACGCTCATAGCGGTGGTTATATTGCGGGCAAAGAAGAGTCTTTCGATCGCCATCATTGTGGGCTGTGTCTCTGCAATAATATTCGTAAGACCATCGAATATCTCACCAAGACGCTCTGGTATTGGAGTGTGCACTGGCGTTGTAATGACACCGGCCGTGACGAGTCGCGTTGCGCCACCATGAGCGTCAATGACACCAAAGCCAAGGATGCCAGTACCCGGGTCTATACCAATGATTCGCATGGTGCTAGTATAGCTGAATCTGAGGGCTTATGCTATATACCGCTATGGTATAGCTAATGAGACTCTAACCTTTGCGCACCATCCGGCGCAGCCACTGGCCAATCTCACTGCGCCACTCCCAGCCAGCATAGCCCACTGCCACGATAGCTACCCCACCAATCATCCACCAGACGATCTCTGTCTGCCCATTATTACTATCCGGCTCAACAGCGTAGCCTGCGGCTGGTGCTTTGCTATTCTTGCTCGTCGATTTGCGGCAGCGATTGGTTGATGGATTACGCTCCCAGCCTGGCTTGCAGGGCGTCAGCTGGCGACTATTTGCTGCGCCAAGCTTTTTGCAGCGGCCAGTCGCGGGGTTGCGATAGTACCCTGCTTGACATACAGCAGCTGGTGTCTTACCACCAGCGAGCGCTCGGCAGCGCCCTGTGGCAGGATTGCGATACTGCCCCGCCTTGCACACGGCCAATTGCTGGCCAGTGGCAGATACTGCGCGGCAACGGCCCGTCGCGGGGTTACGCTCTTGGCCTGGTTTGCAGATGGTTAGCTTTTGGGCATGAGAAGTACTGCGCGCCACCTTTGTATTGCCGGCTGTTTGTTTTGACTGTTTCTCACCACTGTTGATTTTCCGACAACGATTTGTCGCTGGGTTGCGTTCTTGGCCAGCGGGGCACGATTTACCCGATGGCTGATGAGGTGAGGCTGGCGTATCAGTGATAATATTATCGACTTGGTCGGGGCTTGGCGTTGTCCATTGCCATGTGCCAGTTTGCGAATTGTATGCCCAAGACTTGCCCTGGTGCGCAGCCTGCCCTGCACCGCTATATGCATCAATGCGCGGCGAAAAGCTCACTAGGCCATACTGGTCCTCAAACCACAGTGTACCACTACGCAATATTGCAAGTTCCGCACCATTTGCCTGAGTCCGGATCGTCAGCACCTGGCCTGGCGCAATAGTCCCCGCAAGAGACGAGGTGTTTCGCACAGTACTATTGCTGCCAGACGTACCACTACGCAAACGATAGGTAGCAAGGTCGATTGGCTGGTCGCCGGTATTTTTGATTTTGACGTATTTCTGGCAATTGTCTGGTGCTGTGTCGCAGGTGTATGGATGAGGCAAAACTTCGAGAATTTGCAATGATGGCTCGCCTGGCGTTTCGTACGGCGCAGTTACCTCAGCTTCACCAGCTCGTGCTCGAAAGTCCTTGGCAAATATCCCAGTCCGTGCCGCTGCCGTCCAGCGTGCACGCTCCCAGACGAGTGCACTTGCAAGCTCGTCTACGGCTGCGCTTGCTTTGTCAATAGTCGCACCAGATCTCTCCAGCGCCACATCATACCGCGTGATTTGCTCACCATCTGGCACACTTGGGCAACCCTGGAGCTGTGCGCCATCTGCCGGGGCTACTGCTGGATGGTAGTAACGCACCGACGACTGGGGCGGTGCATATCCTTGTAGATTGACACGGCACGTGTAGTCGGTGTGGTTTGTGCTAACACTGACAACAAGCGTGATATCACTAAGCGGTGCAAACTGACGCGCAGTATTATGCAGCTCAACTGCACTCACGGTGCGCCGGTCTGTCGTGTGGAGCGCCCCAATCATCAATGCATCGTGTTCAGTATGAGCAGCAAGGTGCACTACAGGCTGTGCTGCTGGAAGCTTGCTGCTAGCAGTATCATCACGCGCCACTACCCCTTCAAATAAAAAATCGCCGATGGTGGCGACTGGGGTGGCGAAATAAGCAGTGGAAGAATCAGCACCAAGCGCAGAAGCTCCGGCTATTCCTGGTATCATCATGGTTACGGCAAGCCCATATGCAATAATTCGCCGGGCATAATTCCGCATAGTTTGCATTTTGTTTTTCCTCCTCGCCACGATTATGCGCAAAGCAACCCTCTCGGTCAAGCACAAGCACATTGTTTTGTCGATCACGCAAACTAATACGGTGGTCGGATTTTGTTCTCTACCACACAATAATAACGAGAAATAGGAGTCAAGATTCTATAATGCGGATCTTCAAGCTCTCAAATAGATACAACAAAAAACAGGCTATCTCGCCTGCTAATTGATCAATGGAGGGCCCAGTGAGGCTCGAACTCACGACACCCTGCTTAAAAGGCAGGTGCTCTAACCTGCTGAGCTATGGGCCCGTAGACTCTGCGAGTATAGCACTGGTCGCGGTAGACTGTCAAGCGGAGGAAGCGCTGGATTCATCATCACTCTTCCAAAATTCTACTATCTATAGCAAAATTCGTCTTTCTCTCCTGTAAGAGGCTCTACCTTACTACCTCACCTGGTAAATGTATAAAAATCTCTTGCTGAACACAAAAGATTCAATAATTTCACCCTAAGAAAGCAAATACATAAAAATTCTAGCTCTCTTGGTACACTCTACAGAAAACAGAGCAAGCAGCATGAAATTAACAGAAAAGCCGCGATTCAGATGCAATAAATTGACGCACCAGCAACGCAATGGTTTAATGATAACCAATGACGTGGTGGCAACGGCGAATTCACCCAACGTGGCAGCTCACACTGTGCTGCGGTGGCATCGTTGGTGGAGTGGCACTAGCCCAGTGGTGGCCGTACGCTGCGTGGTGGTGGCTTGTCGTAGCCGGCGGCGGTATTGCCTGTGCACTGCATCAAAGCCGGCGGTGGTGCCTTATTATCATATTGATTGCTGGGCTTATGGTTGGCCTAGTGCGTGGTGGAAGCAATCAGCAGCAGCAACGCTCCTACGCGGTATCGTTTGGGCACGTAGCGATAATCACTGGGCAGGTGCAGGATGACCCTGATACAAATCAACGCAACCAACTCGTCGTAAGGCTGAGCGCTATCCGCCTTGATGGCCACTCGCTACCTGGCACAGTATGGGTGAGTCTGCACGGCAACCCTGCAGTCCATCGCAGCGACTGGCTGGTTGTGCGAGGCAAGCTTAAGCCTGGCTTTGGCAACTTTGCTGCTGTCATGCAGCGTGCTCATGTGGAACGCATTGTTCAGCCGCAACCTGGCGATGTTGCCCTGCAGGTGCGCGATTGGTTTGCCGAGCATATTCGCCACGCAATTCACGAGCCAGCAGCCAGCCTTGGTAGTGGCTATGTCCTTGGCCAAAAGCGCGCCCTACCACATGATATCCAAGAAGCAATGCGCGCTACTGGCCTCACCCACATCGTTGTGGCAAGTGGGTATAACCTCACGATCCTCGTCCGCCTCGCTCGGCGCTTGTTTGCCAAGGTGTCGCGCTATCTTGCGGTACTTACCAGTGCAAGTCTCGTCCTTGGCTTTGTCGCCATCACTGGCCTAAGCCCAAGTATGACACGCGCTGGCTTGGTAGCTGGGCTCAGCATTTGGGCTTGGGCGTATGGTCGTGCGTTTCACCCCATTACACTGCTGGCAGTAGCAAGTGCCGCCACAGTACTATGGAACCCAAGCTATATTTGGGGAGATATTGGCTGGCAGCTAAGCTTTGCATCCTTCGCTGGAGTGATGATTCTCGCACCGCTGTTTCAGCGCTATTTCTTTGGCCCAGCAGAGCCATCAATCGGCCGCCAAGTCTTGGGTGAGACAGTCTCTGCACAGCTTGCTACACTACCAATTAGCCTCGCAGCATTTGGGCAATTATCGCTCG
Organism: Candidatus Saccharimonadota bacterium; assembly: GCA_013333645.2. Classification (GTDB taxonomy): domain Bacteria; phylum Patescibacteriota; class Saccharimonadia; order Saccharimonadales; family Saccharimonadaceae; genus Saccharimonas. The sequence continues at coordinate 13,609 of JABCOK020000009.1, read as the reverse complement.
TGGCACTGCCAGCCAATCTACTCATTGTGCCATGGGTGCCGCTAGCAATGCTTCTCACGTGCATTGCTGGGGTTGGGGCGCTTGTGTGGCCAGCGGCAGCAGCGGTGTTTGGCGCACCAGCACAATGGTTGCTTGATGCAATGTTGTGGGTCGTCCAGCAATGCGCCGCCTTTCCCTGGGCGCAGCTCGATTTCGCGTTGCCATGGTGGGGTATGGCGCTGTGGTATAGCGGGCTCATTGGCCTCTGCTGGTGGCTCTGGCGAGCAACTGGCTACTCGCTGCGCGATGCCTCGCTCGTAGAATAACAGCTGCTCAATATGCTACAATGAGTTGAAAGATAGAACAATCAAGGAGAACCTATGTCTGGACACAGTAAATGGGCCACGACCCATCGCCAAAAGGCCGTGGTTGATGCAAAGCGCGGCGCAGCCTTTACCAAGCTTGGCAATATGATTGCCATCGCAGCCCGTGGCGGCACCGATCCAACAACCAACTCAAGTCTCGCATTGGCCATCGAGAAAGCTCGGGCAGCTAACATGCCCAACGCTAACATCCAGCGAGCAATTGATCGCATCAATGATAAAAATGCTGCCGCACTCGAAGAAGCAGTCTATGAGGGCTACGGCCCAGGTGGTGTTGGCATCATTATCGAGACAGCAACCGACAACAAAAACCGCACCTATCCAGAGGTCCGCACCGCTCTCACCAAGAATGGTGGCACCATGGCAGATAGCGGCAGTGTGATGTTTCAGTTTGCGCGCAAGGGCGTGATCCGCGTAGCAGCTAGTGGTGAAGAAGCGCTCCTTACTGTGCTTGATGCTGGTGCTGAAGATGCAACAGAAGAAGATGGTGGCCTCACTGTCTACACCGACAAAAAGGAGCTCGCCAAAGTTCGCGAAGCTTTGCTCGCAGCTGGCATGACCGTTGAAGATGCAGAGCTCCAGTATGTGCCCAACAACACCGTTGCTATCGAGGATGATGAGACCGCCCGCAAGCTTACCAAAATTATCGACGCACTTGAAGCACTCGATGATGTAACAAACGTTGCGACAAATGCCGCGTAATCATATTACCGAACAATACCCAGCAAGTGTTTGCTTATACGCATAGTTGTATTACGACCCTCAGCTCGAGGGTCGTTTTATATAGCAAACAGGACGCACTGCAGGTCTGAGACCTACGCTGAGACAATAGCTTTCTACTTTTTCTTGTGTGGTTTTGCGCCCTTTGCGCAAGCCACGAGCGTGTCAACAAGTGCACATGCAAACCCTATCGTTACAACCGCTGCATGAGACCCGTCCAGTGCTGCCACAACCGTCTTGCTTGTCTCATCAACTGGCACGAAGCTACTCAGCGCACCAAACAGCACATACACCGCCATAATACCAAAGACAAGCGAGCCACCAATTCGCCACCAGCGCTGACTCACCACCGAGCCGCAACACACCAGCACCACAGCTGGTAGCACCGTCAGCACAATCGTCACCATCGCAAGCAAAGCAGACCGGTCAATGCCTATGCCAACCCCAGCAGCATACGGCACGACATCTGCCGCCCACAGCTGTGTCATTACCATACCAACCGCCAGGCCTATGACTGGTAGCCCAAAATGCCGCTTCGCTACATATACCAAACCAGCCAAAACCACAGCCATGCCAGCAAGCAATCCAAGCAACATCATGCCATCATTATACCATGACACCAATTCAACATAAGCGTTATGAGAAAAGCAAATACGTTTGAATGGTTATGCCCCAACACGATCCTTCTTGTGCTGCCGCTTGGCATTGCGCTCAATATATTCAATGATCGGTTTGGCTACATTACGCCGCGTAATTTTCTCTATCCCAAAGCCTGGGCTCGCATTGACCTCAAGCACTAGCGGCCCACGACTCGAGCGCATAAAGTCAACACCCGCCACCGTCAAGCCCATCGCCTTAGCTGCCCGCAAACACATGCGACGCTCGGTATCCGTTAAGCGGATCGGCGTTCCTTCGCCTCCTTTGTGGAGATTAGAGCGAAAGTCGTCATCTAGGCTCTGGCGCTTCATACTCGCCACCACACGGCTCCCCACCACAAAGGCACGGATATCCACTCCAGCCGACTCACGAATAAATTCTTGCAAGAGAATATTCGTCCCATCCTCATTGGTGAGGTACAGCGCCTGGAGCACCGACTTTGCCGCCTTCTTCGTCTCTGCCAACACTACACCATTGCCATGAGTACCACGAGCTAGCTTGATGATAACTGGCGTACCACCAAGTTCGTTAAGGAGATCGTCTATATCGGCTGAGTTACGACTAAACACTGTCTTAGGAATAGCTACCCCGCCTCGAGCTAACAGCTGTGTCGAGCGCAGTTTATCGCGCGCCCGGGTAATCGCAATCGAGCGATTAACAAAAAGTGTGCGTGGATACGCCATTTCTAACTGACGTGCTACTGCTGTGCCGTAGCGAGTCATATAGCTTGCAATGCGCGGAATTATTGCATCGTACTGATCAATTGCTTCACCATCATACATCACCGTTGGATTCTTCTCATCAATCGTCACATAACATTTGCGGTATTTAATCACTCTCACACTGTGTCCGCGCCTCTCCGCCTCTTCCTTGAGGCGAAGCGTTGAGTAGTTCACATTGCCGTTACTGAGTATTGCGATTTTCACTCCATACCTCGTACTATTATTTTATCGATTTTGCTTATTATATGCTCTCTGTCTCTATTGTAGTCCATTTTGGCGTAGTTCTTGACGATTACTACTTTCGGCCTTCTTATCAATATCACCCTCTGCAACATGAACGATGAATTTATTACGCAAAATATTTCTTCCAATCAGCATTGGGTAGATCTGCCCCGATCTGTCTGCTAGTGTAACTTTTGCTTTCACTCGCCTTCCTGCCAAACTTACATTAATGACAACTTGATACCGCAATTCCTCATAACCATTCGAACTCCGAACAGAGCGCATGGAATACTCAGAAAAATGCAACTCCTCACCAGTATACACTGGAGAGCCTTCACCAAATAGTTTGCAATAGAGGCCTGTCTTATCAACTCGAATATCACTTGCCCATATAGACGAGACTGTTGCCCCTGTATCTATCCGAGCTTTAAATTTTTCGTTAACAAGATCAGGCAAAGCAACCTTTTCAACTCGGCCAATCATAACTATCTTTTTGCCGATAGGATGCGCCGTTTTTTCAATAGCATGAAATAGTTTTCGTGCAACATTCCGAGGTTTGCCTTCTGTTGGAAATTGGTGCATTCGTATCCCTGGAGATGCCTTCACTCTTACGACATAGCTATCATTTCCATCGCCACTAATGTTATCCGTTACAATATCAATACCAGCAATACCAAGAAAACATGCTGATGCCGCTTGAATTGCTATGGTTTTGAGTTCATCAGACACATAACTCGTGACATCAACCGCTTCACCACCCCTGCTCAGATTCAATGTATCTAAAACCTCAACAGCACGACCTTTCTCGGGAACTTGTTGCAAAAAGTGAGCACCTTCATGTCTCGACACATCTTCGATGTTTATTTTTGCTACTAAACTAGCGTGTCTGTTGTCATGCTTTAAGCAATTATTATTTTTTCTACTTATCAAGGTTCGTATTGTTGATACTCCATCTCCAACAACATATGGTGGTCGACGATATGCTACTGCAATGACTTTTTTATTTAACACCAAGAAGCGATATTCTTGCCCAAAAACCATTTGCTGAACAATCACCTCAGGCTGTCCACCACTATTCTGATACACATGGTGTATTGCACGAAGCAAACTTTCTTCGTCACCAGCGCTAACAGGAGTATCATCGCTGTAGTTTGCTGTAGCAGGTTTAACTACAAGATACTCATGAGACTCTAGCATTTTTCGAAGTGTATCGTCAATTACCACGTCTTCGGGTCTATTTATTTTTAATGGATATGTATCTGGTATTTGTATATGCGATTGGTGTAATATGTTATTCGTCCAGATCTTGTCCTCATTCACCTGAACTGCATATGAAGGGTTTAGTGCAGTATTAAGATTATAAAAGTAAAGCTCTTTGCCGTCCTTTTCACAGCGCACCACATGTGATGTTGCTAAACGACCTGGAACTGTTGTGACCTGGTACCCTTTTCGAAGTGCCTCCTTCATTAGTAATCGAGAGGTAATGCTATACCGTGACAGGTCTGCTTTTTTGATATTATTATTGCTTTCTTGCTCCATATTCATAGCGATACATTTATTTACTTCGAACTATTTTCAATTATATCAATAATATTTCTTGATTCTCTCATAAGCACACCCTCCTCATCCATAACACGAAAATTAGTAAATATAGACGCCAATCGAGACCCTTGCGCAATAGACCTCTCGCTCCTTGTATAATCCTGTACAAAAACCTGTTTTGCATAGGAAGACCTATCGAATGACATTATATCGCCTATGATTTGCATCTTTTCATTATATAATCCCGACCGAGGGCTGTCAGCGACACCTGTCTCACTGTCTCGTTGATGGAGAACCATCAGCGCGCAATCATTATAGTCATTACTGTATGAGCTGTCTTCAATAGTATAATCAGCATTCGTTAGTTCTAAAATATGAAGAAGATAGAAGGGGATATGCTTCTTTGCATTATAGCTCATTGTAAGAAGCGGCGTTGCACCCGTAATGCGTGCGTTAACTTCGATAGTATACACTGCATCATCCGTTACCAAAGAATCAACACCAAAAATACCACGATACCCTCTGTCGTATAATTCCTGGCCTATGACGCGTGCATTTTTCGTTAATTGACTACTCTGCCATGTGTGTTGATCATCTGCCAATATTTCAATACCGCAAAACTTCTCAGTACCAGGAATACTTGTATTTGATAAATTCGGGTCTGCAATAATCTGCCGCTGCACTGGCCCTACGAAGACCCCATAGCGCGTTACAACGCCCTGCACCGACCAATCACGGCCATCAGCAATGTAGTCTGATACAACTACTTCACCAACCAAACCATTGCTATTTTGCATTGTATTTATTGCAGAACAGAACGACTCGAAGCTATCGATAATAAACGACCCCTTCCCTCCACCAAGTGCAGCATCCTGCAAAACAATCTTACTACGTCCATCACAGAGATTAGAAAAATATCCCTCATCCGATAACATTTCTCGCCATGGGTATATTTTATGTGATGGAATGTTGCAAAGACGCTCTGCAAAAATACGCCGAAACCACGATTTATTCTCAAACTTCTGAGCCAACGCGTGCATATCGTTGCTAGGCAAAAAATGCAAACTGCTTTGTTTTAATCGCTCAGGAATTACAAAAGGTTTATACGTAAAAATATGATACTCGGGCAAATGAGTTATTATCATGTCTTGGAATATTGGATCTTGCAAAAGAGCCTGTGTAGTCAGTTCACCTGTATAAGGTCTCTCGCACTGATCGCGCATATAAGCGAGACTATTCATGTGCTCTACATTCTGACTGCGCATATTCCAGCCAGCTAGTGAAGCAATTTTGTAATTATCAAACCACTGCTCAGGTCCAATTCTTGCCCATGGTTGTATACTAACGCCTGCTATCTTTAAACTTTTATCGTATTGAACTTTCATTGCTTATATTTAGTCTAAGTACTATGTGATTCAAGTATGACTCTCTGGTGCTTCTTTGAGGTATTAATTTTACCAGCCAGCAACAAACTCAGCTGCAAATCATCACCACAAATTTTCTCTAGATACTCCCACACCTCTTTCGACCCATTGTAATAGCAGAGATCCTTAAATAGTGGCAAGTCATCAGTACCCCGGTATATACGCATTGTTGTGTTTGCTGCCCATTGCTTGGCTTTGTCAATCTGTGCTTGTGTTGGTGTTTGATCAGGCTTGAGGCTCTCGAGAAGTTTGAGACGCCACTTCACATCATAAGCACCTTTGAAATCCTTGTTGTCAAAATAGGCAAGCCCAGCAGTAATATAGTGATCTATACCAGCTTCTTGATATTCTCCTTCAAGGGCGTGTTCCATTGCTTTCCCAAGCCCTTCTTGTGTATCATTAAAACCAGCTAAGCCCTGTGCGAGCGGCTCAAGGTTTGTTGAACCACCAGTCATTCGCGTTAAGACATGCACGCCTATTTCGTGCACAACTAGCCGTTTTACTTCATTAACAGACATAGCTTCTCGGTCTTGGGGTATTCTGATATGTCTCGTATCTGGATCAACATTGATCGATTTTGCCTCTGTCACCTCAATTTTCCAACCCGTATCTTTCTCAGCACTTCTCGTCTCGGTATTATCCCAGTCTGTCGCAGCTTGTGCACCCTGTGTATCACCTGTCTGGCTACTTTCTTCAGTCTCTTTGGATGACGCAAGGAATTCCTCAGTCAAGATATTCCGAAAGATATCTTGAAGGTGTGTCGGCTGGATTTTTATAACCGTCTCATCGTGTGATTCTATTTGAAGCTCCGATTTATGCGCTTCTACATAGCTATCAACATGTCGAAGCATATTGTCATACAATCCATGAACAACTTCGTTCATCCATCTCATAGTCTCAGTAGATGGACGAAATCGATCTTGTGCACGTGTACCATCTATTACATTTTCTGGAAGAAGATTCCGAAGCTCCTGAAAGATTATCTCGGCGCTTTGCCTGCGCTTTTTATGAAAGATGTTGGCAATTTTTTCGCCGAGTAATGACTCATATGTTGTTTTATCTGGCTCACCATAGAGCGTAATATTTGTCTCCATAAAACGCTGTGCTGCTGCTTCTCTTGCTATTGGATTTGCTGCTGCTTTATAGTCCCTCATCGCTACTATCAAGTTCGCCTCTTGCTTGCGAGCCTCAATCGCCTGGAGATAGACTGTCCTCTCTGGCTCTGACATAGACTCGGCCATAGATATCAGCGTTTCTGTAGTATCTTGCATGATTGTATAATCTTCGTCGGAATACTCCGCAATGACCGGATACTTTTGCTGAAAAGACGTGGTACTACCTGTAATTAGACTGTCAATTGCCACTTCTTTGCTTTCTTGATCTGGAACAAGTGATTCAATGACTTTCGGTGATCGCTCAACAAGTTCCCGATACTCTCCTCGGAACACTTCAGGATCTATATCGACAGAGCTATTCTGGCTACGCTGAGCTTCTTCCACCTGCATATCATGAGATGGAAGTGGTCTATTCTCGGGAGTATAGCTCGTCATCATAGTGAGGCTATTTTAGCAATAAACCACCGTATAAATCAAGACTCTTTCTCTTATATTTGCGGAGCACTGTGGGCAAGGCCACGTTTCCGTTATCGAATTTTGAAATGATCTAGCAAAGTTACACCACCCAGCAAACAGATTAGAATCAAACCCTTCACCACAAGTAGTTTAATTCTACACCAGTACCTACCTGGAGTTACAACCCAAATATCCCCTTCCGCCCTAATGTGTCATTAAACTCGCGGAGGATTTCCTTCTGGCGGCGGTTTAGTTTGGTTGGGGTGTCGACCACTACTGTCACGATATGGGGGCCACGCTTGTCGCTTCGCATGTGTGGCACGCCATGGCCAGATAACTTGAAGTCTGTGCCCGATTGTGTACCAGCTGGCACCTTCATTGTAATCGTCCCATCGACTGTCTTAACGTCGAGCTCGGCACCAAGCGCTGCATCTGCCATACCAATATGCTCCTCACTCAGGATTACATCACCTTCGCGGCTAAACGTCTTGTGTGGATTGACCCGCACCTGCACATAAAGATCGCCCTTACTGCCACCACCGACAGCTTCGCCACGACCACGGAGACGAATCGTCGAGCCATTATCAATACCAGCGGGAATCTTGACGGTAATCGTCTGCTCGCGACGCTGCACACCGCTGCCCTGGCAGACTGTACAGGCCTTCTCAGGAATCTGCCCCCGGCCTTGGCACGTCTCACACGTTACCGCCTGCTGAATGGGTCCAAACATTGTATTCATTGTCCGCACGCGCTGGCCAGTGCCTTTACAATCTGGACAACTCTTAAGGCTTGAGCCGGGTTCGACAGTACTACCATGGCAATGCTCGCATTCGTCATCAAGCGTTAGTGCAAGAGCAACTTCTTTGCCAAAGATCGCCTCTTCAAATTCGAGCGTCACACTCGTCTCAACATCACGACCGCGTGATGGACCTTGGCTTGCACTGCCGCCAGCAGCGCCACCAAAGAACTGGCCAAAGATATCTCCTAGACCACCATCACCAAAATCAAAGTGGATATTCTGCCCCTGGCCAAAGTCGCCAAAGCCAGCAAATGGGTTACCGCCACCACTACCGCTGGCAGCACCACCAACGCCCGCATGGCCAAATTGGTCATACCGCTGGCGCTTTTGCTTGTCCTTCAGGACCTCATACGCTTCGTTGATCTCTTTGAATTTCTCTTCACTCCCACCCGCTTTATCTGGGTGGTACTTCACTGCCAATTTGCGGAATGCCCGCTTAATGTCATCATCGCTGGCGCTTTTGGCAACACCAAGCACCTCATAATAATCTCGCTTCGCCATATCTGTCTTAGTATAGCCAATTGGCACTCTAATTGCAAGAGTGCTAACAGATCATTCCTTATGTTTCGGCGATGATCGATATGTAGTCGTGTTTCGTAACGATAAGGTGGTCGAGCAACTGGATGCCAAGCAGCTTGCCCGCCTCGGCGAGGCGCTGCGTCGTCTCTCGATCGGCCTGGCTTGCAATAAGCTGCCCGCTAGGATGATTATGTGCTACAATGACCCCCGCTGCTCGGTCGGCAATTGCATCTGTAAAGACTTCTCGTGGGTGCACCAAGCTAGCAGTTAGTGTGCCAATGGTAATCGTGCGTTTAGCAATCAAGCGATGTGCTCCATCGAGCGTTAAGCAGACAAAATGCTCCTGCCGTTTGTCGCGAATATCGGTGAGTTGCTCTGCTGCTTTGCTCGGCTCATCAATGATGGGCTGGTCACTTTTGAGTAGGTAACGCCGCGCAAGCTCAAAATTTGCGAGAATCACTGTCACCTTAGCCGCACCAAGGCCAGTTATCTTGGAGAGCTCCTCATGAGTTAGGTCACCTCCATGTGTGCGCAAGGCTTTAAGCACACAGCGCGCAATTTTGCCAACGTCAGCTTGTGCATTACCACTGCCGATAATCGCCATAAGGAGCTCGAGGTCACTCAGGCGAGCTGCTCCATCTCGCGCAAGTTTCTCCCGCGGGCGATCACTTGGTCGTCTGTCGCGCATTCGCATTGGCATCATCTCCCTTCATGCTATATTTTTTATAGTATACCGGAACATTGTGCAAACACTAATTACGTATTGTCGTTGCGTGGCATAGATGCGATTCCTGCTCTCAAGATACAGACTGGAGTCACTTCAGACTCTATCACCTGTTTTATAACCAAACCACTGCTTTACCATCGAGTGTGTGCACTATATGGCCAGTTTTATTATCGATAATGTGCGTTTTGGTGGAGCTATCAGTAGTGATTTTTTGCTCAATGGCGGTATACTGATCGTTTGGCGATACAGTGATGTTCGTTGTGTACGCCGGTGGTGTTGTCCGGTGAATCACTTGTTTGGCTGGGTGGGTGAGTATTGTTTGACGCTGCAGGATGTGCTGCTTATTAACACTCGTTATCTCCATAGCATAGCCACTGTGGGTATGCAAGGAAGCAGCTAGTGATATGACGTCATTTCCTTGTTGGTGAGTAATGGGTGATTTTTTGCTATTTTCTAGGTTGAATGCAAAATACCCATCCCCCGTTTTCATCATGATAATATTCTTGCCATCATATGATACATCGCCAAGCACTGCTGCCTGGCCAAGTGGCTGCATAACGTGCTTGCCAGTCGGGTCAATAAGCAGTACATCATCACCGCGAGTTCGCACCACAACTGCTGCACCACGTGATACTGGGCGCCAATCATACACTGGTAATGGCTGTCCATTAAGACCGAGTATAGTGTGGTGGCGCTGCGCTGCAATATCATGCACGATGAGATTGTTAGTTTTGTCTTTGTTATCCACCTTTGCAAAGAGATATCCTACCGTCCCATTATCCATCGCTCGCAAGCGAGACACTGTACCCTTACCAGGCAACGGTAACGGCGATACAGCACCAGTCTCTATATCAACCTGATGCAATTCACTGGTTTTCGCATCATTTATTGTATGAACAACGATACGAGAGCCCACTACTGCATAGTCGATAATTTGTGCTGCTTGATAGAGTGTCTTCTCATGCTTTGTTGCCAGATTCATCTGCACGATAGCATCTGTCGCTTGTGCGACGTAGAATTCTGTTTTTGTCTCTGTGAGATCGTGGTGCTTGAGGTAGTAGAGCTGTGCTGGTGGTGTATCAAAGCGGTAACTGGCTGCCGCGAGCTGCTGTGTATAGGCGCTAGCTACCTGATCGATCGCCACGTGATACTGCGAGTTACTTTGCAAACGATGCCGGAACTGAATCGTCACAGTTGCGTTGCTTGTTGTAACGGTAAAGTCTGCGCGCGGCGAGATTCGTATTACATGAGTTTCAACCGGCTTGACTGGCTGATTAAACTGCAACTGCAGTGTCTGGTAGCCTACATTCGGATCGTCTGCTAGCACTGCATGACGCAAGCGCGGGCCCTGTTGATAGCTCAGGACCGTGAGTATACTCAGTGTAATTAATAATCCAATCGCAACAAGCAAAAATCGCCATCGCTGACGCACCCACCGCCAGCTTTTAGTATTCATAGGGCTCCTTTGGCTGGGTGGTTGACGTAACCGAACGCGGCATGATGACAATCGGCTGCTGACGATGTTGCTGTGGATGCGCGGCAAAGTCACCCGTCACCGTTACCCAACTATTAGGCTGGTAGCGCTCACGCCACCCAGGTGCATAGACTGGCACGCCAACCGCCTGTGCATCGACCGCACAACACGTCACGACAAATCGAGATACATAAAAAATTTGCGAATCCGCTGTATCTGGCGTGACAAACCCTGTCAAGTTGACTGTCTTACCACGATAAAATGTGATGTCATGCGTTTGCGCGAGTAACCCTGCCCATTCTTTAATCGTGAGGTGCGAATAATCTCGCTGAGCAAAGATAGATGCTTGCGATAGCTTGTCTGTAGATAGCCGAGTTACCGCCCCTTTGTTGATGCCACGTTGCGTGGCAGTTGTTGTCGTTAGTGCTGTCGGTGGGACAAGTAGCGCCATGCCTGCGACTATACACACCATCACACACGCAGCAACGCGACGCCACCAAGCAAAGTATGTATGCTGGTGGGTACGTGATTGCATAATAACACTCGCACTCGCCATCACAAGAGCCACCACTGCCATACTAGTCGTAAAGACGACATACCGCTGATGAATATAGAGTGTCAAACGACCAGTCGCAGCTAGCCACAGCGTCGCCACGGCAATGATAAAAAGGAGTATTATACCTTGTTGCTGTGCAACTCGGGACAAGAATAGCCTAAAACGCATAATTCACCACCAATCCCAATGTTATCGATGCCAGTCCAACGAGTGCACTCACCTGAAACAGTACACTTGGCCGATATGTCGTGCGCAGCAAGCTCAGCATCTTGATATCGATCATTGGACCAAAGGTCAAGAAACTCACAAGCGCCCCGGTCATAAAGGTCTGGCGAAATGCCAAAGCAAAGAACGCGTCAACATTAGAGCAAATTGAGACAATGAACGCCAATGCCACCATTGCAATCACCGACCATACTGGTTGACTCCCCAGCGATACCAGCACCTCGCGCGACACCAGCACTTGCACAAGACCCGCGAGCCCTGCACCAACCACCAAGGCTGGCAGCATCGCCTGCACCTCACGTCGAAATATCGCAAGGCTTGCTACTCGCTTGCTCTGCTGTACATGATCTGCCTGGCACGAAGCAACAAACGTATTGGTCAACAACTCCTCCGCCGGGCGACGTGCATAGACCCAGCCAACAAGATTAGCAATAGCGAAGCCACCAAACACTCGCGCCCAGAGAATGGTCATATCGCCAGCGAATGCTTGCTGCGTTGTGATGATTGTCACTGGGTTGAGGATTGGTGCAGCAAGCAAAAACACGAGAGATTCACTAGGTGTAAGCCCTTTTGCTAACAGGCCACGAGCTAAGGGGACATTACCACACTCACAGACTGGCAGCGCAATACCAAGGAGCGACAAACAAGCTCGGCGCAATAATGGTTGCTGCGGCAGATAGGTAAGCAAGCGCTCGGCCGGTAGCCACACCTGCACTATAATTGCAATGCAGATCCCCAGCATGACGAATGGCAGTGCCTCGATCATCACGCTCAAACTCAGCGTTATCCAATCCTGTAATCGATCAGGTAGCGACCACTGCCCTGTTTGTGCCGATATAAGGCGAAGTGCAGCTAGCCCAACAAGCACCCCAGCCACTACCGCTCCGCGGTGCCACCGCTTCACCAACCAACGAGTCATTTTCATGCTTCTATTATACTGCGAAAGGTAGGGTTGGTAATACGGCTATACGACTTTTTCTTGCTCTCGCTGCCAGCGGCGGCGAACATCGATAATAGACATCTGAGCCAATGCGTCAATAGGGATGCCCTGCATATAGGCAATGACGCGCGCTGCGTACTCAGGGTGTGGGTAGGCAGCGGCACGCTTTGGACTACGCCCCGCCTTAAGTCCATCAAGCACACCACGCATCCGCTTCCAAAATGAATAATAATCGAGCTTGGCTTTGACCTGCCAATGCTGAGCATCCTCTATGACAAAGCCCTCGATTGGTACACCGTCATACAAATAGTCAAGCCCCTGCACCTGCTCATACCACGTCGCAAACTCCTCCCACGTCTGGAGCGTCGCCGCAAGCCGCTTGGTTTCCATGCCAAACATAGCCGCAAATCGCTCACGCTCAACTTGGTCAACTGCGGCAAATTTCGCCTGGCGATGCACTATATCGAGCAAAACAATCCGGTCTTGTGCATACTCGATAATGTGTGGATCCTCTGTCGGGAGTATCACCTCGCAGACCAAACAAACATTGTGCTCGGCAAGATACTGACGGATCGCATCAACATGCTTACCATAGCGCTGCAAAAATAAGCGACGAAACCATCCAGCAAAATCGCTCTCTGTCGTTGTTTTCGACGCAAAAACGAGGTCACCTAGTGTCGCATCATAGCCTACCAAGCCAAGATAACCATTCTCCTTCACCCAGGCACGCACTGGAAAGACAAGTTGATCTTTGAGCGCAGCAAATTCAGTTTCTCGTCGCTCACCAATATTGAAGAATTTGTTATAGGCGCGAATTACAATCTCGTTCGTCAGTGTATTCATAAATAGTCCACGAGCTCGCACTGTTTGCGCCGTCCATTTTTTGTCATAAAACACCTTTGGTTTAAAGTGAAATGAGCTAATATTACCCGGCAGTGACCGCTCACTAATCAGTTTATTGGTGCGCAGACCATGAATGAGCGGTGCGTTTTCTGGGTGGAGGACACCTTCAGCCGACTGGTTGCTTATCTCAACGACCGACCAACCCTTCTCGGCAAGCTGAGCAACCCGTAGCGTGCCACCAAACTCCACTTTGCCCTCGAGATTAAAGCACCGCTGATTATACTGCGCTGGATAATTCTGAGCGTT
>JABCOK020000008.1 GCA_013333645.2 Candidatus Saccharimonadota bacterium | reverse complement strand
TATGTATTATGTGATATTACCCCTGTTTTTGAGCACATTATGCAATATTGTGCGTCATTTTGCCATTTTCCTCTTCCCTTTTTGCGACCTCTGTTGTATAGTGAATGGACTATGAATACACAACAGAGACCAAACAGGGGTCGAAAAGCCCCAAATTCTTCACCAACACCCAAATATGGTGATGGCAAGTACCGTCACTTGGTAGAGGATCCTAGATCACAAGATCCTGAAACTAAGGGTGTTTCGCGGCGAGGTGTCATTGGTGCAGCAGCTCTTGTATTTGGTGCTGTAGCCGGCTTTGCAGCAATGCAATCAAAAGATAACCACGATCAGTACTCTTCTGCTGAGCATCAACCCACCCCTGAAGAGCAAGCTACTCAGCTAGTCGATGCGTATAGCGCTTACCTCAGCCAGCGCGAAGCCTACGAGGCAGGCAAAACCACAGAAGAACCTCAACTACCAGCCAACCTAGATGGTATTGCTACTCTAGCCGTTGAGGCTGGCGACAGCATCGGCACTGTGGTAGACCGGCACATCGCCACACTCGCCGAAGCAGATGCATTCCATACTAAGCCCGAGCAAGATGGCGTGACTAATGCTACATCGGCCCGCGTTGCGGAGCTCTACCTGACTGATGGCGAGCTGCAGCCTGGCGACATCGTGACACTCGCGCAATACCAAGGTTTTGTTGTGCCACTAACAATCAACTCGCACGAGCCAAGCTCCGGCGTGCCACAGCACACTCTCGAGCCATAACTATTCGCACGCTACAGCAGACCAGTCAGCCAACCTGACTGGTTTTGCTATAAGCAAGGTGGGCTCGCTCTTTAGTATCATAAGTGGTATAATAACGCATGCGATGCAAATGGAGCAGGTACAAGCACTGATTTTTACGATTCGCCAGGCAGATACCACGCGGCTGGATGACCTTGCGTATGCCGAAAAGACGGTGCACACACTTGCCGAGCTGGCTGGCCTGCACGCACTGGAGTCTGTCTCACATCAGTTCTCACCGCAAGGCGTGAGTGTGTCGCTGCTGCTTGCTGAGTCGCACGCCACCATCCACACCTGGCCCGAGAGCCGTGGAGCGTACCTCAGTATTGCCACATGCCGACCACTGAGCGAGGATACAATTGAGACTCTCCGCCAAGCCATTGCAGACGCATTTTACACCAACACTATAACGATCGAAAGCGCCATTTTATGACCAAACGCACCAAAGCTCGCCTCAAGGTTAATGATGTTCTGCGCGGCACGCGAACCAACTTCCGCGCGGTAGGTTGCTTGCTATTTAAAGAGGAAAACCCCGAAACCAAGCAAACCTCCTACTGGGAAGAATGGGAGCTAACGGGCCTCGAAAATTACGATAGCTGGGTAGAGTACGACCACGATAGCAAGGTTGTGTCGCTCTATGAGCCAGTGCGGTTTGCCCAGCGGCTTGAGCCAGAGCACCTAGCTGCTGGCAATGAGTTTACCATTACGCTCGAGGATGGCACGGTGCAAACCATTACCGTTGCCGAGGCCGGCGAAGGCACCATTATGGCCATCCACGGCAAGAATGCCTACCAGGTCTTCGAGGGTGAACCAATGGCCTACGCCAGCCTGCACTACACCGATGCCGAGACCGGCGCTACCACCACCTACACGGTAGAAAAATACAACCGGCGTGAGTACGATGTTTACCGCAAAACGCCCTTGTCCGATGCGCAGCAAAAGGAACTATTTGGCCGGCTCATCCGTCCGCGCAACTGGCCGCTATTTTGGCGCTGGGTGATGATCATCAGCTTTGTCGGCGCACTGCTCTTTGCCATTTACGATGAGTTCTTTGGCCATGATGATTCGCACGGCACTGGCACCTACCACGGGCGCAGCGTCTATGGCGGCGGCAGTGGCGGTGTAGGTAAATAACCTGGGTGTGGAAGGCATATAGAAGACACTATGGCACATACTCGCGTCACGCCACCAGGCACCAAGCGTATCACCAACAAAGAAAATATCGCGCTGTTTGCGGCGGCGCTCCTCGTGGCAATTGGCGGACTCATCTACGAGCTCATTCTGGGCACGGCTGCCTCATACCTAGTGGGTGATTCAATCCTGAGTTTTAGCCTGGCAACCGGTATAACCCTCTTTGGCATGGGGGTGGGGTCGCTACTGGTGCGGCATATTCGCTGGCACCCCGCCACAAGCTTCGCCGTTAATGAAATCCTGCTCGGGCTGGTGGGTGGTAATTCGGTGTTGCTGCTCTACAGTGCCTTTAGCTTGAGCAAGCTACACTGGCCAGTCTTTGCGCTGATTAGCCTGGTGATTGGTGTGCTGATTGGCCTGGAAATTCCGCTGCTCGTCAAGATGTTTACACGGTACGGCCGACCGTCTTCAGTGGAGCTACTCAGCAAGGTGCTGGCGATCGACTACTTTGGCGCGCTGGTGGCTTCGCTGATCTTCCCGCTCTTCCTATTACCAAGTCTTGGTCTAATGCGCAGCACCTACTTGATCGCCACGCTTAACATCGCCGTGGCGGTGCTGATTCTACTGCAGCTGAGGATCTCGCGCAAACTCCTAACTGCCAGTGTGGTCGCAACCATTCTGCTGCTAGGGCTATTCTTTGGTGCCAGCTGGCTGGAGCATCGCATTGATACCAAGGCTTATAAAGACCCAGTTATTCTCTACCAGCAGTCGGCTTACCAAAAGATTGTCCTCACCAAGTACAAGCAGGATTTGCGGCTGTATCTGAATAATAATCTCCAGTTCTCTAGCCTGGATGAAGCCCGCTACCACGAAACGCTGGCTGGTGCGGCTATGACGGCGGTCAAGCAGCCCAAAAACGTGCTGATTATGGGCGGTGGCGACGGACTGCTCGCGCGCGAGATCCTTAAGTACCCGAGCGTAGAGCACATCACCCTGGTGGATATCGACCCGGCCATGACGCAGCTGGCGCGCACCAATCCCCTACTAGTCGAGCAAAACAAGCGCTCGCTTGCTAACCCCAAAGTGCGCGTCGTCAATGAGGACGCTTTTTTATTTGCCTTCAATACACACCAAACCTACGACGCTATTCTGATCGACCTCGTCGACCCGTCTAACGACCGCTTGGCCAAGCTCTACTCGCAGCAATTCTACCGCCAGGCCGAGCGCATCCTCAGCCCCACTGGCGTCATGATCACCCAAGCAACATCGTCGTACTTTTCGCCACACGCCTTCGCAACGGTAGCCAGCACTATCACATCTGCCCAGCCCCAGCGGTATATCACGCCTTTTAGCATTAATGTGCCTTCCTTTGGCGAGTGGGGCTTTGTGCTGTCGACAAAAGATAAAGCTAGCCTGCTGAGCCAGCCGCTGCCGCCCGGGCTCAGCTACACCGATACCAAACTGCTCGACTACGCCCTGCGCCAGCGCCCCGCTAGCCTACCCTCAACCGGCGTCTCGACCCTACTGACACCGCGAATCATCGATGTTTATAACCGTGATATGGCGCAGTGGCGGTATCAATAAAGAATACTTTGTGTAGAGCCTAGCCTCTTCCTGGTATCAATCTATAACCACAATTCATCATGTGCGGATATACAGTCTAGCCAAAACTAACCCGTCAGAGCTGCCACATTCCTCACTTTACTCATCAACACCCACCAATTCTTCTATACTATTGGGATATTTTGTGTGTGTTTGCTCTGCAGGCTGGTATATCGTATGATATAGTTATGTATCATAAACCACCACGCGAGCAAGCCCGCCATTATAACATCCAGTGGCACCGCCAAACCGGTGTGTTTTACCCTGAGCAACTATCAGGTACGCCAACCGTTGGTGTATCTGCCAATACCTGGCACGAGTACATGGATCTGATACGCAAAGCAGCTGCCGATCACCCCGCCCATCGCTTCATCAGCCCCGAACTCATGACGACGGCAGACATGGAGCTGGCTGAAATCCCAGACCAACATGCAGTGGTAAATGATCGCCTCGCTGAGCTACAGGAACTCTCTACCTCTATGCCCGCAGCGGAGCTAGTGGTAGGCACACCAGAGTATCAACCGCACGACATCTACAATTCACTGATGATTATTACCAATGGTATACGCCATGTACTTGAGCGCAAACGCACGATTTTTAGCTCATCAGCCGAGCGGGGGACATTCACCGCGAGCAACACGTTGCGGCAGCAGTGTACCCGCACGTTATCTGCTGTGTGTGCCGATCTAGTGGGTTATGGCATGCAATACCCCCAATACCCCAAACTCCCCCAAGACACTCGTGCCATCCACACCAGTTGCTGTTGGGCGACACCACTCAAGGAAGGAGTTCACTATGCCGCAGCGCCAGATGAAAAACGCTACACCAGCACCATGACGCGCGCGCTTGGTCGTCTCTTCGCACGCTATCCACAGCTACAGCAGGTCATAGTCGTCGATCGCACCCCATCGAGCACAGCCATCCCACCGCTCAACTGCGTGGCGCGGCGGAAGACGCATAATGGTATAATAGAGCCATGACACAATACGAAGGAACCAAACTCGCCGACTTTACACCCATTGCTAAGGTCGACGCACTGCAAATCATCGACATTATCCCTGGCACTGGCACCGAGGTACCAGCCGGCGCGACTATCACCGCACACTATACTGGTGCACTATGCAAGAATGGCATCATCTTCCAGAGCAGCCACGACTTTGGTCAGCCTGTCACCTTCGGCCTCGACCAAGTCATCCGCGGCTGGACAGAGGGTGTGCCTGGCATGAAGGTCGGTGGTATGCGCCGACTCATCATCCCAAGTGAGATGGCCTACGGCTCCGTTCGCGCTGCTGCTAACATTCCACCCAATAGCGATCTTGTGTTCGACATTGAGTTGATGGATATCAAATAACAGAGGCTAGCGCGCAATAAGAAGCTCATACTAGGTGAGCTTTTTATTCTCTTTGTAGATTCGCCTAAGGCGTTTTATATTTGTCATTATGGATACTCATGACACTAAGCAAATAGCCACCCTTTCCAGGTGGCCATTCGCAATGCAGCTGTAGCTATAACGCAATGTTACTTCTTGTCGCTGCTTTTGTCGTCGACAACTTCGCCTTCGACGGGTTCGTCTTTGTCAGGCTTCTTGTCGGTAGCTTTCGCCTTGGCGTCAGCTTCTTCTTCGGCTTTTTTGTCCTCAGCTTGCTGCTGATAGAGCTTAGCACCGATAGACATCTTTACATCGTCCAGCGCCTTAGTGGCAGCCTCAAGCTCGTCTTTGTCTTCTGCATTCTTATGCTTCTCAGCTTCGGCAATGGCATCTTCCAGCGTCTTCTTGTCGTCGCTCGAGATCTTGTCCTTGAACTCATCGGGCATCTTTTTTGCCTGGTAGATGGCATTCTCGAGGTGGTTCTTGGCATCAATTACTTCGCGCTTTTTCTTGTCTTCATCGGCGTGGAGCTCAGCTTCCTTCTGTGCCTTCTCGATATCTTCCTTGCTCATGTTGCCAGAGTTTTGGATGGTGATCGACTGCTCTTTGCCTGTCCCTTTATCCTTAGCGGTAACACTGAGGATACCATTGGCGTCAATGTTAAAGGTCACTTCAATCTGTGGCACACCGCGTGGTGCTGGTGCAATACCGTCAAGCACGAAACGGCCTAGGCTCTTGTTGTCGTTGGCAAACTCGCGCTCACCCTGCAAAACATGGATCTCCACCTGTGGCTGGTTATCTGCTGCCGTTGAGAATACTTCGCTCTTGCTGGTTGGCACAGTGGTGTTGCGCTCAATTAGTTTGGTCGACACACCGCCCATGGTCTCAATGCCGAGGGACAGCGGCGTCACATCTAGCAGCAGCACGCTCTTGACGTCACCAGCCAGCACACCGCCCTGGATGGCCGCACCAACGGCCACTACTTCGTCTGGGTTGACGCCTTGCATTGGGTCTTTGCCAAACAATTTCTTGACTCGCTCGACCACTGCTGGCATACGGGTCATACCACCAACCATGACGATGTTGCCGATATCAGATTTGCTCAGCTTGGCATCTTTGAGCGCTTTTTCTACTGGCCCATCGAGGCGGTCGAGTAGATCCTTCACCAAGTCCTCAAGCTTAGCGCGCGTCAGGCTCATTTCGAAGTGCTTTGGCCCATCGGCATCAGCTGTGATGAATGGAATATTGACATCATACTCAGTAACAGTCGAGAGCTCTTTCTTTGCCTTCTCAGCTTCGTCCTTGAGGCGCTGCATAGCGGCGTTATCTTTGCGCAGATCAATACCTTCTTTGGCCTTGAAGTCATCGAGGAAGTAGTTGACGATGGCGTTGTCGAAGTCTTCACCACCAAGGTGGGTGTCGCCATTGGTTGACTGCACCTGGAAAATATCACCGTTGATCTCTAGCACCGACACATCGAAGGTACCACCACCAAGGTCAAAGACAACGATGTTCTCTTCTTTGCCCTTATCGAGACCATAGGCGAGAGCAGCCGCCGTTGGCTCATTGATGATACGCTCGACTTCTAGGCCAGCAATCTTACCGGCATCCTTGGTAGCCTGGCGCTGCGAATCGTCGAAGTAGGCTGGCACGGTAATGACCGCCTTCGTTACCTTCTCACCCAAGAAGGCTTCGGCATCAGCCTTGATCTTGCTTAGGATCATGGCGCTCACTTCTTCTGGCGTGTATTCTTTATCGCCTAGCTTAACGGCAACGGCATTGCCCTTCTTGACGATCTCGTATGGCATGATGTCGAGATCTTTCTGAACTTCTTTGTCGGTGAATTTGCGGCCAATCAAGCGCTTGACGCCATAGATCGTATTCTTAGGGTTGGTCACGCGCTGGCGCTGGGCCACCTGCCCCACAAGGCGCTCACCTTTTTTGTTGATTGCTACCACTGACGGTGTGGTGCGGTTGCCCTCAGCATTAGTGATAACTTCTGGCTTGCCCGCGATTAAGTACGCAAAGGCACTGTTGGTTGTACCAAGGTCGATACCGATAGTTTTACCCATATAGTTTCCTCCTGTGCGCCTGCCCTGCTGGCAGCGACGCAACGTTGTTAGTTTATTGTTTCGGCTATTAACATCTTGTCTATTCTAGCACTCTTTGGAGTCGAGTGCCAATAGGTTTAGTATAGCGAGCTAGCACTCGGCTGTCAAGAGTGCTAATAGATTTTGCTTACCACTGGTAGATCTCATCACCCGCAGTAATTGCCGCCGCGAGCGTCTCAGCCCGCCGGAGACGCCAATACGCCATCACTGCATAGATAAGAACCGCTACACCACCGGTCAGCACCGCGTA
Organism: Candidatus Saccharimonadota bacterium; assembly: GCA_013333645.2. GTDB lineage: Bacteria > Patescibacteriota > Saccharimonadia > Saccharimonadales > Saccharimonadaceae > Saccharimonas. The sequence continues at coordinate 66,616 of JABCOK020000008.1, read as the reverse complement.
GCCCACGCCGCGCACAACTCGCGTGTCACTCCCTTGGATAAATATCACATAGAGCGAAACTGCACCCGCCAGTGGTGCTGCCGCTGCTGCAACCACCGCCCAGCGTGCCCGTACTACACGCTTACTAGCAAATGTCCGGGTATGCTGGCGTCGCGCCCAGACTGCAGCGACTGCCGCCACGAGTCCAGCACCAATCACCATAAGTAAGTAAAGGCGATTCGTCGCTTGGTTGGCGTCGTCGACTGTTGTATTAAGCGCACCAACAGCTGAGTCATACTGACTCACCGCTGTTTCTACATCTGTCAAATAGACTGCTGCAGCCTGCGTATCTTTGCTAGCAAAGGCCTGTGGAGCACGCTCAAGAAGTGTCTTGACGGCCGAGGATTTTTCTTTCACTGCTGCCGCATGACGGCTGTATTCATCACCAAGCTGCGGAGAAAATGAGTGCTTCGCCACTACTGCAAAGGCTGCTGCGGCCTGCTTGGCTCGTTCATCAATAGAGTCCTTCTTGGGCTGGGTGGCATAAAGCTCGCGTGTAAAGGCTTGATAGGCTGTGCTCGCTCGCTTAACCACTGCAATATCGGCTTGGTTGGCCAGTGGCGTTGCATGAGCCTGAGCACTGCCAACACTAAGTGTTGCTATGATGATGAGTGTTCCTGCAAGCAGCCAACGCCTCATCCCGCTCACCCCTACGGCTTCCGGCTGACCCGCACCATAGCATGGCGCAGGACGTGACCATCAAGCTTATAGCCGCGCTGCAGCTCTTCGCTAATAATTTCTTTGTCACCACCCTCGTCGTCCATCGAGACGGCCTCGTGGAGGTCTGGATCAAACTCGGTCGCGCCAAGCTCAACCACGATCGGCTCAAGCTTGAACTCTGCCATCAAGCCATCGAGCTTCTTCGACATTGCCACCACCCCACTCGCCCAGGTGTCATTCTGGAGCTTCTTAGGGACGTTGGCAGTGGCGCGCTCGATCGTATCAATCACAGGCAAGAGCTTGCGAATTGCCTGCTGAGCACCCGCTGCCTTGGCCTGGGATTTTTCGGCATCAACGCGTTTGCGATAATTCTCAAAGTCTGCTCTGGTGCGCTGCAAATCCTGCGTGAGCTCGCCAATCTGCTGCTCGAGCTCGGCTATATTTGGCGCTTTCTTGTGTTTTGTCATCGATATCATTCCTCCTGCCTAGTGGTGTTGCCTGTGGTACTGAGCAGACTGCTCAGTTGTCATTATCCTTCATAGTATAGCATGGCTGCAGCGCAAATAACAGTGGTCGTGTCATCATAATATCTCCTCCAGCATCACCCCAGTGCGCTTGACCAGCTCGATGGTGCGGCGGTAGTGCTGGCGCATGGGGCCAATCACACCAATGTAGCTGCGATCGCTATAGGGCGAGCGAAATTTACTAATAATGAGCGTCGCATCACTGCTCTTGCCAATGGGGTTCTCGCTGCCAATATAGACGTTAAGCGGCTCATTGGGCCGGGCTTCGCGCAGCCACGGCTCGATATTGTCAATCAAATGTGCTACCGATTGGACATGCTTACCCTCAAGAAATTCTGGCTGGCTAAAAAGCCGACTAATGCCATTCATATAGAGCTCACTGCCAATGGTAGCAAAGCCCAGGTTACCCGTGAGCTCAACGAGGCTATCCACCGCACTGCGAATAGCTCGATCGGCTGCATCGAGATGTGAGTTGACGTGCGCTTCAATAGCCTTGGTGCTGCGATCAATCCCACTAGGTAGCTCACTCATCTGGGCGTTGGTGATGCCATTGACGTAGAAGCGGTAGCCCTTGCTGGTGGGGATACGCCCAGCACTGGTGTGCGGCGCTTTAACGAAGCCCATCTCCTCGAGCTTGGCCATCTCACTGCGAATGGTTGCACTAGACACCCCAAATAGCTTCGCCAGCGTCACACTCCCCACAGGGGCAGCGATCTCGGCGTATTGCTCAATGATAGCAGAAAGAATCGCTTGTTGCCGTTCTGTCATAGCCGCATTATAGCGCAGAGTTGGCACTCTCGTCAATAGAGTGCTAACGAGCTAGTGGAAGATGTAGCCTATTCCCTGCTGCTAAGCCTCGTCTGCTAGCGAGACGCGTCACAGCAATCTATCCTCCTGTTCCTTGGTCGTCGAGATCGTGATGCTTGATCATTGCGCTCTCGATTGTTTCGCGGTGCGGGAGTGATGGCAACATACATGCGGTAGTTGCTGCCTCTGTCACTCTGCTATTTCTTCTTACTATTTTACCTATCACAACTAGCGCTCCTCACACTGAGCAACGAGCTGGCTCAGTTCATTTCTTGCCTGTAGATTCTGCTGCTTGAGCCGATCCATAGCACGTACGATGGCCTTGCCTAGGTCAGGGTCACCATCTGCAATGTCAAAGCAATTTTTCCAGAGCTCACTATATGTCCAGGCAGTCATCGCTATCCTGCGGCGTAACTCGGCTGCTCGTGGGCAGCCATAGCACTGCTTGGGGATATAAGAAGCCGCAGATATCTCTGGCTCATCAAGCCCCTCCACAATGCCATAAAATTCTCGTTCTTTATCTGATGCCATCGGTGTTTTGTATATCCCTCTGTCGTTATTTATTGGCGCAAATAGACTGCTATTAGTCGGAGGTGCCTGATTCGGATGGGTCCTGCTCACCTCTGCCAGTACGACGGACTGTCGCTACTTCGTCACTTTTCCCATTGGGCATAGTGTGTGAGCCGCACACCTCTACAACCGTTTCTCCATCTCGACTTATGCATTTTATAATTCCAGGACAGCCTGCTGTTTGCTTTTCTATTCCTGGCAGCAGCTGATTGAACGCGGCACCCCCTATAGCAAGCTTCATCTCTACGATCTTCCCATACTCAGCTCGTGCCTCTTCTAGCCGCTCCGGGTCTTCTAGGATCTGCTTTATCTCCTCCTCAGACATGCCTTGCACTCGTAGCCATGTTGTAATATTGTCTACTGTTTCAAGTACTGTACGCTTCAGCGCTTCATTCTGCTCCCATGCCATTTTGAGCGCCTCTATTATCCCTGCTAGCTGTGGGCACTCTCGACATTGTTTAGGAATATAACTATCAAGATCAGGACCAGTACTAAGACCCTTGACAATACCGTCAAAATCACCAATCTGCTCTGTCACAATATCAGGTAGTGTAGCGATTTTTTGCCCTGCTGTCAATCTGAGTGAATTTGAGCTGCCAAAGCTTTGCCAGTTCTCACACCTCTCGTTGTTATCACCCCTTTCCTGGAAGATTGGTAAGGATGAATATTATTCGTAATTATTCAGCTCCTCTCCCTGAGGTCAGGGTTAATTGTTACGATCGATAGTAGCTCCATCAGATGAAGTAGCCTATCCCCTCTCACCATACCAGAGTAGAAACAGCGTAACAGTACCGGGTATAACCTACAAATTTGCGACCATTACTTCCCGCTGCGCGCTCGGGTGAAGCGTCGGGCAGCGTCGGTGGAGAACATGAGCACGATGACGATGTTGACGCCAATGAAGAGCAATGTGCCAGCAGCCGACCATGTAACCCTGCCGATCGTCAGCCCAAATGAACTAATCACCGCTGCAAGGCTAGCAATGCTCATCAGCAAAATACGCGAGCGGTCGCTGCCGCGGAAGGTTAGCCCCGCAAGAAAAATCACGATGCCAATCCACGTTGTAGATACAATGGCTGAGATAGTCGCCACGATATGCGTCGCACTCTCAATACTCTGCAGCGGCAGGCCACTGTCGTGAAAAATTCGTACCACCTCCATGCGCAAGTGGCTAAAGTTGAGAATCTCGAAGAAGGTGCTCATCGTGGCCACAGCAATCGCCAGGCCAATCATAATAATCCCAAGGGCGATTTGCGGCGGGCGGCGACTCAAAAATTGCGACATGAGAGTAGCGTGTTCATCGGGCATAGTCTCGTGCGTCGTTGCGTCGAGAATCAGATGGGAAGGCACGTCCTCGTCTTCGCTTGCTTTGGCGCGGACACGGCCAAGCTCGATAACGGGCAGGTCGCCATCGGTAATAATATTATCCCCACCCCCGTTGCGCGAGTGGTAGCCCGTCGAGAAATCCTCCAGCACCGTTAGCTCAATCGAACGAAGGGCGCGCGTGACTGTCTTGACGACGTAGTCACGCTCGATGTCGGTGTTTTCGTCGATCTTGTGTGTCACTTGCAACGTAAAGATTGATAGCCCCACACTCTTGTCGTACGTACCAGCCGCCAGCCAGTCCACCTGATGCCCGCCGGGCAACAACCACCCCTGGGGGCAGCGCCAAAAGCGCACATGGTGGCGCTTGCCCGGGTTGCCGTCAATCTCCTGCTGGTAGGCAAAGTCCTGCTGCCGGCCAAACAGCACTAGAGGTGAGACTGGTGCATTAGGATAGCTGCGGCGGGTCAGTGTGGCAAGAATAATCCGCCGCGACGAGCGCACCGTCACGTCATCAGCCAGCGCCCAGCCGGCGGCCGTCATGGCACGGTGTAACTGGGCCTCGCTACCGCGAAAAGCGAGATTAACCGGATCTCCGAGGAGGCCATCTGTGGTGCGTGTTCGACCAATGAAATAATTGGGCACATAAATACTACTTAAGATACGGTGCAAGCGCGGCAATGCAAAATATGCCGTAATCACCCACACCACAGCAAAGAACCCTACCAGCCACCAACCACCAGTGTGCCAGCCCTCGCGCCACACCAGCCAAACAAACCAAAATGACGCCACCCCCGCAAAAATAAAGAACCCTTGATCGACCAACGCCGTGGGCGACCACACTGGTCGACGCAGCGCCAGAGATGAACGCTGCTTATGCTCTGCATCACCTAGCTCAGCGGCAGCATGCGTGGCTGGCTTACTCATACATGCTCCGGGTGCTCGCGCAAGAGGCTATCGAGCAAGTCTCGCGCCGCCAAGCGAGCTTCGTCATCCTTGCGATTATACACATCTGGCTTGGAGGCAATCGCCCGCACAATGCGCGCCGTCTCGTCGATATCATCGTTGATGACAAAGTGGTAGTATGGGACTTCGAGTGCGTGGGTGATCTCGCGAATTGCACTGGTGTAGCGCTTGGGCCACTCACGATCAAACTCCGCCTGCGAGGTATAGCGCACACTGAGGCGGCGGCGCCACTCCTGGAAGTTCGGCGGCAAGAGAAATATCGCGACCACACCTGGGGAGAGTTTCTTATACTCATCAACGCCCTGCACATCAATATCCGTCACAGCAATCTTACCTGCATCGCGAATATCCTGAATCTGCCTGACCCCTGTACCATAGAGCGTCCCATGGACAAACTTCGCCTCTACAAAAGCACGGCTTTGCAACAGTTCTGCGGCAGTCGCTTCATCGATATAATGATAGTCGACTCCCTTTTGCTCCCACACACCTTTGTTTTGGCGAGGCTGACGGGTGGTGTACGAGACGATATCGGCAAACTCGGTGCTCGCGAGCAACCGCTGCTTAGTCGTATCCTTGCCGGCCCCAGAGATGCCAACGAGCAGCACAATCCTCGTGTCGCATACAAGCTGGCGCACTGCCTTAGTTGGCTGATACTGTTCGATAAGTGATTGAAGATTCGTCATAGTCATATCATATTTATGATAGCACATCGTAGAGCGTGGCTTCTCACCCTTGACATAAGAAGCTAGCTAGCTATTCTTGATATTGTTTAGATCTATCTGAAAGTAGTCTTCCAGGAACTCTTGGGAGTACCGATCGATATCTGTCATACGTCCTCCGATACGCACACAATCAGGTATCCCCATATAATCTGGTTTCGTTGCAGCGTGATATTGTCTGTGCGCAATAATCAATGCTGGTTGGAGCTGCTGCTCAGGTCGAAACTCATGATGAATCGCTACTGCAATCTCCTCTTCTCTACCGCGCGTTTGGTATGTCCACTGGCCACGGGAAATTGACTGTGCTGTGCGTCGTGCGTCCGCATAGTGACGAGTAAAATGCACTGGCATGCCATCAAGAGTAAGCGCGTCGTTGCCATTGCTCAGTTCTAGCGCAAGCCGCGCTAAGCTCACTGCTCGCCAATGCCGATAATCGCTCTCTCTCTCTCTGCAGGTGGCACATTGTCATACACGAGTGCTCTGTCTATATCGGCCGTCAATCGATCATAACGTATCTGCACTCGCACACAACTCCTGTTAGTTGTTAGTCTCGCTTGAGCATTACCGTAAAGGCTTCGCTAGGGATATCAACTTTGCCAAAGCGTTTCATGCGCTTCTTGCCGCGGGCTTGCTTGGCAAGGAGTTTCTTTTTGCGGCTCACATCACCGCCGTAGAGATAGCCAGTGACATCTTTGCGGTAGGCACCAATATTTTCGCGGGCAATAAACTTCCCACCAATCGCCGCCTGCAGTGCCACCTCAAAGCTCTGGCGCGGCACGACATCCTTGAGCTTCTTCACCACCTCGCGCCCCAGCCGCTGCGACTCCGAGCGATGACACATAACGCTGAGCGCATCAACCATCTCACCTGCCACGTAGAAATCCACGCGCACCAAATCCTCCGCTTGGTAGCCTCGCAGTTCATAATTAAACGAGCCGTAGCCGCTGGTGACCGACTTGAGTTGGTCATAAAAATCCGTCAGGAGATTAGCCAGTGGTGCTGCAAAGGAGATGAGGGCACGCTCGTCGATGTAACTGAGGTTCTTTTGCCGACCGCGCTTGCTAACGATGAGCTGGATTACTGCGCCGATGTAATCTTGGGGTACGACGATCTCACCATCAATCCACGGCTCACGAATCTCCTTGATCTGGGCTGGGTCAGGCAATTCGCTGGCAGACTTGATATCTAGCTCATCGCCATTGGTCAAGCTCACTTGGTAGTCGGTACTTGGGTTGGTGACGATGAGGTCTAGATTATACTCACGCTCCAGCCGCTCGCGAATGATATCCATATGCAAGAGGCCAAGGAAGCCAATCCGCACACCATAGCCCAACACCGGCGAATTCTCCGGCTCGAACTGCAGCGCACTATCGCTCAGGCTCAGCCGCTCAATCGCCTCCTTGAGGTCATTGTAATCTTCATTAGACACCGGGAAAAACCCTGCGTAGACGAAAGGCTTGACTTCTTTGTAGCCAGGGAGAGGCTGGACGGTTATCGCTGTCATGTTTGATATTATAGCAAGTTTTGCGACAGAGGAGAATTACCCTTCTTGCGAGGAGCCCTTATGCTCTACATATGGATTAAGATGCTTTTCACGGTAGTGCTGAATCTGCAAGAACTGCTCGGACGAGAGGCAAAACATTGGCCTATAGTCATCGATCGCTCTATACTTCTTCGTCGCAATTCCAAGCTTTTTTGCAGTATACTGCACACTATACATTCAGCCACTTCTTAAGTTGTGCGACTAATCGTAGCATTCTGCCACATGGAAGTTCAGGAAGTATTCTTGTAAGTGAGGACGAGGATATTAGTGAAGGAGATGACTTTTACTTGAAACGTCATATGTGTTGAAGAATGTTTCATCGCGAGGTACCGATACTTTCGGCAATGTCGGCTGCTGAGCACGAATATAGCCATAAAGCGTTGGCCTATTTGTCGTTGATCCGCCACTATGGTCATCTATAACAATGGCAGGTTTTGCACCAGCTGCTTCGGCTGTCTTTGATACGTAATCTACAATAGCATTATAAAACTCGCCAACGTCTATTTTGTGAATATAGTTTTCTGTTGGGTTGAGCCCACGCACCAATAGTACATTATCACCTGTTTGGCTATCACGCGTTTCGATAAGCATTGCTGCGCCAACGATCCGCTCACTCTTCTTACCAGGTCGCGCTTTAATCATAAGAGAAGTAAAGTTCGGAAAGTCTTCTGCTAATGAATCATATTTATCAGCCCAGCATGCATCGGCAATTTGTCCCGACATCTCCATTAGTATGCCTCTTGTTGGAATAAACTGTAGAGTAGTCGTACCGAGTCGTTCGGCTTTTTGCTGGTGCAGATTCATCGCCTCTTCAAGAGCACGGGTACTATTCATCTGTTTAAACTTATTTGCTTGCTTCTTATCACTAAAATACTGGCCATATACTTCTTGATTAACAATATGCTCTATAAACTCACGCATACTTGCTAGTGATTCAATCGACGGCTGAACACTCAGACCAGCCATCTCACGACGTTGGTTTGGCTGTTTGCGCATCGCCCAGGCGTAAACCAGTCGACGCATTGACTGATGTAAGCTCTTATACGGTTGTAGTTCTTGAAACCCTCGCGTAAAGTCAGCCGGGGAATCCATTACAAAGCGGGTAGTATCAGCAAAATCTCCTTGTTGAACTTGCTCGACATACTTCTGGAGAGCAACCTTGCGACGCTTAAGGTTACTAACCTTGATATTTGCTTTTGGATCATTATTGTCAGTAGTATCAATACGATGTTGTAAATCTTCTAGTTCAACAGAGATATCAGCGCGCAATTCATCGATTGCTTGACGCATACCACCACCCTGAGGACCCGTTAGCGCGCGAGCATGCATAATATCATTTCGTAATACATCATAGCGTTCAATAACATCTGGGGTCCAACCTATGCGTTCTTTCTTACCAGCAACAGTTGCTATGCTGTAAACATCACTTGGCTGATAGAATTCCTTCATGGTAGCAATGCGACCGTCTTCGGCTGCTTGGTTATGATAACGAATTTTTTCCTGTAACCCCGCATCGCTATTGCCACCCCAACGAGAACCTTTATAGCCCGTTAATGTCATGAGAACATCACGCAAAACTGGCGATTCCTCAAGCTGTTTTGTATAGACCTCATCAAGCTCTGCCGCCTGAAAAGCTTGTCGAAATGTTTCAATCACACTCCGCAACTCAGTAATACCAGCCTCTCCTGCTGATGTAACACCAAGCTGACGCACTGTATCCGGGACATTACCATCAAGCATCTCTTGAAGTAGTTTCACCCGCGAAACTGTTGCTGAGCCAAAGAATTCTTCTGCTCGCACCATAGAATCAGGACGCTTGTCTCCCATAAGTTCACCACATCGAGCAAATGTCTCATCAGAAACGTCTGATTCGAGAAGTACTTCATAGCGATCAGTCAATCCGGCAGCAAATCTCTGTTGATCAACAGCCATGCTATCAAGCATTGTAAAGACCATATCAGCTGAACCATGCTCAATAAGTGCAAGCGAGACGGTTGTGCGATCAACACTAGAGTTGTTCTTTATAATACGCTCAAGATCATCCTCATTTAGCCCTTTATGCCGAGCAATATAACTTACCACTTTTGTAATATCAATACTGTTCCATCTATCTTCTTGCGGGCTATTTATTGCCATGAGTACGTCATCAACATCGCCATAATCTATCATATGGCACAGCACACTATCTACATCAGCAATCTGCACCTCTTCCCTACGTAAAGCTAAGCCTCCCTCCCCTGCTTCAACCATTCGATGCGCTAATTCATCGTTTAATTCTGTAAAGTTTTCCAGGCCAACCTGAGATACCCATTTGTGACCAGCCTGTGTCATGCGCTTTGTGATATCATCATAATCAATGCCGGGGAATTGTTTGAGCCGAAAAGGCACTGCAATTGAACCAATATCACATATCTGCTGCGCAATAGTGGGGTCGAGTTGACCAAAGTACTTAAGGCCAACCAACAGTGTCACCTCATCTCCAGAGTCAAGCATTTTTTGTGCATCCTCCGTAGTCAAGTCAAGATGCGCAGTCGGCTTAGAATAATCTCGACAGCTGATATAATCCCGAATCTCCTCAACTGTATGGCTCTTTTGTGAAGATAGCTCAGTCGCGTCAATGCTACATTTTGCTAACGCCGCCGCAATTGGAGGTGCGTCCTTCTGCTTATTATCTTCCTTGTTTGTATCGGCAGGCATATTTGACTCGTGCAATAGCGTGCGTTTTCTTACTGTCTCTCCATTTGGCATGTGACAATAATAGGATAATTGTAAACCAATGTCAATCAGCTGTATATGAACCATCTTATTGTTCTATAGACATAGCACTTACCTTAGCGATTGAAGATCTGAGACGATCCGCACAAAGGCTGCCTTACCTGCCGTATATGCCTCTCTGTTATGCCGATACTGCTGCGCCAGCTCGCGTTTGAGTTTGGTATACTTCTCGCGCAAGACGCGGCTACTCCGCAAGCGATCACGAAAGATAATCTTCGGCGACGGCATCACCTTTGCCTGCTCGACATGGAGATGATACTTTTGGCGTAGCGGATCATCCACGTCATAGCCTTTGCCAAACTCCATCGTCAGTTCCGTCTCAGCATTAGTCATATTTTCGTAGCCAAGCGGGCGAAGCTGCTCTATCAGCCGCTGCTTCGCTCGACTATCAAGCTTGCTCACAATGAGTAGGCTATCAATGATCGGTTTGGCTGCCAATCCCGGCACTGCTGTGCTACCAATATGCTCGATGGCACACACCTCATCACCCAGCACACCACTTACCCGCGCTGCCTCAGCCATGAATAACTGTTGCCACCGTTCATCATATGGTACCACCTCTATAGGAAAGAGCTGGCCAATTTCTTCTGGTGTCATGGTGTCGAATTTGCTCATCGTGGCTAGCTCTGTTAAATATTATCTTTCTCGTTATTCATTCTTTTTATCTGTTAGATACCGTAATAATACCATCGCGATTCTATCCTCGCGCATGTCACCTTTCAAGGCCATTTCGCGCACCTCATCATACGAAAACCACAAGTCTGTCTGAATCACTTCGCCATCCTCAAGTTGCTGCCCATCATCACTTTTTATAAAATTCGTTGCAACAAATGTATATAAATCCCACTTCACCGTCGCACCAAGTGTCGAGATATGAATAAGCTGCGGATCGACAATCGTGTAGCCCGCTTCTTCTTGCACCTCATGCACAGCCTTCGTCGTCGCGGCTTGAATTATATCAACATGTTGGGCGCAAGCAGCTTGGTAATCGGCACGTGAATCAAACACCTTACCTCCTGGCAGGCGATAATCATATCCATCCAGCTCATGACGAAATTCGCGGGTGAGCAAGATTGTACCACTGCTTTGATCATCAAGTATAATGCGCACGCCTGGCGCTCGCACCACCCTTTCCCAGCCCTTGTTATTATGTTGGACATCAAACATCATGCCTGCAAAAGCTGTGTGCCAGCCCGCCTTTGCTTCATCTTCACTGTTATGTGCTGTGTCCTTTTCTGTCAGGAGTCTTTCTTGCGTCATACCGATCCTCTATTAGGTAGGCAAAGTGTTACCGTTCCTCTATCATCTGCACCACACCCGTCTCGTTATACCTCTGGTAGGCAGTGAGAATCTGGCGTGTGGCGTCATTCGTATTGAGCTGCAATGCTTCGTCTAGCGAGAACCACTGGCCTGTCGCTACTTCCTCAGTATCAGTGTGCGATGCCTCGCTTTGCCATTGCTTGAGGCAAAACACTACAGTAAAGGCTTGTGTGTCACCATCAGGATAATGATACACCCGCCCTGGTCCAGACTGCGTTGCAAAGAGCTCAAGGTCGCTGGCGTGCGCAGTGATTCCTGCTTCTTCACGCAGCTTATGTAGTGCCGCACTGGCATAACTATCGCCTTCCTCGACGTGTCCACCTACTGTACTCCATCGATCAAAGGCTTTAGCGTAGATGAGCTTGACACGCCCTGTTTCATCAACAGGCAAGACATCAACAGTTGTCGTGAGTAATTTCTTATCCCCAACCTTCTGGCGCAACTGCCACACATACGAGCCAACGTACCCCATATTCACACTCCCTTCTCTGCCGCCAGCAGATGATCAATGGTACTTTCTATTATAATTTTAGCATATTCGTTGAGGATGAGGCGGCGGCCACGGTCGGTTGCTATCCATGTGTCCACTCTTAAGGCTGGGCTTGGCTCAGGGCTTGCGGTAAAGATCTCTACTGGCCATGGCGCAAACTTATACATATTCATCTCTGCACGGCGAACATTAAATTCGCTCGTCACCAATATAATACGTCGTGGGCACCACAGCATCGCTTCCCAGCAGTCAATACTGCGCTTCACATTGTCTGGGATGGATATTGATTGATCTTCGATGATGATATCCCTTGCCGGGACACCATGAGTTAGAGCATACTCCGCCATGCGCCAAGCTTCGGCTACAGGAGTATCTTTACCGTAGGCAACTGCCCAGCGCGGCGAAGCACCAGCAATCATTATTTTGGGAGCAACACCAGCATGATACAACTCCACTGCAGTAGCAATTCGCCAATTCTCTGCCGAGCCAAACACCAGTATGACATCCGACGGCCTTGGTGGGTTACCCTTTGCGAGCACCTCGTAGAGTGTAGCAGCTTCGCTATGATGAGCATGTTGAGCCAAGTAATCAGCAAGTTGCACTGTGAACCGATGAAGCTTCGATATAGTATCATCAAAATCGTACATTGTATAATGATCAAAAACAGCTGTATCGATACCAGCGTTATGTGCAATCCGTTTCAGCTCTGCAAACAACCACGGCCGTGCGTCAAGATAATCCTGGTGCCGAGCTAACCGTGGCGATTCTTGGTGTATCATTGTGCGCAGTTCACTGGCCGATGGTAATTCCACACTACTCGTTCGCACGAGAGTCTCCTACTTGCTGGAGGGTGCTGGCGAGCAAAGCCCAGGCAGCGAGCATGGCGTAGTTGGTGATTACACCAGTAGCGACCATGCGGTGGATGGTGGCAATCGGCAGCCACTCCGAAATGATTTGCTCGGTGTCATCCGGCCGATGTTGGTGGTTTGTCCCAGCATATTCGCCGTAAACCACATGGAGCTTCGCACTGGTGCGACGATTGTCGGCATAGAGCCAACCACACGCTCGCACACCTGTCATGGCAATGCCCGACTCCTCAGCCAGCTCTCGCTGCGCCGCCGCACACACATCCTCACCCGATTCGATCTTCCCGCCCGGGAACTGATATAACACTTCATCCACCGGGTACGAATACTCTTGCTGCACCAAGATATTGTCACCTCGGCGACACACTACGATTACCCCACCATGCCCATGGTAGGGATAATGGATATATTGGATTGTCTTTCCATTTGGCAGCTCTACTGTATCTTCTGCGACGGTAAGCCGAGGGCTCTCGAAGAGCGTCCGCGACGATAGCATACGCCATCTTTGCAGGTGGTGTGATGACATTGTTGGCAAAATATGGATAATAGCTTTACCTATTTGACCCTTTCTTAATAAAATTCATTTTCTTAACCCTAGAAATACGACGACGAGACAGCACTGTAGCCAACCACAAACAGCCACTACATAGAACAAATCCAATTGTCGCAGGGGCAATCACCGCCAGACCAGCTTCACCAGAAAAAGTTATACTCCAGAACAATTTACCGGCAGCCATTAACGCCATGACTGCCACTCCCAGCCAGATATTTCGCCACCACAATGCCGCTGCTAAAGTACTAAAGGATAATGGTATAAGCAATGTGAGGAAAAACTTACTTAATGTCCATCCACCCTGCAGATACTGCTGCTCAACTTGCAAAAACTGTTGCACCTGTAAATTCGTTTCATCGGGCGGGGCAAACCATCCCATGCTGGTCAAGGTCAAGAATATCACCATCATTATCCCCGCCCAGCTCCGCCGATAGGCAAACCAGCAAAACGGTATCAAGAACAACGGGCGGATATACCAACTAAGCTGGTTGTGATGCCGCTGCCACAGCCAATCCCAAAAACTCGGAGTAGTAAATGCCACGGCGATGAATAGCATAATTAGGCCAGCAAACAAGATGGCGATGAATGTGTCGTACTTTTTTATCGCAGCCATCATACAGTAAACTATAGCACATGTTATAACTACTCGAAGTATTTCTTGAGCGTCACCGTATCACCCACCCGCGCTTCACGCGTCGTCTTCAGGTTGGTGACGATGTAGCCGATTTCGCCGGTGCCAAGCAGTGGGTCGGGCTGCATGGTTGGGCTCAGGTGCCCTACCTCCAGAGCAAGACCGCGGGCTCCGGTAGCCATCATGGTGATATCCGCACCTTTCGGTATCGTGCCATCTACCACTCGCACATAAAGAATAACCCCACGGTAGTCGTCGTAGTAGCTATCAAAAATCAGGGCACGCGTTGGTATGGCTGGCCTATCACCACTCTGCGCGGCCATGTGCTCAGCCTGCACCGCCAGTGGCGACACCGGCGCTGGGATACGCTCAACGATAGCCCGCAGTACCTGCGGCACATTCTGCCCAGTCTTGGCTGAGATATGAATAATATCGCTCTCATCGCAGCCGAGCAGATTAATCACCTGCTTGGAGACGCGCGGCACATCGGCTGCTGGCAGGTCAACTTTGTTGAGCACCGGGATGATCGTGAGGTCCTGCTCCATCGCGAGATACACATTAGCAAGCGTCTGCGCCTGGATCCCCTGGCTGGCATCCACCACCAATACTGCGCCTTCGCAGGCCTGCAAGCTACGCGATACTTCGTAGCTGAAGTCAACATGGCCGGGGGTATCAATCAGGTTGAGGTCGTAGGTGCCAGGTTGGGGTGCGGTATTATCGCTCTGGTTTCGTTTCGATGCTGGCTCGCTCTGTGTCTGCGCACTGGTAGGGTCCGCATTCTCCGCACCATACTCATACTTCATCCGCACTGGGGCGAGCTTGATGGTAATCCCCTTCTCGCGCTCCAGATCCATGCTATCTAGCAACTGCTGCTTCATATCCCGCTTGGTAACGGTGCCTGTTAGCTCCATCATGCGGTCGGCCAGGGTGCTTTTGCCGTGGTCGATATGGGCGATGATGCAGAAATTACGGATATGTTCCATACGCTAGCGCTTCCAGTTCCAGCCAAGGTTAATTCGTCCAAAGAAGATCTGCCGCAGCCGATTGAGCACTGGCTCGGCCTCTTTAAGCCTCAGCCGCCGGCTGAACCATATATAAACCGCAAAGCTCACTACTGTGATCATAATAAATTTCGGGAAGGCAAGGAAGAAACTCTTATCGTTCGTACCAAAGGGGATCATCACCACACTCAGATAAGCAGCCAAACCAGTTGGCACTGCAGCGACGACCATCTTGTAGATACTGTTGACGAAGCTGCGGTCAAACAGCCTCGGCATACGCCGCCCCATGAAGAAGAAGAGGACAATCACCTCCACCACGGCTGTGATAGACTGCGCCCAAGCTAGGCCATAGCCTGGGTTTTGGTTCTTGGACCAGAGATTTACCAAGATAATCGCCAGGATAATGTTAAACCCAATCGCAAAGAACGAGATATAAAGCGGCGTCTTGGTATCTTGCTGTGCATAGAAGCTACGTGCTGCAATATGATAAATCGTGCGGAAAAATATCGTCAAAACCAGCACTCCAAGAAAACCCGATATCACTGGGTCACCCCCGTTATAGATAAAGCTCACCACATAGCCTCGTGCAAAGTAGGTAATAACCGCTACTGGCAATGCCAGCCAAATAATCACCCGGATCATCACCTGCAATTCTTTGCGGAAGAGATCCTCGCGCCCCGCCCCCAGGTGCTCCGTCATTTGCGGGAAGGCTGCATTGCTAATTGCCACACCAATCAAGTTCACTGGCATCAACGACAATGACGACGCCTGTTGGTAAGCTCGCACCGTCCCATCAGCCATGCGCGAAGCGAGGTTTGTCTCCACAAGACCATTGAAGTAGTCAATCCCTTGGTCGAGTGAGCGCGTCCGCAGCAGACGCAGCACCTGACGAAAGCTCTTGTTCTTGCGCTTGATTATAAAGCGATAGTCAAAGTCCAAGCCAAGCAGGCCAATCGAGCTAACAATCAACTGTAGCACCGAGCCTAGCACCACACCCAATGCTACACCCATAATGCCGCCATCAAACACCTGCCAGCCAAAGATATTAATACCGTTCGTAAAGAAGGTTGCACCGATGATAATACCGATGTTGTAGATCGTTGGCGCCAACGCGTAGAAGGTAAAGCGCCCAATCGCCTGCTGCATACTCGCAATGACGGTAGAGATAGAGAAAAGGAATGGATTGACCGCAATCACGCGCATCATACTCACTGCCAGGCTTCGCCCTGACTCGCTGAGCCCCGGCCCCACCACGACATTCACAAGCGGCTCAGCAAAGATCATAATCAAAATACTCGCCGCTAAGGTGGTGAGTGCCAAGAAGTTGATTAAGCTCGAGCTCAAATCCCATGCCGACTGCTTGTTGCCTGACGCTAAGCGCTGGTTAAACACCGGTATAAAGGATACGCTCAGTGCCCCAGACACCAGCACAAAGAACATGAAATCGGGGATAGTAAAGGCTACAGTATAGGCATCAGCACCCACTTTGTAGGTGTCGTAATACATGCCGTTGATGAGCCGTTCACGGTACATCCCCAAGACGCTCGACAGCAGTGTTGAGCCCGCCAGGAGGGCAGCAGCATTCTTGATGTTTAGTTTGCTATTTGCTTTGGCGACGACTGAGCGGACACGCCGACGATTTGCTCCATGTGCCACTGGTACCTCCCTGCTCCTAGTGGAGCTTGGCCTCCGTTGGCAAAGTGGCATCTGCCATCGCAGCCTTAGCTTCGTCTTCTTCTAGTGTCTCGTGAGCAAGCAGCTCATCCTTAAGCTTCTCGAGCGCTGGACGGTTGTGCGAGAGGACAATCTCAGCACGGCGAGAAGCCTCTTTGATAAGCGCCTCCACCTCATGGTCAATCGCCTCAGCAGTCGCATCGCTATATGGCCGCTCGTGAGTGATCTTATCAAACACCATACCACCATTATCTTCATGGAAGACCTGGTCGCGGAGCTTTGCACCCATGCCCTGCTCAATCACCATATCACGGGCAATCTCCGTCGCTTTGCGCAGGTCACTACCCGCCCCAGTTGTAATACCGTCGTCGCCGTAGATCAGCTTCTCAGCAATCCGCCCACCCATCGCCCGGGCCAGAATATCCTTAAACTCGTATACATTGGTGTAGCTCTTGTCTTCTGGAGGCAAGAACCATGTCACGCCGCCCGTACCACCACGCGGGATGATGGTCACCTTATGTACCGGATCGCTATCCGGCAAGACGTGCCCCACAATAGCATGACCCGCCTCGTGATACGCCGTGAGTTCTTTCTCATGGTCGGTCATTACCTTGGCTTTGCGCTCGGGGCCAATCGCCACCTTCTCAAAGGCCTCGGTCAGGTCTTGGTTGGTGATCGTCTTCTTGCCACGGCGCGCTGCAATAATCGCTGCTTCGTTGGCCATGTTCGCGAGGTCGGCACCACTGCTACCGGCTGTCTTGGCAGCAAGTTTGTCGAGGTCGACCGATGCATCAGTTGGTTTGTTCTTGAAGTGCACTTTGAGGATTGCCTCACGGTCTTTGCGCTCGGGTAGGCTAATCGTCGTATGGCGGTCAAAGCGGCCTGGGCGTAGCAGCGCTGGGTCGAGCACATCGGCCCGGTTGGTTGCCGCTAGGATAATCACGTTTGTATCAGCCTCAAAGCCGTCCATCTCTACCAAAATCTGGTTCAGCGTCTGCTCGCGCTCGTCGTGGCCACCGCCCATGCCAGAGCCACGTTTACGTCCCACGGCGTCAATCTCATCAATGAATATAATGGCTGGCGCATTCTTCTTGGCCTTAGCAAAGAGGTCGCGTACCCGGCTCGCCCCCACACCAACAAACATCTCCACAAACTCTGAGCCACTAATGGAAAAGAACGGCACATTAGCCTCACCCGCGACCGCGCGCGCCAGCATCGTCTTACCGGTACCAGGGTTACCAACAAGGAGAATCCCTTTAGGGATCTTAGCGCCGAGGCTCTGATACTTCTTGGGGTGCTTAAGGAAGTCCACCACCTCTTGCAAATCCTGCTTGGCGTTTTCATTACCCGCAATGTCATCAAATACTACCCGCTCTTTATCAAGGCCATACAGCTTGGCCTTACTCTTGCCAAAGCCCATCGCTTGGCTATTCTGCCCCTGAGCTTGGCGCATCATAAACATAAAGAGAACGCCAAACAGCACGACCGACAGGACAATCGGCGCAAGATTCCAAAACAGCAGCCCTGTCTGTGATTCATTTTGCACCTTTACCTCTGTTTTGTCATGTTTGAGCCCTTGGGTATAGATAGTGCCATTTTCTTTGAGGCTGCGCTCGGTTGGCTTAGACTGGCCTTTGGGTGTAACAGTCAGCTCATTGCCTTGGATCTCTATCTTGGCAATCTTGCCATTATTTGCCCGGTTCACCACGTCCGAGAGCGGCACCTCCTTGAGGTTGGCCTGCGGCGAATTAATCGCCCAAAATGCCAGCACACCCAGCACCACAATCGCCCAAAACAGCCCTAGACGCAGGGCATTGGTCGCTTTCGACGGTTTTTTATTCATCAGGGAACTCACTCCTTTCGTTCGCTTGCATTCTCACACAGTAATCTGATCTATTGTACCACTTCTACAGTGAATTGCCGAGGGCTAAACTGCAAATACACTCCATCGCCCACCACATGGCGGCTGCCTGGATGAGCAGTCTTGATGGCTAGCACCGCACGCTCAAGCCGCGGACGAGTTGGGCGCGGCGCACCTGCCCACATGATCATCGCACCCAATAGTTCTTGAGCACTTGCTTCGTCAATCATAATAAATCCATGGCGCTTAGCCGCAAACTGCGGCAAGAGGTGTTGCACTTCATCATTAATCGTATGGCGCAGCGCAAGTTGCCGATCCCGCAGCGAGGTAATCTGCGCCGCCTGCTCTGCCGTGAGGAGCCGCTGAATGCAGCGCCGCAGCCGATTGCGCGTGTAGCGGTCACTCGCATTCGTCTCATCCTCCACCCATTCCAGGCGATGAGCCAGTGCATAGGCGCGGATATCTGCCTTGCGCCAGCCCAGTAGTGGCCGCTCCACCCCGGGGCGGTTCAGCACGGCCAGCCCACGCCAGCCCGTTCCACGCACCAGGTTAAGCGCCACTGTCTCTACCAAATCATCCAAGTGATGCGCCGTCACCACTGGTGCTTGATACTGCGCTGCTGTATCAAGCAAAAAATCATACCGAGCCTCTCGCGCTGCTGCTTCGCTCGCATTTGGCCCAAGCTCAAGCTGAGTAGACACAAAAGGTAGTCCATAGTGCGCCGCCAGTGCTGCCACAAAGCGCGCATCCGCTGCCGACGCTTCACCCCGGATCCCATGATCGACATGCGCCACAATCAACGGCTCCGCTGCCTGCGCCGCCATCACATCCAAGAGCACTACACTATCCACACCACCAGACACTGCAACAAGATATGCCATGGCAATAGTATATTCATTTTGCCAAGAGGAGTAAATACTAGTTTTATTATGCGCAATATGCTAGGCGCAAGACACAAAACAAGCCGCCCGGGAGGAGGAACGGCGGCTTGCATGATAGAGGAGGAGGTAGCATGTGCTACTACAGGTAGTATGCCCCGTCTTGCTTAAATGGAGCTGAAAGTGGATACTCTTTGCTATTTTAGCAATACACCGATGCAAGCCAGCGTGGCAGAGTCTTCACCAGTGAGCTTCTTGTAGGCTCTAGAGTCTCGCAAACTTCTTCGTAATATACTGCAAAGCAATAGGCCACACCCTATGCAATTTGCACCAGTAGCAGAGAATAAAAAACTAATCTGATGGTGTCGAGCTAAAAGCTCAAACTCCTATATTATTAAGCAGCCAAAACTAAGAAGGTGAAAATGCCTCAGCTACAAAACAGATCTCTCTACTTACGCGACAGCTTACTTGCCGCCGTTCGCACTGCCTCGCTCCACGTTAAGAAAACGTGCGGGAGCTCGGCTAGCTGCTCAGCAGTGAGATCATGCTTGATGGCGAGAGTGACCTCTTGGATGAGCTCACTAGCACGTGGAGCAACAATCGTCCCACCGAGCAATACCCCTTGTTTGTCGCTAATCAGCTTGACGAACCCCTCGCGGAAGTCACTTGTATTGCTACGGGCAATCATCCCGAGCGGTACCAACACTTTATTGATCTTGAGGTCGCGCTTGATACAGTCATCTTCATTAAAGCCCACACTAGCCACTTCTGGATAAATGAAGGTAGCGCGCGGCACTAACTCGTAGTCGAGCGTCATTTGCGATTTGGGGTGAAGGATGTTGTGTGCTGTTAGCCGGCCCTCGCTCAAGACGGTGTGGGTTGGCACATCATTACCCAGCACGTGGCCCGCCGCATAGATATGCCGCACGTTGGTTTGGAAGAATTGGTTGACCTCAACACCGCCATCGGGCGAATACGTTACCTCGGCATTATCAAGCCCAATATCAATGGTCGGCTCTGGCTTGGTTGCTACCAAGACACGCTCTACTTCCATCGTCCGCTCAATACCACCACGGATATATTGGACGATCACATTACCACTTGGGCCACGCATGAGGGAGCGAATCGTCGTTTGCGTTAGGACCGACAGTGGTTGGTCGCGCTGCAAGAGGCTGCTCACTGCTTCACTGACCTCTTCATCCTCAGTTGGCAAAATGCGTGATGACTGCTCTGCCACCGACACCGTGCTACCAAAGGTCGCAAAGAAATGCGCGAGCTCAATCGCCGTCGTCGTCGCACCAATGATCAATAGGCTACGTGGCGGGCGGCTCAGTTTGAGGGCAGTACGCGGCGTGAGCCAATCGATCGTCTCAATGCCTGCAATCGCTGGCTGGGTCACATGCGCCCCTGTTGCGATCAAGATATGCCCTGCCGTTACTTCATGGTCGCCAATCGTCACAGTGTGCTGGTCGCGTAAAACACCTTTGCCGTAGAATGTGTCAATTCCTTGTTGGTTATAATAGTGCTCGTTATCGCCCGCACCAGTTCGCTCTACCACTGTATTTTTCCAATGCTGGATAGCAGGGTAGTCAAAATCCACTCGCGATGTATCGAGCCCAAACTGGTGGCCCTGTTGGATGCGGTTATAGAGCTGTGCCACACCCAGCAGCGTCTTGACAGGAATATCTCCCCAATTAGGCGCACCGCCACCAAAGGTGTCTGCCTCAATCAACCCCACTTTCTTATCTGCCCGGGCCGCCACCAAAGCTGCAGTACTGCCAGCTGCACCACTACCCAGCACCAACAAATCATAATCGTAGCGTGGTCGTCGTATCATGTGGTGGTTCTCCTTAACTCCTGATTGGGCGTTTTCTCTATTATACCACTGGCCTGGGCAAAAAAGAACGCCAAAACACTCGCCTGGGCTCTAGCCTTCTTACCAATTCTCTGCTATAATGCGTCATGTTTGGCACCGTAGCTCAGCCGGTTAGAGCGCAGGACTCATAAGCCTGAGGTCACTGGTTCGATCCCAGTCGGTGCTACCAGGTATGATAGGCGGCGTACGATGAGTGCGCCGTTTTGTTTTTATCCAAGGCTATAGCCTATCTCGAGTGTGCGAGGATGAATAGTAATAGGGATATATTCAAAGCACCTCAGGTACATCGCCCAAGGTGCTTTTTGGTCTTTTTAGAGCTCTACCTTTGCTAATTTGCTGTGGCGCGCGGCAATGAATGCCCGCAGCTCTGCCATACTACGCGACCGATTCCAGGTGGCGAGTATGGTTTCTTTCGTCTTTTTTCGCATATCTACCCTCTTTTTTGTGTTGTCATTATCGACCTACCTCGATCCTAGCATATATACGAACAAAATGCAAACAAATTATTTCTTATTTTAGTTTTTCTTGTTTATTCCTGCTATCTCGGTATCCCTCACCATTCCAGGGCGGCCCTTTGCTTGTCGTGCTATATGCCACCTCTCAGGCTATTTTGTTACCTCTCCCACGCGCTTACCCCTAAATCGTTCGCCAAGATGACCCGAGCCATTGCTGGCTACATCAGAGATATGCACAGCGCTCACTGGTTGATGCCTGAGGTGAGACTCTGATAACTCGCATAGCACTCATGGCACACTGCTAACCATCAGTGGTAGCGAGACTAAAATAGTGTGCTGAGACGAGCGTCGAACTTATTCTTCTCTACCCTCCCAAGATAGTCCAAAGCAAAAACCCTACCATGTGGTAGGGTTCTTACCTTGGTTGCGGGGGCAGGATTTGAACCTGCGACCTGTTGGTTATGAGCCAACCGAGCTAACCGGGCTGCTCCACCCCGCGTTACGGTTCTTATTCTACCAGTGATGAATGCCAATTGTCAAGGATTTACCACCTGAATATCAAGATTTCTGCTCCCCCGCTTGTTATTTATCCTTTTGCTGGGCCTGCTCAGCTGCACCACCAAAGAGGAAGGTCACCCACTGCTCGAAGTTGCTACTCTGTGTATCGGGGTTGGTAGGCTTATCGGTTGGTGGGTCGTGCGCCTCGGGGCTGTTCTTGGGCAGCACAATCACCTTCTCGCCAGGCGCCACCAAGCCAAGCTTCTCGCGGGCAGCAAGCTCTTTGTACTCGTCACTCTCGCGGAAGTTCTTTTGGTATTGCAGCGTTTGCGTCTCAAGCTCGGTGAGGACAAGCTGCCGCCGTTTCGTCTCTAGCTCGCGCTGCTGCGTGTAGTTCTGCTGGAGACGTGCCACCGACTGCCAGGCAAGGTATGTCGCAATCACGAGCGCAAGCGCCAGCACAATAGTATTGAGCTGGAGGTAATCATGCTTGATCTTGTAGATGATGTGGCGCTTGGTGGTGTCGCTAAACACAAACTTCATAGGCTTCTATTATACCGTAGACCACGCAGTTGCTGCAAAGGCTGCGGCGAGCAAAAAATACGCTGTGCACCACAATTTTGGTTAAAAATCGCTCATAGACTTGCCAGGTGTCGACCTCTGTGCTATAACCAATGCAAGATGACATACAAACAACCTTCTCAAGAGGCTGCTCAACAACGCAGCCTAGAATCTTCAACGCCACCAAAAACGGTATTTGGTGCTGTGACATATGCAGCAGTACGGGTAGGCCAATTAGCAATACAAGGCGAGCTATTTGGTGATAGCGATACTTCTTATTCTGCCGATCATGAACAAACCGAGCCTATACCCGCAATACACCCCAACACTCATACCACAGGTGGCTCTACCTCTGAAACGCAGCCAAAGAGGCCTACATTTGATGATCTCCTTGCCCGACAACGCTCTGTTAATGCGCTTGAGCGCAAACGCACTCGTCATCCCACCCCCGAACTTGTCAATGCTTGGCGAGAGCTCGATCACGCCATTGCCGACCATCTCTTTGGCATGCCACCACAAGAATATGAAAAGTGCCGCACTGAGGCGACAGAGCAATTCTATGCAATCGTTGCATACCGCCGAAAAGTACGTGATGCCGCTAAAACCACTCACCCATCCCAAACCGCCGCTCAGCGTAGAAATAGACCACAGCAAGAGGAACCAGAAGGCATTGATCGGCGCTCCGCTGCTGCCGGCGAAGACGTCCGGAGCCTTAGTAAACTCGATTACTAGTAGCATATACACCAACAATACGGTATAATGTGGCAAGTGGATCTGGGGGCGTAGCTCAGTGGTCAGAGCAGCGGGCTCATAACCTGTTGGCCGCTGGTTCAAGTCCAGCCGCCCCCACCATTGCAAAGACTAGTCATAGCACGCCCATAGTGGCGTGTTTTAGTATGCGCAAACGGTATTAATAGGACTATGAGTAATGTAGCTAGCCGCATAGACTATATCAAGCTTCCAGCCCAAGACGCTACGAAGTTAACTACAGTAAAAGTGCTTTATCTTCAAGACCCAGCAGGTAATACCCTTGCAGCTTGGCCAGAATAATCGCCAGGAATCTTACGATTGTATTAGCAACATCATACTATTGCTTATTGCAAAACTTCATTGCATATAATCGTTACCTTCTGCTATACTACGGATATGAAGAGCAAAAAATTATCCGACAAGATCATCATTGCATGGCTAGCAGTGCTTACCATCGGTCTTCTATCGCTTATTGGCTGGGCTGTAGCGCTGCAAAACAACTACCACAGCGCAGTCGACTCGCTTGGTAAGCAAGTGTTTGACCTTCAAATGCAGCTTAATCAAAAGAGTCAGCAGAAATAACCACCATGCGCCGTCATCTTATAGAAGACAAGTGCAACCTCGTACCAGGCATAGCAGTCGTGGATATGTCGTCGTCATAATATTTAGCCAGCAAAGGAGGAATATGTCTTATTCAGTCATACTCGCTCAACTCGCCAACAGTGGCTGGAGCCAGTGCCCATCAATTGCTCGTGCCTTAGCCGAAGCTGGTATTCCTGTGCCAACTGAAGCTTATCTGCGGAGCGCCTTTGACGCATCGGTCTGGGATACGGTTGCAACGTTATCTAGCGATCTGTCACGGCACTTCCAGAGCTGCCCCTTCGCTGAGGAGGCTATCTATGGCCCTCTCCTAGTGCCACACGCCCGTTTGTTTGATGTGCGCCGAGCTCAAAGCAGACATATCCGCAGCAGTCAACCTGAGATAACCAAGCCAGACTTCGTCGACAAGCGTCTTCCTCTTGGCACTGACCATACCGACCTTACAGCTCCTTGGACGCTCTTCGTCACCATTATCTCTGACACTGGCCTAGCAATGGGCAGTTACAACGATATCACTGCACAGCCCAGGAATATATACACTGTCAACGACTCCGACACGCGCCAACTGATGACCCGACAACTATGGTGTGCGCTCGTCTTGCAGAATCTCCAAGCACCAGACTGCGAACAACGCAAGCGCTGGACGAGTACACTCTTTGCCGGTGAAGCATTGATTGATGGCAGCGCTGTCTCAGGAACAGTCTTGCATGGCCAAGTGCGCCAACGTCTCGGCAAAACCACTCGTGGTAGTTCGCCAATGCGCGTTCGTCCGGCACTGCATGTGGGGAGCACTGCACCAATGCATAACATGTCATATAGCTAATTGCTAATACGCAGCTTATGCGCTCACACCTCCTCTCATACTCCTCTCGCTGCGAACGGCGCAAAACGAGAGAAAACCGCAGCTCACGCTGAGCGCCGCTCTCTGGTGCTCTGAGTAGTGCGAGAGCGTCCTTCTCTATGCAAACTTAGTTATCGTCACGCGGTATAGGCTCGCGGCTTGCTTCATCTCATACTCTACTTGCTTTGCAGCCCTCTCTTGCACTAAGTTCAACAAAAAAGACCCTTCTATTACAGAAAGGTCTTTTTTTCATATACAAGTGTCCGGGTTATTTGGCTGTTTTAGCAGCCTTCTTGGTGGGCTTTGCCGCGTCTTTCTTGGCAGCAAAGGGGAATTTGTTACGTGAGTGTTCCTTCACGTAGTAACCCTCAGGCATGTCACACGGCTCACCTTTGCCGTTGTTTGGTGATTTGCAAAAGTAGTAAATCGTCCGCTTTACGCCACCGCGCAATACCGCATCTTTTTGCGTGTGCAAGTAGTATGTAGTACCATTCGAACTAGTATATTTGTAAGCCATAGTGCTCCTCCTATTTGATCTTACAAAACCTAGCCTACATGCTCACAAAATGGATGTCAACACTTTGGCAGCGATTTTTTACAGAGATGGCGACCATAGACGCGCGATTTTGCTTTCTGCTTATGGTTATTGTGTATGATAGATGTTGGTACTATTTTTGTACGATAAACAGGGGTCAAGCATAAATTTTATGGATCGTCTAGCAAACGCCCGCTCACGGCCATCTTGCGTGTTGTACGTGTTGTAAATTATGTTGTAGTTTTTTATTTTTTGGCTATTTATTTTGCTGCTCGATACTGAATGCGCAGCATAATCCGCAAAATAATCATCCCCACGATACGCCCAAGAATGGCCGAGATGACTACGCCAGTAAGGAGAATCGTCCAGCCAGCAAAGTCGGGCGACCATAGTGGTGCACTAAAGTTGTAGTGGTAGAGGCTGGTGTCGGGCATCTTGGCAGTTTGGAGGCTAGCATTGGTGCTACTAAGCTTGCCCAGCTCTTCGTAGACGCAGCGTACATAGTCGATCGACCAGCTATGGAAGCGTGGCTTACACACTGCATCGGCCTTGGCGTTGGCGGTTTGGCCAGCACGATTAGTGGTACTCATTGAGGCGTTAAGCGCAGCCTTGACGTCGCGATTGTACTGCTCTTGTAGGTAGATTGGGCCAGTATCGGCATTCATATGGGCAGAGGAATACTGCTGGAGGTCAGCGATGCGCTGGCGGATCTGCTCCATATTGCCCGCCTTATCTGCCGAGAGAACTGCCCGTCGCCGCTCAGTCATCCCCACATTATTGAGCCGCAAGAAGGTCGCAGACAGCACAAGCAGCACCATAAGCAGTAGCACCAAGTGCCACATCTTAATGTGCCGGAGCCGCTTCATCGAGCGCTTGACTTGCTGTTTGTTTGCCATGCTATGTACCCTACGTATGCCCACTTATGCTTTGGCTCTAGTATAGCATAACCTCAATATTGAACCCAGTAGCGCGAGGTGGAGCGATCGCACTCCTTAGCTACCTCTGGTGGTTTTGTGCCAGAGGCGGTACAATGGAAGGTATGAATATCTACTTCTCTGGAATCGGCGGCGTGGGCCTGGGGCCATTGGCTGAGTTGGCGCACGACGCAGGGCACCATGTGCTTGGCTCGGATAGCCATGTTGGGCTCGAGACGCAAGAACTCGAGCAGCGTGGCATCTCCGTCTCACAAGACCAAACAGGCGAATACCTGGCCTACCGCCACAAGCAAACCCCCATCGATTGGTTTATCTATACGGCAGCTTTGCCGCCCGATCACCCCGAGCTTGTCTTGGCACGTCGACTTGGCATCTACACTGCTAAGCGCGATGAGCTCCTCACTTATCTCATCAACGAAAAAGACCTCCAGCTCATCGCCATCGCTGGTACCCACGGCAAGACGACGACAACTGGCCTGATGGTGTGGGCGCTGCGTCAGCTGGGTGAGCCAGTAAGTTACTCGGTGGGTACTACGCTAAGCTTTGGTCCCAGTGGCCACTATGTGCCAGGCAGCCGCTACTTTGTGTATGAGTGTGATGAGTTTGACCGCAACTTTTTGCAATTCCACCCTCATCTCACGCTGCTGACCTCTGTTGACTACGACCACCCGGACACCTACCCTACCAAGCAGGATTACACCGATGCCTTTAGTCGCTTCCTTGAACAGAGCGAATATACTATCATGTGGCAGCGCGATGCCGATGCGGGCGTTGTGCCACCACGGCGGCGGGCGCGTGTCTTGGAAGATGAGGATGTGCAGCAATTTGCACTCGCAGGGGCCCACAACCGAGCAAACGCAACACTGGTGGCAACGGCATGTAAACAGCTCAGGCTTGGCTCACCCGAGCACATTCGAGCAGCTATCAATACCTTCCCGGGAGTGCAGCGACGCTTTGAGCGGCTTGGGACTGGGTTGTATAGCGATTATGGCCACCACCCGGTAGAAATCGCCGCGACATTGCAAATGGCACGAGAATTGTCCGACCACGTTGTGCTGGTATATCAGCCACATCAAAACGTCCGTCAGCATGAGATCCGTCAGCAATACACCGACTGTATGGAGCGCGCCGAGCAAATCTATTGGCTACCAACCTACCTTAGTCGCGAAGACCCAGCTCTATCCATCCTCACCCCGCAGCAACTGACTGAGCAACTAACAAACCATAATAGCGTTCACTATGCCGAGCTCGATGATGCCTTGTGGCACGTCATCCAAACTGCCCGCGCCGAGGGCAAGCTTGTGCTCTGCATGGGAGCAGGCACGATTGATGGCTGGGTGCGGCAGCGGCTCGCACAACAGGGGTAGACACCAGCTCAAGCGGCCCACATCCGTTGCAAATGGTGCTTGCAAGCTTCTACGCTGCTCGTTATTACCTGCGGGCAGTGGATGGGGTGGACTGCAATATTCTCAAGCAATATACAACCTACCGGTCATCCCCACTACCCCGCAGCTGACCGCGCTGCTGGCGGCTGGCAAGCTTGGCGTTGTTACGCTGAGCAACCTCCTCGAGACTCGAACCAAGCAGGTGTGCCACTGCCGTTACATACCACAAAATATCACCTAGCTCCTTAATGATTGCCTGCTTATCTGCCTCGGTTATTGTGCCCTGATGGTCGCGCAGTAGCTTCTTGAACTTCTCGAGCACCTCGCCCGATTCGCCACCCAGGCCTAGCACCATACCCATCAGCTGGGCATTAGCATCACCGTAGGCATAGTCACTGCTCAGGGTAGTGATTGCTTGCTGTGCGTAGTCGTCGATCTTCATATATCCTCCTTGTTATTGATCTAAAACGTCGTCAAACTCCTCAAAAAAGTATGGATCGCGAAAGAATGCCCGTGCGACAATCTGCTCCACTGCTGGTGCAAGTGTGTACTGAGCCAGTTTGTGTGGGCGTGCCCAAATGAGCCGTTCGTGCGGAGTGATATCATCAGTCGCCCCATAAAATACATGAGCAAGCGTGGTTGAGAGAATTGCCTTGTCTGCCCAAACACGAATATAGCATTCGCCCGCATGCTGTAGTACTAAGTCTATAGCGCCAAGTTTTTCCGCCGCTTCGCGCTGAGCTGCCGCTTGGATAGATCTGTCATCGATGTGGAGTTTGCCGTAAGGGAGCGTCCAGGTATCAATGTAGGGCTGCTTAGTGCGCTGTTGGAGTAAGACGTCACCATTACTATTTTGCACCACTAGCATAGTTACGATTTTAGGTTGGGTCCGAACCAGCATAGTGTCTGTGCTAACCCGATCGACATACGCCAAACCACGTGGTGCTAGGCTATAGCCACCTGGCACTTTTTGAACTAGCTGGTGACGAATCAGCACCTTGAGATGATAGCTAAAGAGATTGGTATCCACTCGTGGCGGGCGCAGATCACGAAAGCGAGCCATTTTGCGGTAGCATAGCACACTGAGAATTC
This sequence comes from Candidatus Saccharimonadota bacterium, assembly GCA_013333645.2. GTDB lineage: Bacteria > Patescibacteriota > Saccharimonadia > Saccharimonadales > Saccharimonadaceae > Saccharimonas. The sequence continues at coordinate 37,888 of JABCOK020000008.1, read as the reverse complement.
GCCTTTGGATGTGGTGGTTAATCGTATCTTGCTCAAACATATTTGACTCAAACTATCCTATCTATCCATATTTACTATAGCACGCTATGGTAGTGATATGAATAACCTGCCATACAATAGTCATTATAATAATAACCAATACAATCACACGTCAACGACTTGGCTGCCAGAACACAATTATCCACCACACACGTCACACGAACGAGGTATCACACCATCACCAGTCCAAAGTCAGCTATGCCATATTGCACTGCAGAGTATGGAGATAAGCTGTGATTTGGCCGATGTAGTGCGCGTGCCACGCCAACCCGGTGGCGAGCGCGAGAACGACGCAGAGCATAGTTGGTCGCTTGCCGCCCTTGCGCCAGAATTACGCACCTGTCTCTATCCGCAGTTGGATAATGATATGGTGCAGCAATTTGCAACTGTCCACGAGCTGCTCGAGATTGCCACTGGCGATGTCGCAACGTTCGACCTTACCCCTGTGCAACTTTCCATCAAACAACAAAACGAGCAGCAAGCAGCCCACACATTATTACAGCGTCTTCCGCCCGTTATGCGTCAGGGGCTAGAGCGCTACGAAGCACAAAACACACCCGAAGCACGCTTTGTACGAGCAGTCGATAAGATTCTTCCAGTAGCGATGGATATTGTTGGGCAAGGAGTGCGGGTAGTCGAAGAGGACTATGGCATTAAAAATCTTGCTGAATTGCAAGCAGCACACGACAAGCTCATCGAGAGTTTCACTCAGCGATTTGGCACAGAATTTCCTGAGCTTGCTGAGCTGTATGCAAACCTCGCTTATCATTTTGAGACATGCTATGCACAAGAAAAATCTTCCGACATGATGAGTTCTCACGTCCCTGAGCGTCCCAATCAGCTCAAAGAAGTTGAGCGTAAATTTTTAGTCAATCTTGATAAGATACCAGCAGATATTGACTCATATGATCATATCGATATTAGTCAGGGCTACCTCGCGCACAGCAGTGATGGATCGGAGACACGCGTCCGGCGTTTTGGTGATGGGCAACGTTTTGAGCTCACGGTAAAATCGGGCGGTACTGTCGTGCGAGATGAGCAAAATATCATTATTAATGAAGCAACCTTTGCTTCGCTATGGCCACTCACCAAGGGCAAGCGCATCGAGAAAACACGCTACTATGTACCCTACACCGATCCTGATAGTAACGAGCATACAATCGAGCTTGATATCTACCACGGCAACCTTGAAGGAAAGCTTGTCACTGCTGAAGTTGAGTTTCGTGGCCGCGAGACCGAGGCAACACTACGTGCTGAAACATTCTGCCCTCCCGAGTGGTGCAGCACAGATATTAGTTATGATCAACGCTACAAAAATAACGCACTAGCGAGCCAGCAACACGGCATACTAGAGCTCAGTCAGGTGAGTATGTAATCTTACTACGAAGCGGTACTACTGGCCATTACCGGTCGTCGCTCGCACGCAGCCAATCGCTTTCCCCTCACTCATCCAGCGCTGTTCGTAGGCGGTGAGCGTCTTGTATTCATCAGGTAGTGACGACTCGTGGAGATCGAAAGATAATTCACGAATCGACCACTGACAGGCAACGAGCTGCTCCAGGCTCCAACAAAAGAAATCGCGATCGTCATGCTTGAGTAAAAGCGAGCCACCAGGCCGCAACAGCTGCTCGTACTGGCGCAAGAATGTTGGGTGAGTAAGACGCCGGCCAGCGCTGCGCCGCTTAGGGAATGGATCAGGAAAAGTCACCCACAACTGCTTGAGCGAGTGAGCAGCAAAGAGTTCGCCAATCTGATCGGCCCGGGCACGCACAAACAGCACATTAGTGATGCCACGCTCGAGCGCCGTGTATGCACCTTTTTGCAAGCGATCACCCTTAACGTCCAGTGCCACAAATACCTCATCCGGGTGCTGCGCCGCTAGTTCCACACTAAACATCCCGGTGCCAGCACCAACCTCGAGCACCGTCGCACTCTGCCGCACCTCTGGTGTTGCCTGGCACCATTCGTCGTACTCGTAGCAGTTGGTGGCGTTATGGAACTTAGCAAAGCGATATTTCTTGCGCTTGCGAGTGATGATAAATTGTTGAGGGTCAAGATATGTCATGAGTCTATTATACCTGAATCACACGGCCTCTTTCGCGGGTGGCTCCACGCTCCACGTTATTTGGGTGAGGTATGAGAACTCACTATTGTCTAGCATGTTTTCACTCGTGTAATGAGAACTGCTCTAAAAGATGTTGTAATACTTACATCACTGAGTAAGCTTCTAAATATTTACTCAGGTTATTATGCCCTACCTGAGTCGTTCCACCACCCCATCAGATAGCACCCGTATCAAGCGTGATGGTGGCGTATCAGTCGGCACAGTGCCACCATCATAATAGTAATCGACACCATTACCAAAATACGCACGAGCTTCGGCAATAGTGCGGGCGGGCGGCTGCCCCTCGAGATTAGCACTGGGAGCGATCAACGGGCCAGTCTGGCGCAAGACCGCCTGGAGCCACGGCAGCTGCGGCTGGCGATAGGCCAGCATATCATTAGCGCGGCGTAACCACTGCGGAGCATGGGGCGAATCGAGCAAGATACTCGTGGGCTGAGAGGTATCAAGCGACGGTAAGGTGGGCACATCGGCATACGTTTGACTGGCATCGGCCACGAGGATGATGGATGATTTATTACTACCACGCTGCTTAAGGCGATACACCCGCGCTACTGCCGCTTCGTCATCTGCCCGGGCAACAATGCCATACAGCGTATCAGTCCGGAGTACTGCCACGCCACCACGCTGCAGGGTAAGCACAAGCTGGTTTAATTCATCATTCACATCTGTTATACTACCATATTATGAAGCCAATTACCTCACCTGAGATCACTGCACTAGAGATTATCATTATTATTATCGTGGCGATTGCACTGTATTGGTTGGGGCCACGCGTGGTGATGTGGCTGACGCGGCATGCCTTCGTTACCACATATCAGCGGACACTGCCTAAGAAGGATCTCGAGAAGCGACACAAGACGCTGGGCGGGCTCTTTGCTAATGTATGGCGCATTATTGTCGTGGTGATTGCGGGCTATGCTATCTTTACTCATTTTTTCAATAGTGCAGCTCTTGCGCCGCTGTTTGCGAGCGCAGGGATTATTGGTGTCGCCTTCGGGTTTGGTGCACAGTCACTCGTTAAGGATTTTCTCTCAGGAGTATTTATTATTAGCGAAAACCAGTATCGGGTGGGGGATATCATCGAGATTGATGGCTTTGGCGGGACGGTCGAGCGGATCGGTGTACGCTCCACGGTGATCCGCGACGTCGAGGGTAACGTCCACTTCTTCCCTAATGGTGTCGTGCAGCATGTCATCAACAAGACGATGGGCTATAGCAAAGTATACTTCACCATTACCGTTGCACCCGATACCAACATCAGCACTGCCAGCAATATTATTAATCGGATTGGCGAAGAAATCTCTAGTGAGGAAAAATGGCAGCACAAGGTAATCGAGCCACCGCACTTTGATATCCTTGGCGACTTCAATGCGTCATCGATTAGCCTTGTCGTCTCTGGCAAGACCCAACCATCCGACCAGTGGGCCCTCACGGCCGAGATGCGGCGACGGATCTTGCGTGAGTTTGAGAAGGAGCACATCGAGCTCGGCGCGGCCTCGCCAGGCAAGCACAAATAACCTCTATTGCGTATGCATCGCTCCCGCCACAACAAAAATTCATTCTGCGTAACGGATACTCCTGCTGAGCTATTATGCTTTAATGAAGTCCTGATCTCAAGGTATATGACCTCTGTTAAGACGTATCGCGTATTTACCGGTATAGTATAATACTCTCATGAATCAGCAATTTCCTTCTTATCCTAATCGATTACAGCTGGCGGCCCCACCCCAGACTCAGCCTGCGCCACCACCATATTATCCACAGCAGTCAGTGCAAGCACAGCCACAGCAGCCACCGGCATGGCCAGCCGAGCCTGCACCAGCTCAGATACCACAACCGGCAACTCCAACGCCCCCAAGTAACCCTGCGCAACCAGCCGAGCAATTACCCGTTCAGCAGCCCGCACCCCTTGTTGTCCAGCCAGCAGCCCAGCCGGCACCGGCAGTGATGGATGCCAACTATAGCAGTGTTTTTGACGGTACACCACTGGTTATGGCAACGCCCGTCTCACACTATCGCAATCGCACCGTCTTTAGCCAAGTGCCCTGTGTACTCGAATGGACAACAGCCAATCGTATCCGTGCCATCGACTTTGACCCCCAAACAAACCAAATGGTCGGCGTGGTGCTCGATATCGATCCACAGCAGATCACCAAAGCAGCTGTCGAGGCGAGCTTTATCATTATGTGGGTCAATGGCCAGCGCATCCAGTTCGACTTTGCTGGAGCACATGCCCAGCTGCTGGCTGGCCTTGGCGCTGCAGTATCGCCAGGTATTGGCGGCGTTCTCTATGGCCACAATGTCGAGCGTGCACTCGACAACGACTACGACTGGTGGTGGGCTGCCATCCAAGCCTACGCGCCCTACGCTAAGATTGTTGACGGCTTCGAGCGCGACGCGATGATTATCAACAGAGGAGTTAATATTGGTCTCATTATAGCCTTTGTGATGCCGGTCTTGGTAATACTTATCGCCTTTATTATGGCATTACTATCATAACGCAGAGTAACTCTAGAAAGCTGATTGATTGGTTAGCTTATTTCCTTGATAGCCAATAGCACCACAAGACACTATGCATAGATACAGCAAATGTAGACACCCTTCTACATTATTGCTTTTATAAATAGCCTGCAGCCAAAAATATATCTATAAAACATATTCGTACTTATTAGGCTCAAGTTATATAGTATAATACATCCATGAATCAGCAGCCCACGACACCTGTATACCCGCAAACCACCTTATACTACCCACCAACACCAACTATGCAACCCGCACCACCAATTGGCCGGACTCCTGTTGCAGCAAACCCTCTCCCTCAGCCCATTATGCAGCCAATGCAGTTACCTACTGCCCAATCATTGCAACCTACTATTGAGGCTAGTTATAGCAGCGTCTTTGATGGCACACCACTCATTGCAGCAACATTTGTCTGGTATAGCACTGGTTATTTCAATGAGACACCCTGTGTTCTCGAATGGACGAGCACCAACCGTATCCGTGCTATTGATGTAGATGCTTCGATGGGTCAATCAATCGGTGTTATCTTTGACATCGACCCACAGCAGATTACCAAAGCAAGAACTGAGTCAAGCTTTATCATTGTCTGGGTCAACGGTCAACGCAACCAATTTAACTTTGCCGGAGCGAACACGCGATTACTCAACGCCTTGAGCGCCGGTGTGTCACCTGGTATGGGAATCCTTTATTATTCCCATACCGTTCAAGATGCTCTCAATAATCACTACAACTGGTGGTGGTGGAACATTCAGACATACGCACCATCTGCCAAATTCGTTGATGGTGACGACCAAGGACTCAAGATTGGCGTTGCTATTGGTCTTGCAATACCTTTCATGGCTTTTGTTCTTGCAGTTATTGTAGTTATTATACAGATGGCATCACACCACCCTTAAAGAACTCCCGGGTTTTGTGCTGAGCTTGAAGGTGCTAACGCAAATCTGCGTAAGATAGTGGCCAACCGGAGCGACACAAGAATTTAATTCAATCTAGGCAAACTATTTGACCAATCTCCTCTGATGCGTCATAATGGGGAGCTATGAAGCGCACTTTTCTTGCTGTTGTTATGATTGCTACTGCTGCACTTGGCTCTCCGGCCTATGCCGAGCCTGCTGCACCACTCAGCAACGATCAACTTACTCAAATAAAACAAAACTGCGTCCGCGTCAAGTCTACCCTGCGACGCATCCATGCCAACGATGGGCTCGTCCGGGTCAACCAAGGGCAGCAATATGAGGTGATTGCCACTCGCCTGATGGCACCACTTAATAGCCGCATCGCTCTCAACCGACTCGATGGTGTGGAGCTTGCCAAGACGACGGTAGAATACAATACCCAGCTTACCGCTTTCCGTAGCGAATACCGCCAGTACGAAGAGAAGTTATCTGAGCTGCTACGTATCGACTGCACCGACCAACCGGTCGAGTTTTACTACCGCATCAAGCCCGTGCGCGAGCAACGCAAACGGGTGGCCGATGTCGCTTTGCGGCTCAACCAGCTACTGAGCCAATATGGTTCACAGTTCGACGTATTTTATAGTAAGCAATTCCCTGCCAAAAAGGAGGTGCCGAGTGCCCAACAGCCAGCCCAACCAGCCAAATAAGATCGACTTCGAGCACCAGCTAAGCACCATGCGCGAGCACCGTTTTTTGGTGATGATCTGTGGGGTGATCGCTATTGCAGGCGTCATGGTGTGGATCGCTATGGATATGTACAACACCAGTGGCGCAGCACAGGTTGATCTCAGTCGGCCTGGCTTCCAGGAGGTGCGCAAGCAAGCCGCTCGCGATGCTGAGCCCGAGACATACAAAACCGAAGGTAGTATCACGAAGCAATCGCTCGACGAGTTCAAAAAAATGTATCAACAGCGCCGCAGCAAGATCGCCGATGATACCTTTAACCCAAATGTCCTGAGTGACGAATCACTCCAGCTCTTCTCCACCAATAGCGACACCGAGAACCAGCAACAAACACAAGCGCCAGCCGAGCAGCAATAGCACCTCATGCTGGCAGCGCGCCTAAAACTCGCTTTAAGTAATAAGCGAGTTCTATTTTTCTACTAATCTACTTTTACCTCTGTGGCTCAGCTTTATTTATGCTTACAAAAGAGAAAATAACAAAATAAGAGAATGAGCTAACATTGCAAAAGAAGGATCTTAAGCTGCAGATAGCTAGAACTACACAGCGCAAGCCGACATAGTTTGACATTTTTAACCCTTTAGTGATATAAAGTAGCTAATATGACTCGCTCGAAACCAGAAGCTGCGCCAGATGGCTCAGCCCAAACACCAGAAGGTTTACCACGCCGCAAGGTATTGATGATGGCTGGCCTGGGAGTGTTTAGTGCATTACTCCCTAGCGGCGACACCCCTCAGTCTTCTGCAGAGCAGTGCCAAAACCACGAGAATGATTCATTCCAGCCGGTCGTTGTCCGGCTTGGCGTTGTTGCTCTTAATGCGGCTGGCTTCGAGCCTGGCAAGACCAACGAAGAAATATACGAAGAAGTGCGCGTCCACACTGGCCGCATCACTCACACAACTCGCGATGCATATCAGTTTCACATAACCGAGTTCGCCTGCAACACTGCGCCAGACAGCACTCGCACCAAGGAAGACGGCACGACCGAATACTATTACTCCAACGACCAAATCAAAAAAATTGCCGAAGAATACCGTGAGCAGCTAGACGTGCAGGATGGTGAGCATTCACTCATACTGATGGCCGTTAACACAGCAGGCGTGGAGAATAATGTACTCGGCCTTGCCTTCCAGAGCACCGACGAAGACAAAGCCAAGGGTGGCAACGGCCCGATGGTGCTTGTGCTGAGCAATAAGACTGGTGGCAACGTATACAGTCATGAGATTGGACACCTACTCTCGAGAGATGAGAAAAACAGCGACCCCAGCAAGGAAAAGCAGTTCGGCAAAGGCATGGGGCATGAGATGGTGATGGACTGCCTCATTACTGATGCCGAGGGCAATATAACGCAGTATTGTGCTGTCGACACCATCCAGCAGCTGCTTGCTATGGGCTGCGGCCTCAGCAAGCGCGATAAGTCTGACGCTGTGAATGAATACGCCTCCCCCGTCACTGTTATGGGTAATTCTACGGTCTACACCGATGCCGATACGAAGGTGAGCCAAATAACGAATGAAGTCACCGCAACAGAGGAGCACAAACCAATCTACTCACCCGCTGAGCTTACCTTCCTCGATTCGCGCCTCCAAGTCGAGTGTACCACGTCGACCGATGGACGCTACCCGCTCTCGTATGACTTTCGCAAACGTTTTGCTCTAGCATACTCACTACCCGCTGACCACGCGCTCAAGACGATCCTTCCCAAGGCCGATACGCTGGTCTTTGCACCAATCATCGAGTATATCGATAAAGATACGCCATTTGACTCAACTGATCCAGATGCAGTCCAGCGCCGCGTTGGTGTCTTTGCTACGTGGGACAATGGCCGCGGTACAGCACTGCTAGATGTAAGCTTATTTAATGAAATTAACTACGGCAGCCAAGAAGAGAATGTTATTTACGCCGATGAGCAGCTTGGTATCGTTGCTGTCTCAGGCTACGACAAGACCGATGGTGAATATGTGCGGATCGTTAGCCTTAGCTCGCAAGAAGGCACCACTCTGCTAGATGAGGCACGGACGCGCACTGCCGAGCGCAATCAGCTTCTCCTCAAGCCTAAGCAAGCAAACGAGTCGTAAGCTAGATTTGTAGCTTATCTATTGCCCTATACTTATCTTGCACACTGTTACAATGAACATTCTGCTCAGATATTCATTAATTACCTCAGTGGTGAGACGCCCATTACCTCCATCTTGTGATCTTCATCATGCCTCCACTGGCTGCTCGCTTTTGCATTTGCACCACACTATGCTATACTAACCAAGTTATGAATATGAAACCTGTCCTCAAACGTTATATTTCTGAATTTGTCTATGGTGCAGTCGATGGTACCGTCACAACCTTTGCTGTGGTAGCAGCCAGTGCTGGCGCGGGTATCTCGAGTGCAATTATCTTGGTGCTGGGCGCAGCCAACCTTATTGCCGATGGCTTCTCGATGGGTGCTAGCGCCTACCTCGCAGCCAGCGCTGAGCACGACGAGTCAGCACGCAATACAAGCAAACGCGCCTCACCAAAAATCATCGGCTTCATGACCTTTGCTGCCTTTGTCGCTGTTGGTAGTGTGCCTGTTATCCCCTATCTTGCCCATGTGCTGGCACGCGGCTCGAGCGCGGCTCATCCTCTGCTGTTTTACATCAGCTCGGGAGCTACGGCGCTCACCTTTGTAGCAATTGGCTATGTCAAGGGTAAAGTTGGTGGTGAGAATCCACTCGTTGCTGCCCTGCAAACGCTTGCCCTCGGTGCTATCGCTGCTGCCCTGGCCTATGGCGCTGGAACAGTGCTCGCTGGGTGGCTGGGTGTGCAACTGTAAGAGCTGCTCACAATTCTAATGATTCCACCTCTGTTATTTATCTTTCTTCTATAACTTGCTAAGTTTTATGGATATGAATATATTTAGTGAATGTTCATCATTGTTTATGGCATAGTCATTAAATCATAATGGCTGGTTTCGTCACACTCTAGAAATAAGCTTGGCATCTCTGCTCATTTTGCCGCACCATTCTTTGGCAACTGATCGATCAGCTCCAGTAACTTCTCCCAATCAGCTCGCCGGGTGTGGTCAATATCGACATCTACTGCATGGTCGCGAATCGCCCAGAGGAGCGGCTCTGCCTCTGGCGTGATCCATGGCTGCATCTCGAGCGGATAGGCTAGCTGGTCAGACATAAGCACTCCATCGCCGTAGTCATTTACCAGCATGTCGATTGTATACTCGCGGCGAAGCATCCGCGCCCACGTGTGACATAGCGCGATGGCCTCTGCTCGCGTGAGTACCAACTCACTCATACCAGCCCATCCTTCCGTAGTCCATCCAGCGCAGCAGCAAAACGCGGGTCACCCTGCAGCTCCTGGGTAATGGCACTCAGTGGTTGCCCCTGTGCCATGCGCCGCACAATTTCACCCCGCATTTGGCGCAGGCTGCCAGCAAAGCGCGACTGCCGCGTGTAGTGCCGGCTGGTACTGAGCTGACCCTTACCTGCCGCCTTCAGCTCAGCGCCGTAGTCCATCAGCGCCCAGAACCACTGGCGGGGCTGCCCCTTATCCATTGTCTGCTCCACCAGCGCCAGCACATCCCTATCTGCCACGCGCTCCTGCCCAGCAAAAAAGTGATTAAAATACACCGTGCGGATATTAGTCTCTACAAAGGCGGTTGGGACCTGGTACACATAGTTCATGATAGCTCCAGCGGTATTTACACCAACACCAGGCAATGCTATAAGGTCGGCCTGCGTCGCAATAGGTGCACCAGCAGCAATCGCCTGCGCCGCGCTGTGGAGATACTTGGCTCGGCGATTATACCCCAAGCCCTGCCATGCCTGCAGCACCGCCGGTAGCTGGGCGGCCGCCAAGGCCTCGATAGTCGGGAAGCGGGTAGTAAACTCGGCAAACTTAGGTAGCACTCGCGCTACCTGCGTCTGCTGCAGCATCAGCTCACTGACCAGCACATAGTATAGCGTTGGCTGGCTACGCCACGGCATAGGGCGGTAGAGCTGCTTGGCTTTGTGCCATATCATGGCCTGAAATTGCGCTGTGTCCATAGAGTATAGTATACTAGAAGGATGAAACTATCTCGACTTATTCTCACAATCGCTATCGTCATTATTGCCGCATGGCTGCTTGGTGCTGCACTAAAGTTAGCTGCATGGATCATCAACGGACTACTCTCGCTCGCAGCAATCGTCGTCATTATCTGGCTTATTATGATGTTTATCGAGAGCCGCAAGAAGCAGAAATAATTTTCTGAGCTGCGCAGCTCTGTTGCATTAGCTTATCGTGACAACTGAGCCAAGGACAGCCGGCATTGTTGGTTTTGTAAAATATCCCCTTCTTCGTCTTCACTATGCTCTTGTGCGAGGCAATACAGTGTGTAAGAACTATGCGTCATTTTTCCTTTAGCCCTATGTAAAAGGTTAGCTTCTATTCGCCTCCGCAGATGTTTTCTTGCGAAGTAGAAGCAAGTCACATGAAACACCAGCCAAGCAATACACAATGCATCGCTTAGCTATAAGCACACTCTACCTCTGTTACTATGTTCCCACTCGTCGACCATGTCTAGCTCATGCGCTATACTAAGAACAATGGATGATGAACTATATCTTGATGAAGTCGTGGAGGTGGTAGCGATTTTTCGGCGTGGGCACCAGCCATGTCAGCCAGTCAAATTTCGGCGGGGCAATGGCCAGGAAGTGACGATCAGGCGAATTGGCCTAGGCTTCGAGCATCAGCGCGGTGCACGCACGGTGCATATCTTCGATGTGACAGATGAGCAGGCTGATTACCGCCTCGAGTTTGACAGTATCACACTAGTATGGCGGCTCACACGCGAGGCCGATCATGTCTCATAGCAATATCAATCCCGCCCCACCACTGATGATGCATATTGATCTCAATAGCTGCTTTGCCACGATCGAGCAGCAATCTCGGCCGTTACTCCGCCACCGGCCAGTTGTTATTGTTAATCGGCGTAACCAGCATGCGGCTATCGTCACCGCAAGCTACGAAGCCAAAGCGCGTGGCGTACACACCGGTATGCGCTTACCCGCAGCGCGGCTACTTTGCCCTGATATTGTTCCGCTAGAAAGCGATCCACCCAAGTATCGCTATGTCTACCACCGACTTGCAACCATCCTCAGCGACTACTCGCCCAGTGCCACCATGAAAAGCATTGATGAAGGGGTGATCGACCTAAGCCAAAGCCCACCTGACATCCGAGCACGCGGCGCACTGGCGATTGGCCAGGAGATCAAGCAGCGCCTCCGTCGCGAGGTTGGCGACTACATGCGCTGCAATGTTGGCATTGGCACCAACCGCTGGCTAGCTAAGATTGCTGCCGGTATCAATAAGCCCGACGGCCTGACTTGCATCACTGCAGATAATCTCCACGCAGTACTCGCTACGCTATCGCTCGAAGACCTCACTGGTATTGCCACTGGCTACAGCAAGCGCCTCCACCAGGTTGGTATCCAGACACCACTGGACTTTCTGGCCGCAAGCGAAGCAACGCTCGAGCACATGGTGTTTCATGGCAAGCCAGGACGCGACTGGTATAAGCGGCTGCGCGGTTGGGAGGTAGATAGTGATGAGCGCCCGCTTAAGACAGTCGGGCGACAGTTCGTCCTTGATCAGCCAAACCTCAATTACGATCAAGTCTTGCGCCGCTTCCACGTCCTCTGCGAAGACATCGCGGCTGCGCTCCGGCAGCAATACGTGCGCGCCCGTGGTGTGCGCCTCTATGCCAAAAGTTATCAAACAGGCCGCTGGCACAACCACGAGCGCCGCGAGCATCCACTGTGTGATGGCACCACGCTCTTTCATATCGTCAAGCGACTCACCCAATCGATGCCACTGCCCGCCTATGAGATTGGCATGTCGTGTTATCTTCTTACGAGCGAGACAGACGCACAGCTCGCACTCTTCGACGACCCATCAGCTCGCCACGCTCTCACTGCTGCAATCGACGAGATCAACCAATTCTACGGCCCACACACCGTCCAGCCAGCCGATACTCTCGGCATTGCCACGCAGATGAAGCGCAAAATACCATTTGGTAGCGTGCGGTATTTATGAGCACTCATCGTGCACTATTGCCATCAGCTCATCGTGCACAGCGCCATTAGACACAAGCGCACCACAAAATGGCTGCGCATAATTAAGCGGCTGGCCCGATACACTCGTCATCTTACCACCAGCCTCCTCAACAATAACGTGCACTGCTGCCATATCATACGCATTCACCTTCTCGGCATAATACCCAACGAAGCGCCCCTCAGCCACGCGAACACTCTTGGCTACTGCACCACTAATGCTTGCTGTACTCACCTTGCGTTCGATCAGCTTATCATAATATTCATGGCGACGGATATTTGCATAGCTACACGACGCAGCAAAGACCCCCTCTGTAAGCGTCTGGTGATTCACCTGCAGCCGCGTACCGTTGCAAAAGGCACCATGGCCACGTACTGCCCAGTAGAGCCGATCTGTCATTGGTTCATAGCCAACGCCGACGGTTGGCACACCATCAACCACTAACGCAAGCGAAAACATTGCTGTGGGCACACCCCAGGTAAAGGCCTTTGTGCCGTCGACAGGGTCACACAACCACTTCCGCCCGAGGCCATAGCCCGTCGTGCTCTCCTCTTCGCCAATGACGCCATCGTCCGGGAAGGTCTCGTGGAGGCGTTGGATCACCAGCGAGTTGATTGTTGTATCGGCAATTGTCACTGGCGTGCCATCCGCCTTGGTCTGGCGCTGTTGGTCGCCATCAAAATAGCGGCGCATAATATCGCCCGCCTCGCGAGCAATCCGCTGCGCGGTATGAAGTTCTTGTTCGTACATGCTCATCAGTATATACCGTTGGCTCTTGTGAGTGCAATGCTTAGGCGCTTCATTGCTATAACTGAGGGATAAAGCCACTTAATCTCTTACTAACACAGCCAAAATATACCGAGCAAAAGAGAAATTACTCTCCCTTGCCATTACTATGCACCCGGTGTATAGTAGATAATATTACTAGTATTATTGAACCGAATAAGGACATACCGATGGCGAAAAAGCTTCTGAAAATTCTGGGTATCATCATAGCAATACTCTTCGTGTGCTTTGTGCTGCTTGTGCTTTATATGAACTATCTCAACCAAAGTATCACTGGCGATGACGGCGTGGCAAAGGATTATGCTGCGAAATTGAGCCCTAGTAGTACATTAGAGCAACGCTATACTAAGCCAGGCCCCTACCGCGTCGCACACCACACTCATCACAGCGATAGCACAGCCATCAAAGAGTATCATATCTACACCCCACAGCGCACTGCTCCAGACCAAACCTTCCCACTTGTGCTGATGGTCAATGGCACCGCCACCTACGCGTCTACTTATGCGCCAATCTTCGAGCATTTGGCCAGCTGGGGTTTTGTTGTCATTGGTAATGAGGATGGCTGGCCAGGCACTGGTGCAACGACATCGACCATGCTTGATACTGCACTAGAGCTCAACACTGCAGAGGATAGCCCCATCAAGGGATTCGTCAATACGAGCAAGATCGGTATTGCTGGGCATTCCCAAGGCGGAGCTGGTGCTATCAATGCCGCCACAAAATACGGCAATAGTAACCGCTATACCTCCCTCTACACTGCTAGCGCCGTCGGCCATGGCACCGCAAACGACAACAACTGGCACTACGACACCAGCAAGCTCAAGACAGCCACCTACATGATGGCTGGCACTGGCCCAAGCGACAACCTCGCCATTAGCCCACTGGGCGACTTACAGCAGAATTTCCGCGCTCTTAATACAGACAAACCAAGCGTCATCGCGCGGCGCAAGACCGTTGGGCACAAAGATGTCCTCGAATATGGCGATGCCTACATGACCGCTTGGTTCCTCTGGACGCTGAGCGACAACACTGAAGCGAAAGCGGTCTTCTCTGGTGACAACGCCGAGCTACGGCACAACAGCGACTGGCAGGATGTAGAGACAAAGCACATACGATAAAGCTAGAGCTCACGCTAGCCAGGAAACGGCTAGCGTAGTTCCATAACTATCGCTCTATTGCGTCGCACACTGCCGCCACATACCGCGGATCATCTACCGCATGCCCAGCGCCTTCTACCACTGTGCCGTGGACGGTGGGGATATGTTGCACGGCAGTATCAAAGACAAGTTTCATCTCTGGCCACTTAATAAACTCCTCCGAGCCAACGAAAATCTGCGCAGGGCAGGCGATACGCTGCGCAGCCGCTACCAAGCTCACCTGCTTGGCATATTCGAGCCGCCGCTTACCTATCACGCGCCAGTCACGCTTAGACCAATACTCTGCACACTCTGCAAATGATGGTGACAGCGAGAAGAGCCACAGCTCACTTGGTGCTTGCTCACACGCCGCTAAGAACGCAATGCACGCCCCAAATGAGAAACCAGCCAGAATAGTCTCAACTGGATCATACTGCTGATACCGCTCTTGTAGCGTCTGCAACCACTGTTTTTGCATAGTGCGATGCCATTGAATTGGTACAAATTCCACTGCGTAGCCCATTGCTCGCCAGCGGTTCATCAGTGTATCGTAATCACGGTCGGCGCGCCCTTCTTGGAAGCCCGGCACAAAGAGAATGGTTTTATTCATACAGCTATAATGTCACATTCCTGGTGGTAGCACAATGGTTTCCTAGCTTACTTTCAGGACTATCTCCCTCCTGCCTACTATTCTGTCTGTGAAATATCAGAAATTACTACTACGCCATGGCTAAACTTCTCAGTTCTTACACTGGGAAGCGATTTTTGAGCGTACATATGTATCGTTACTATAGGGAGCCCTATAGCTACTGACACCAGTCAAATATTCTTAACCAATACCACGGCAAGAAGCAACCTATCGCTTTACCCTCTTCTCCGCTATACTAGATATATGACAACACTAACGAAATTCGCCCACTCTTGCTTTACTATTACAATTGACGGCCAGAGCTTGGTCGTCGACCCAGGTGTATACACCGACGATTTTGCTATGCCGCAGCAGGTAGTGGCAGTTCTCATTACCCATGCCCATCCCGACCATTGTAGCCCTGCGCTCATCAAGCGTATTATACAGGCATTTCCTGAAGCCGAGATTATAAGTGTTCATGATATCATTGTAGATAGTACAACGATATCTTTGCCAGAAGGCACACTCTCTGTCCGCCATGCAATAGCCGCGGTGCCTGGCGATACATATCAGATCGGGCCATTCACGCTTGAGTTCTTTGGCGGCGAGCACGCTGTAGTGAGCCCAGACATTCCACGCCTCCACAACCTTGCCGCGCTGATCAACAATCGTATCTACTACCCTGGCGATTCCTTCGCTTTGCCTCAGCGCCCTATCGACGTCCTTGCCCTGCCTGTAGCTGCGCCATGGCTCAAGTTCTCCGAGGTATGTAGTTTCTTGCAGGCCGTCGCGCCACGCCTGGCTTTTCCTCTTCATGACGCCATCTTGAGCGACGCTGGCAAGGGATTGATTGATACACTTTGCACAGCAGCGGCGGCCGAGGTTGGGGTGGAATATAAGCGGATAGAAACGATAGAGCTATCGTAACTAGCTAGTCTCTATTTTATTCTTATTACACTCGCAACACGCTTATGATTTTCGTGACTTTGCAAGGTCTCGCAGCACCCGCTCACTCCACTCCTGCCAGTGCCCGAAGCTGCTCTGCTTTGATAGATCCAGGAACTCGCCAGTGCTCCATTCCACCAGCCGCATGCCAAGCTCCTGGATGAGATAAGCAAACACTTCTGTTGGCTCCCTGCTACCTCTGACGCGGAGCCCCATGGTGATGAGCTCCTCCCTAGGCTGTTTGCTCAGGCTAAATTCAATCAGCCATTCTTTCTTCTGCATAATAAGCCACGATGGGTTGCTTGTATCGAGATGCGCATCACATACTTTGGCAGCCTTTTCTAGCTCGGCAATCATCTGCTGGCGCTCGAGCGGCACGCAGTCTTCCTCCGTCAGGTCACTAACCGACTGGACATGACGTTTTGTTTTGATTGCGGTGAGATCCCAGCTCATGGGGTCATTGTCTCCTTGTGCACTTTTGTTTCATTTGCACCAGATTCGTAACGATAGCGAGCCATCGCTCGTTTGTTTATAGCCCCAACTCCTTCAGCTGCCCGGGTTCTACCTGCGCGGGTGAGTCCATCATGACGTCGACACCGCTGCCGTTTTTGGGGAAGGCCAGGGTTTCGCGGACGTTGTGCTCGCCGATTAGCTCCATCAGGATGCGGTCAATGCCAAAGGCGCAGCCCGCGTGTGGCGGCGCGCCGTAGGTAAAGGCCCGCAGCATAGCGCCAAACTTCTCTTCCACATACTGCCGGCTATAACCGAGCAACCCAAATACTTCATACAGCACAGCCGGGTTATGGTTACGCACACCGCCGCTGCAGATTTCGTAGCCGTTCATCACCATATCGAACTGGTCGGCCAGGATGGCTAGCTTCTCATCATCCGTCTGGGCGGCTTGCAAAGTGCTGAGCCCACCCTTTGGCATGCTAAAGGGATTATGACCAAAGTCTAGTCTGCGCGCATGCTCATCCCACTCGTAGAATGGGAAATCGATAATCCAGGCCAGCGCCACCACCTGCGGGTCCTTTAGGCCAAAGTGCTCGGCAAACTCACTACGCAGCCGCCCTAGCACTGTATTAACTACTGGGCGCGTATCAGCCCCAAAGAAGACTGTATCGCCGTCCTTGGCTCCCGTCTTGGCTTGGATAGCAGCCAGCTCTTCCTCACGCAGGAACTTGGCAATTGGGCTCTTGGCTGCGCCATCTTGGTAGGTAATGTAAGCCAGGCCACCTGCGCCCTCGGCTTTGGCAATGTGGGTAAAGCCATCGATCTGCTTGCGGCTCAGGGATGCGCCGTTTGTGACGCAGATTGCCTTAATACACTCAGCGTTTTTGAACACGCCAAATTTGGTGTCGGCAAACACGTCCGTTAGCTCGACCAGCTCCATACCAAAGCGCAGATCCGGCTTGTCGCTACCGTAGGTTTCCATGGCAGTTTGATATGGGATGCGCGGGATAGGCTGACCATCGCCAGCTGGGAGGTTGCTGAGGTCCAGCAGTGTTTTGCCAGCAAAGTCCGTCACAAGCTGTTGCATCAGTGGCTCCATCATCTGGCGGACCTGCTCACCATCCTCCACAAAGCTCATCTCTAGATCCAGCTGGTAAAACTCACCATACAGGCGGTCGGCGCGCGGGTCTTCGTCGCGGAAGCAAGCAGCCAGCTGGTAGTAGCGCGGCACGCCACCAACCATCAGCAGCTGCTTGAACTGCTGCGGTGCTTGTGGCAGGGCGTAGAATTTACCCTCCTGCAAGCGGCTGGGGATGAGGAAGTCACGCGCACCCTCGGGGCTAGAATTGGCCAAAATCGGCGTTTGGATTTCGATAAAATCGCGCTCGTCCATATACTGGCGCATGCGGCGGTACATATCGGCGCGGCGGCGCAGCATCGTTTGCAGCTTGGGGCGGCGCAGGTCTAGGTAGCGGTAAGTAAAGCGCAGGTCTTCACTGGCTTGGTTAGTCTCGCTAAAGGGCTGGATAGGCAGCGTCTCGGCTTTGTTCAGCACCTCTAAGTCACTCACGGCTAGCTCGATGCTGCCACTGGCAATATTGGGGTTGGCCAGACCCTCACCACGCTGGCGCACCTGGCCGCGGGCTCGCAGAACGTACTCGTCGCGGGCGTGCGCTGCCAGGGCAAAGGCTGCAGTTTGCTCGGGGCTGACGACCAACTGCACCAGGCCAGTATGGTCGCGCAGGTCGATAAAAATCAGGCCACCATGGTCACGCCGTGCGTGTACCCAGCCGGCCACAGTGATGGTTTGACCGGTGTAATCCGGCGTTTGGTTGGCAAGTATTCGTTGTGTCATATCTGTTAGATTATACCACAATTTCAGGCATCATTCTGCTCGCCCATGGGGAGGGCGCGCGGCTGCGTAGGTTCGGGTAAGGCCACTGGCTGGCTATATACCTCATCATCATCCGCTGCGGGAGCATGGCCAAGCAAGGCTTCAATACAATCGTCCAGCGTCACCATCCCCACTGTCTCACGATACGTATTGACGACAATGAAGACCTGTTGGCGCGTCTTAATAAACGCACCCAAGGCTTGCTCGAGCGACTGTGCCCCGTCGATGTAGTATACATTTGGGTCCATCACCGTTTGCACCTGAGCCGACACAGCCTCCTTGAGCGACATAAAGTCGCGGGTATGTAGTACGCCAATAATGTGGTCAATGTCGCCATCCACCACTGGGAAGCGGCTATGCCCAGTGCGATGCAACTCATCGAGTAACAGCGGCCCCACCATGGCATCTTGCTCGACTGTCTTGATAGCATTGCGCGGCACCATGACTGTCTCGACCGTCTTACGCGCAAAAGTCAAGCTCCCCAGCGCTTGCTCACGCTCGACTGGCGGCAAGACTGATGGCCGGGCATGACGCACCAGATGTTCAAGCTCAGCCCTCGACCCCAGGCGAAGGTTCGTCTCTACTGGCGGCACAAACGAACGGACAATGCGCACCACTCGCGGGAACCGCCCAGCAAAGCTCACAAAGCTTGGCTCAACTGCATTATAGAAGCGCTGGGCAATCGCATGTACCCAGCTAATCCGCCCCACACCACCATAGAGCAGTGCCACCGCGAGCGCAACCAGCACACCACCACCAAAGTCAAATGCCCCAATACTTGCCATCACCATCAGCACCAGTAATAGCGCCACCACGCAGCGCTGAAGCGAGACGAGATCATCGTAGACAGCAATACGCCGCAACTGGTGAATCGCTGTGCGATTATTCTGCTGGCGACGCCGCTCGAGCTCGTATTGGCTCACTGGCGGTATATCGGGCCATGCACTACCAGCCAGGATGAGGGCAATCACAAAGATAGCAAAGATGATGATCATGAGCGTTTCCATGCCATCATTGTAGCGCACTCCCCTGATCGGCTCAATGCTTTGGCCTGTGCAGCACCTCTGTCAGCTTGATTCGGTCTCTCGGGCACGATATAATATGCAAGAATAAGGAGGAATGTTTCGTTTATGACAAAAAAATCATGGCTGATCTTTGCAGTGCTTTGTCTCGCAATCTTAGGTGGGCTCGTGTGGCTGTCGCGCCAAGGTGAGTCGATCAATCTATCGGGCGTCGACCCATTGCAGGTACAAAGCGCCAGTAGCCAAAATGGCGACATCGCCGACCATACCCACGGGAGCAAATCACCCAAGGTAACAATCATCGAATATGGAGACTTCCAGTGCCCTGGCTGTTCGCAGGCCTCGCCTGCACTCAAGGCGGTCACTGAGAAATACAAGGATCACGTGCAGCTCATCTTCCGCAACAACCCTCTCTCGTCCATCCACCCCAATGCACTTGCGGCAGCAGCGGCAGTTGAGTCGGCTGGTTTCCAAGGTAAATATTGGGAGATGCACGACAAAGTCTACACCGAACAAAATTCGTGGCAGTCACTCGATGGCACAGAACGTACCAACTACTTCGTCACCACTGCACAGGGGCTTGGCCTTGATGTCAACCGCTTCAAGACCGACCTCGCCGAGGCCGACCGCTCAGGTGCCCGGATTAAGAAAAAGATCGCCTTCGATAAATCCCTGGCTGGCGCTCAAAATGCCGCCAGCGCCACACCAGCTATTCTTGTCAATGGCAAGAATGTGACCAATCAATACGTCAAGGACGGCAAGCTCACCACCTCAGGCAGTTCAGATGCGCGCCAAGTGTGGGCCGACGCCGATGCCTTTGGCAAGCTCGTCATCGAGCCAGCCCTCAAAGAAAAGGGTGTCTCCTTGCCACAATAATCCTTACTCCAGTAAGCCGAAAACCACCTCATATCAGAGGTGGTTTTGTTATTAGTTATTCTTGGTTGTATCTTGCGTAGTTTGCTGGGCGGTGCCTTGCTGGGTTTGCGTAGTGGTATTTGCTCCGTTTGATGGTGCACCTGGCTGAACACCACTGCCCGCCGACTGCCCTGCTTGGCCCGGTGGTGACATACTCCCCTGGCTGGTTTGACTACCCATCATACCATGGCCACCAGGGCCACTTTGGCTCGATGTGCTGCGGCTATTGACCTGCATACCACCAAGAAATCCGAGCGCCGCCGCCACGATCACACCGCCGATCACCGCTGCGATCAAACCAGGGTTAGCCGCACCTTTGACCTGCACTTGCGTGGACGATGGGGATGTTGGCGACGTACTACGCTTCTCCGTTGCAAAGCCATCTTCTATTTTCATACATACTCCTTTCGTTATTATGGTTCGAGTATAGGGAATGGGCGTTAAAAGAAGCTTAAAGTGAAATCTTGCAGACCCATCGCATTGCCGCGCGCTTTTCTCGTGCTCAGTTCACACTATTTTTTGCATAAGCTTCGTTCGAGTGTGCTATCTAATAGGATACAAGAAAAGAACACTGTTCTTGACGCAGTATATTACTTCGTACATAATCAGTGGTATGAGTATGGTGACAACGCGTATAAAATTAGATGAAAATATCAAGCGCCAAGCCCAGGAAGTTGCAAAAAGTGCTGGCCTAACGTTGAGCGCGTTAATTAACAGCTACCTCACGCAAATCGTTGCAACTCGCCATATTGAGCCGTATACCCCTGAGCTAACGACGCCGCAACTCAAAGCACTGCTTACTGAAATTGAGCCATCGCTAGCAACTGATAATAACTTGAGTAAGCCGTTTAACTCTGCCGAAGAATTTTTAGCTGATCTCAAAAAGTAATACAACTCATATACCCTTACTACCAGCTAGTCCAAGCCCAGTTTGAGACGCGCCTTTGCTTATTTATCAAGCATTCGCTCTTTATTTCTACAGAACGTTATCTACCGCGTACTCTGCCTGCCAGCAAGGCGCAAGCTCACCGTAAAGGTCGTGCCACTACCAGGCGTACTGTCGACAGTAATTTTGCCGCCATGCTCGGTGATGATCTGCTGGGCAATCGCAAGCCCAAGGCCATAGCCCTGGCCTAGGCCACCAGTGCGAGCTTGGTCGGCTCGGTAGAAGCGCTGGAATATCTGACGCTGCGTGGCGGCGTCCATCCCGATGCCTTGGTCAATGATCTGCACCCTAGCCCAGCGACTGGTACTCTCAGCGGTGACAGTAATGGTGGTATGCTCTGGGCTGTACTTGATGGCATTGTCGAGCAAAATGGTAAGGAGCTGAACAAGACGCTGCTGATGAGCCCGCACCATCAGAGGTGGCATGGTATCGTTAATGGCAATCGACTTCGCTTGGGCAGGTGTCACCACTAAGTTCATCGCTTCGCTTACCACTGTTTGTAAAGCAACTGGCTGCAGCTGCACCGTCGAGCGGTCGTGCCGAAGCAAGCCAAGCATTGTATTGGCTAGCGTTTGCAGCCGCGTCGCATCGGTCACATTCGCTTCTATGACGGTGCGAGCCTCAGCAAGAGTAAGCTTGGGGTTGCGCAGCGCTACTTCATTCGCAGTGCGCAGCGCAGTCAGCGGCGTACGCAACTCATGACTGGCATCACTAACGAACTGCGTCTGGGCGTGCATGTTGGCGCGGATCGGCCGCAGGGTGTGCTCCGCGAGGAGATAGCTCACTACACTGCCGATTGCCAGCGCCGCGAGATTCACGAGCACCAGCTGAGCGATCAGCTCTTGCCGTGCCTCAGTCGCTCGCCGCTCAAGGAAGCGATTGACGGTATGGTCGGTAAAATGAAATTCTTGCTCTCTGCCAGCCTCACTCGGTGGGCGCTGCCGCTCCAATTGCGCAGCCGACGTCTGATAAAACACTAGGCTAAACCCGAGGCTCATTACCATGATAATCGCAAGGTAGGTACCAGCCAGCCGGAGTGTTGTAGTGCGAAAGCTCATTGGCGCCGCCTCATGCTGGGTCGTCCTTGATGATATAGCCAAAGCCCCGCACTGTCTCGATAATCGGGCGGCTATCTGGGAATGGCTTCTCGAGTTTGCCCCGGAGATAGTTGATAAAAACCTCGACATTATTTGGCAAGATATCGGCATCGAAGTCCCAAACGTGAGTCATGATGTTATTTTTGCTGAGGATCTGATTCTTGTTGCGCAGGAGGTGCTCGAAGATGGCAAATTCTTTGGCCGAGAGCGCAATAGGCTGGCCAGCTCGCGTCACGGTCTGCTTGACGGTATCGAGCTCGATATCAGCCACGCGCAGTACGGTCCCGAGCGCCTCTTGGGGACGCCGTAGCAGGGCACGCACGCGAGCCGCTAGCACATCGAAGGAAAAAGGCTTGGGTAAATAGTCGTCTGCGCCGTGGTCGAGCCCCGCCACAATATCCTGTGTCTGGTCCTTAGCTGTGAGCATCAGCACTGGCGTGTGGTTGCCCCTGCTGCGAAGCTTCTGCACTACTTCGAAGCCATTCATCACTGGCATCATTACATCAAGAATAATCGCATCATACTCATCGGCCCATGCAGCATTGTAACCATCCTCACCATCAAAGGCGATATCGACGGCGTAGCCTTCTTGCTCTAACCCCTGTTTTATTGACTCGGCAATGCGCCGCTCATCATCAACGACTAGTAGTTTCATATCCTTATTATACCGTGTTATTCGTCATTATAAATCTTTATTGCACCGCCCTAAACTTCTCTTTTCAGATATCCGATGGCGTGCTAAAATGAATATTTCCCAAGAATATTCAAGTTTATCATTACATATTGCGCAAGCCGTGTCAGTCACATTATCTCACCTTTTTAGTGCCATAGTGGCGATGCTTATCCTTTGTATTGCGGGCTAGTAGTCCAGTGCTGCTTCTGGCCATAGGCGGCGCATCATCTGTTGGCCGCGGCGGCTGACGGTGATCCACCAATCACCAGTCGTCATCTTGACTGTAATAAGTCCTTTGTTCTTGAGGTGAGTGAGTTGCGCCATAAGCTTTGGGCGGCTCATGCGCAGGCTCTGCTCTAGGCCAATCACATCGTCTTCGCCATGCTCGTTGATCTGCTGCAAAACGAGAGCTTCATCCGTGGTAAGAGTTAGTTGCTGTGCCATTGTTGTATACTCCTTGTTTATGGTTGTATCTGTAGTATGCACGACGTGGCTTAGGGCAGTCTTAAAAATTCGATATTTCACTCCATTACGCTACACCTGGAGAGTTAGAGGTGAAACATCACGGTATATTCTAGCTTGCAAGTTGTATTTTCTACCTCTGTTCATTCCTCTTATGCTATACTAATCATATGAATCCGCTTGCGATGATTGCCTACCAGACCAAAGACTATCCACGCCTGCCCGATGGAAGGATCGACTACACTGGCCAACCCATCTGTTTTGTTTTCAATTGCGTGATATGCTACGGTGATGAGATTTTACTAGCGCGGCGTAGCCAGCAAGAAGTTGAGCAGCCGCGTATGCTCAATGGCGTCTCCGGCTTCATCGACCGGACCGATACGAGTATTACGGTACTGGCCGGGCAAGAATTGGCCGAGGAGCTAGGCATTGACCCGCGAGATACAACTATTGTGGTGGCGCAGCAACCCCTGATGCAGATCGATGCAGCGCATAGCCGCCAGTGGTATGTGTATCCGGTGCTCGTTGAGTGTGCGCAGCGCATAACACCTCGTCTTAATGTCGAAAATAGCGCAGCAGCGTGGTATCCACTCACCGAGATCGATGCTTTGCCGCTGCTACCGTTTTATCATGAGACACTTCGCGCTGGTCTGGCAATGCGCCACAAGTAAGCTTTGCGTTAGTTGAGGTAAAAGAAATAATAAAGAGCCAGCCCAAAGACTGGCTCTTTATCTCTGTTACGATACGGTCTAAACTGTATGCGAGAGATCGTACACGGTATATTGCGTGCCACCGTAGTCAACTTTGGTGCCAGCACTCGCCGCCCAGGTAGCGATAGCAGAGTTGCCGCCCGGCCCACCATGATGATGGGTAGTTTGCGTTTGGGCCGATGAGGATTGTGCAGTCGATGGAGCCGATGAATTTGTTCCTGCCTGCGTCGATTGCTGCCCGCCATGCCCACCTGGCCCATGCTGACTCACTACGTAGTAGCGCACACTGCCCTGACGTACCAGCTGCTTGAACTGCTCGAGCGTGAGCGTGCTGTCGCTGCCGTTAAAGCCACCGACTGCCATCACCGCCTTGCCTGTGGAAAGCTGGATCGGTGCCGATTCATTGGCGCTGTTGACTGCCGCAATCCATGTTGCATTCTGCTGGTGCGCCACAAGGTACGAGACAAGAGCGGCTTCTGCCTGGGCTGATTCGTTATTCGTGCCGCTCATTGCCGTCGCACCCGGACCCGCTGTAGGAATGCTTCCACTGTGCGCTGTCGCTATTGTGCTCGAGCTAAAGGCTACTGGTGCAGCCATACTGGCCAGCACAGCCATAGCAAGAGCCGTTCGCACATACCACCGAGGGAGTGTTACCAGTGGCACAAGCGTCATCACAGCCGCTGCTCCACCAGTGATAATGACAAGCCAGGTGAGCCACGGCCAGGTATTGCTATAGCCAAGCATAATGACACTAATGATCGTCGTAAGCAGTATTGTCAATGGCACAAGCCAGGCCAGCTTCGTGCGCCGCGTGTAAGCTTGCCACAGATACGGCGCGCCAATCCCTACCAGGGCAGCAACACTCGGTGCCATCGCCACGACGTAGTATGGATGAATCGTCCCACTCGTCATACTAAAGATAATGACATGAATGAGCAGCCAACCCAGCCACAGCAGTACACCGACACGCTCTTTGTTGTGCCGTGGTGCGCGGTGCAGCAGCCACAGCACGAGCCCACCACCGATCACGGCTACCACAAGCAACCAGGCAATATTAGGGCCAAAACTTTCGTTAAAGATACGCAGCACCCCTGTCTCACCGCCAAAACCAACACCTCCTGGGCCTCCACCGTGGCCACCCATACCACCACCGGTTGGTGGCGTCATGGATGCTGCCTGCGTCGCCGTATGACCAGCCGACTGCGCGGCAGATTGGGTTGCGGTTGCCGCCGCTTGGCCCATCTGCGCTACCCCACCACCTGGCGCTTTGCCAGGGCCACCGCCACTACCCAGCAAGCGCCCAAAGCCATTGTAGCCAAAAATCAAACTCCAAATGTTATTATCATTGGTACTGCCCACCCACGGGCGATGAGCCGCCGGAGTAAGCCACACAAGCACGCTCCACCAAAAGGTCGAGACAGCCGTTACCACGCCAGCCACTCCAAGATGCCAGAGGCGTGTCACGAGCTTTGGCCGGGCGCACACTAGATAGAGCAGTGCCATCACTGGTAGCACCAGTAACCCCTGCAGCATCTTTGTATTAAAGGCCAGGCCAGTAAAGAGCCCCGCAAGGCTCAGCCACAGCACTGGCTTCTTATTTTCAAAGGCGCGGAGGAAGGCGTAGGCACTGGCCGTCAAGAAGAGTGTCAAGAAACTATCGGGGTTATTAAAGCGAAACATCAAGGCAGCTGCTGGCGTCAGCGCCATCACCACACCAGCGATGAGCCCTGCCTTGGCACCATACCACCGCTTAACCGCTGCATAGATAAGCATGACTGTCGCGACCCCCGCAAGCGCGTGCGGCATGAGCATGCTCCACGACGAGAAGCCAAAGAGCCGACCACTCAGCCCCATGATCATCATACTGATAGGTGGTTTATCGACACTAACAAAGTTTGCTGCATCAAGGCTGCCAAACAGCCAGGCCGTCCAGTCGGTACTCGCTGCTTGAGCAGCGGCAGCATAATAGCTATTGGCCATACCATTGATGGTTAAGTTCCAGAGGTAGAGCACACTCGTTAGTAGCAAAAGTCCAGCCACAGCTGCTCGCTCACCAAAGCCCGCCTTGCCGTATTCGCGCCGCACCCGCGAAAGGCCCTTGAGATCATTCGTTGCGGTCTTGATGATATGAACGCGCGAGTCGGTGTCTTCGACCCACTCAACTGGCTCCTCGTGGATGGTATAGCCAGCGTACTCTGTCTTGACGAGCAGCTCGGTATCAAAAAACCAGCCAGTATCCTTGATGCGAGGTAGAATCTTGCGTGCCGCATCGCGCCGAATCGCCTTGAAACCGCACTGAGCATCAACGAATTTTGTCTTCATCGTCCGGCGAATAATCCAGTTGTAACAGCGCGAGATAGTGTCACGCTTGAAGCCGCGAGTTGTACGCGACTGCTTCATCAGGCGCGAGCCCGTCGCCACAGCTGCATCACCCATAATCAGTGGAGTGATCATCGGCACGAAGCTGTCTAAGTTGGTAGAGAGGTCGATATCCATATAGGCCAGAATATCAGCCGAGCTCTGTAACCACGCTTGCTTGAGAGCCCGGCCGCGGCCTTTCTCGGCAAGCTGAATGAGCCGCACCTCGGGGTAACGTACCGCCAATTGGCGCGCTGCCTCCGCTGTGCCGTCCGTGCTGCCATTGTCGGCAATAATGATGCGCCAGTGATGCGGCACATGCTGTGATAAATACGCGTGCAATGTGCTCACCGAGCGCGCAATAACATGCGCCTCATTAAGCACTGGCAGCACAATATCGATACTGAGCGTCTGCGGATTAAGCGCACGCAGCACCGGCGCAGCGGGCGTCTCTACCACTGCGGCTGATTGGGTCATGGTTACTGTTTTCATGTGTGGTATTGTGCAGGAGAGAGATGAAAGCTAGCTTAAAGAGACCCCTGCAGAAGGTGATGTGCTCGTATCGGCCCATTTATTATTTCTCGCTGTCTTATTCTTCCTCTAGGAAGTTATGAAAGCTAGTATTTTGCCTAAGCACTAATATTGAGAAAGTGGCCCAAACCATCTAGTCCACCACCGAGTGAATGGCCAGTGAAGCTCTTGGTGCCTACATGAGCACCACCACCAACTTTCTTGAACGTCTCGGTATAGAAGGTGTAGGCGTCGTGGAATTGGTTCAGCCCATCCTGTACAAAAACATTCCCACTCGATGCAATCGCA
This sequence comes from Candidatus Saccharimonadota bacterium, assembly GCA_013333645.2. GTDB lineage: Bacteria > Patescibacteriota > Saccharimonadia > Saccharimonadales > Saccharimonadaceae > Saccharimonas. Next base: position 10,638 of record JABCOK020000008.1, on the reverse strand, counting down.
AGATCCGACTCAATATCTTTCATCGCTTCCCAGATATTTTTATCAATATCTGTCCCGCGGTAGGCAAAGACAATGTCTTTGGTGGCTGGATCTTGCACAGCAATAGCCGACATACCAGATGAAGTGGTTGTGGCGTTAATGAGGTGCCAGGATGCGAGGCAGGAGAAGAGCTTGAGTTCAGGAGAAATAGATCCATTGCCGTGGCGATAATTGTCAATTTTTCCCTGTTTTATGAGCGCCTCAATAGATGGCTTCTCGCGACTAAAGGCAAAACTACTTAGGGATGTACTATTAAGATAATGCGCTTAAGCCAAGTGCTGTTCTATTTTCTTAGCTTTTTCTCCTTCATTTCGATATATTTCCCCACATCCTGCGGTGAGTGTATACCGCGTATACTTGTTTCTTCGACTAATGCAACATATACCGTGGGGTTCTCATAATTAATAGATAGCGACACACCAAGCTCTCGCAGCTTGACGATTATCTGGTATATCTGTGCGGCTACATCATTATGGACAACCCTATTCTTTATACGTACAGCGACATGTATATCTTTACCAAATCGCTGGAAGGCATCACGATACAATGGTATTTCTTTTCCTATCCTTTGGTTCACTGCAGGTATACTGTAGACTTCTATCGATGCGAGCGATGTGTCAGCACCAAATACGTTTTTTATCATAGGATCAATACCCTTTTTGAGGTGTTTTGCCCATATCATATCGGGGTATCCATCCCAATAGTTATTACTGTATGGACTGTCCCCCGGAAAACCCTTCACCATAAATCGAATCGTGTGGTCACTTTTAGCATACGCCTCAGCCTTAGCAACACCATCGACTCCAAGGCCAGCTCCCTCGATTCGATAATTCTCTACTACAAATTCTTGACCATACTTACGTTTGAGGTATGACCGCATATGTGATTGAGCAATATGATCATCAATAGTAGATTTTGTGTAGAATATACCAAATATTACCAACATGATACCTGTCGGAATGATAATCACATAGAGAACACTACGGAAGAGGATGGTACGGAAGCTTAGTTTGCTGTTATCGTTTGGTTTTTTATTGGACATATTTTCTACCCTCCTCCACTTTCTACTCTGTGACTATTCTTACATTAATATAAAACTTCCAGGTTGTTCCTCTTCTGAAAGTTGTTTAATTGATGAAGCGCCATGAGGAGAGGAGATTTAAGTTCAAGCAAGTCAGTTCTTGCGGTCAAGTGAGAGACAATCTCTTCAAGAGTTTGTTTTGACGCATCATCTAACAAACTATTTGGTATTACTTGATAAGCAAGCGATGACAAGGCAAGATACTGTTCAGTTTTCAAATTCATTTTTTCTCCTTAACTATTTCTTTATCATATATACGAATATCTTGGTTTTCGTGAAGTATTTTTGCTATTTCATCTTCTAAGAGCACTATGACGTGTTTGGTACCATTTTCGTACCATCGGTATATCAGTTTAGTCTCAGCAGGAATATCCTTAATAACCTGCAACAACTGCTTGACTCGCTCATAGTGCACCAACGAAGGAGCATCGTTTTGCGCAGTTACTTCTAGCTTATAGAGTATACTTTGGCTATGCTTATGTGCTACCTCTTGAAATAACGGCAAAGCCTTAGTGTCTGTAACAGCATTGCCAATTTCGCCCGTTGCTATATCCACAGTAGACGCGTACGATCCAGCCATTATTCTATCGACCATCGGTTTTATTCTTGCCATTTCTTGCATGCCCCATAGTGTATCTACATAATCATCCCATGAGTCTGAAAGTGACATCATCACCTTAAAGAGAAGTTTTTTGTTCGCTACAGGATAAGCTACCGCCTCAAACCACCCCTGCACCGCGAACCCACTTCCGTTTCGTATTGGTTTCTCGACAACGAATTCTTCTTTATACTTGTTACGTAAGTACGTCTTCATTGTCGCTTGAGCTTGGCCAGCCTCGACATCTAACTTAAGATAAAAACCACCAACGAGGAGAAGCATAATGGTTGTTGGAATAATGATGACATAGAGGATGCCACGGAAGATGATAGTGCGAAAGCTTAGTGTGCCGTTGTCACTTAGTTTCTTTTTGCGCATATTTTCTACCCTCACCCCCTACTTTCTGCTCTGTGACTATTCTAGCACGAATATAGAACCTCTGATTTTCCCTTTTATGAGTTATATCAGTCTAGATGCTACATGACGGACAGTCTCTACCTCACTCCTTATTCCTTATCAATCACCTCAACCATCAGTTTGCTTTTTTCAATACCTGGTTTACTGTCCCAGACTTTATATTTCTTCATGTTATTGTCTCCTTTCTAAGGCCATCCAACCTGCTGCTACGGATGCTGCCACAGATAGCTCATTGTTCATGAGCATAGTTCGTAGCTCATCAGTTGTTAGCTGTATTACTTCAATATCCTCATTATCGTCAAGATGTTGCCTATGCTTTATAGTGACATTATCAGCAAAGACGATCGCTATCTTGACACGGCTATTCGTAGGGTCCTCAAAAAATGTAGGTCCCTCTACAAAAAAACTGGAGGTGCCTCCAGTCTCTTCATATAATTCCCTTTTTGCAGCAATTAAAGCAGATTCACCCGCATCGATCTTACCCGCAGGAAATTCTATAACACTTTGCTGCGCTCCGTGTTTATACTGCCGCACCAGTAAAAATTTGCCTTCATGAGTGCGTGGAACGATCAAAACGGCGTTCATACCCTCTCGCACGTAATAATCATCGAGGACTTTGCCCGACGGGAGCCTGACGGTTTCAATATTTAGCTTGTACCACGGTGAGTCGACTAACTTCTTTTGACTTATAACGTTCCATTCTTGATTCATAGTATTATTGTAGTACATTCTCAGATCCAGCACTACCATCAACCGTAGCATAAGTAGTATAAGCGGTGTCATACATCTATGTATAAACAAGACATTTGCACACTCACAGTTCCCTTTCACGTTATGATACACCGTAAATCATAGGGCTCCAGCGGCACATAACAAGTGATCTCAAGGCACCTTTCAGTTTTTTATCTCTTCTCGTATGTAGTAAAATACTATACATGAATACTCAAGCGCACCACGTTATTACCAACGAACACTTGATCGATGAGGCGCTATCTCGCTCAGTTGCCGAAATTCTTCCGAGTAAAGATAGTCTCAAAAAGGAGCTACAAAGTGGCCGCCGCCTCACATTCTATCTTGGTATTGACCCAACTGCGAACTACGTTCATCTTGGGCATTCAACAAATTATCTGATGCTCGAACGATTCCACGCTCTTGGCCACCGGATTATTGTGCTAATTGGCGACTTTACCGCCATGATCGGTGATCCGAGCGATAAAACTTCGATGCGTGTGCAGCTAACACGCGAACAAGTGCTGGAGAACCTGCAGACATTTAAGGCACAAATTGGCAAGATTCTAGACTTTAGCGATATCGACAACCCGATAGAATTCCAGTTCAATTCGGAGTGGCTCTCCAAGCTAACATTTGAAGATTCTGTGGAGCTTGCCTCCAACTTTACCGTGCAGCAGATGCTAGAGCGCGATGCATTCAAAAAGCGAGTCGCTGCCGAGAAGCCACTCTTCGTCCATGAGTTCTTCTATCCGCTGATGCAGGGCTACGATTCTGTGGCAATGGATGTTGATGTAGAGATTGGTGGCACCGACCAAACATTCAATATGCTGGCTGGCCGTACATTGCTCAAGCGCTACAAGCAAAAAGAAAAGTTTGTCATGACAACCACACTGCTCGAAAACCCAGAAACTGGCGAAAAATTAATGAGCAAAAGCCTTGGCACCGGTGTGGGTCTCGATCTGAATGCCAAAGATATGTTCTTTAAAATCATGCAGCTGGCGGATGCGGGTATTTACCAGTGTTTTGTGGATTGTACGCGCCTGCCTATGAGTGAGATTGCTGTAATTAAAAATCGGCTCAACGACGGAGAAAACCCACGCGATATCAAAAAGGACCTTGCTCGAGAGATAGTGTCAATGTACCACGGAGCGAGCGCCGCCGTTGATGCCGAGCGGCAATGGGTCTCTGAGGTGAGTCAGAAGAATCTTGCCAAGGATATTGACATCATTCAGGTAGATGCCCATGAGTCAATTATCGATATCATTGTTCGACTGGGCATCACAAAAAGTCGCGGCGAGGCCAGACGGCTCATCAAGCAAAATGCCGTGAAGATCAATGACTCCAAAATTTCCAGCGAAGATACACCACTTGCTAACGGTGACATTTTGCGTATTGGTAAGAAACACACCCTCAAGGTAGCCTTGCACTCGAAATAGCATGATGCGGAAAACTGGTATTATATGTCTACTACCGCAAGATGAATAATGTATAAGAGTGAGCTTGCCTTCATGCAGTCATCTTTCAACCTTACTATCATCGATAGGTGATAAGATATTACTAGTATGTACACCCGCACCATCACCATACCATCCCCTAGCCAAACCCAGACGCTGCGCTTGGTAGCGCCAAGCCCAGCTTATGCGCCGATTACCATGGCGTGGATTCGCCGGCCAGAGGTGACACAGTACTTGGGTGCGGACTTTTCGCAGATGACTGAGGAAGACGAAGTAGCACATCTCCAGAATATGCTTGATGATGACGATCGGTATAGCTGGATGATTGAGCGTGATGGCGAAATCGTTGGCAATATTGAGCTTAACGAGATAAGAAAACTTAGCCACAAATACGGCGTCACAGCGGGGGCATTTTGTACGCTGATTGGCGATCCGAAAAACTGGGGTCAAGGCCTTGGGAGTTATGCCAAGCAAGCAGTCTGCAATTGGGCGTTTTCTGAGGGTGGATTTGCAATAATTGAGGCAAAGGCATACGTGCAAAATATCCGCAGCTGGAGTGCGCTCGAGAGGCTTGGCTACCGGTACGCGGGAATCGAGCAAGGTGAAGTTGCGGGCGAGGCAGTGAAATGGAGAGTGTATACACTGGTAAGGGCTGATTGGGAGGAGCTGAGTTGGGCGGAGTAACAACTATCTTATTTCTCTTACTGAAGATTTGTGGCATTTCATGTCTTTTGTAACGTTCTTCAGTCTTTCTCGCGTGCTTTATAAATCATCTCATACGACTTACTTATGGAGACTGCATATCACTACCTCTTGTTTAGCTATACCTCTCTACCAGACCAATGAGAGTAAACGAAAAAGTATTACTCTTGCTGTAGAATCATGTAAGGAAGCGGCATAAGATTGTCTAAGAAGTACAGTGTCAGGAGTTACCAGCTGAATTTATACAGACTCCTCTACTCCCTTTCCTAGATAACGAGCTTCTTTCTCTTTTTCTTGCTCCTCTCTGTAGGCAACCTTCAGTTCAGTAATTGAATCTGGGGTAGTGGACATAGGTTTGATAATAATACGAGCTCGCAAGTGGCTGTACTTGCCTTTTTTCGAATTAGCACCACCCCCGAGTGCTGCATTACCCAGTTTCTTCAACATTTCTATCGGCCTTTTGAATAGATTTATACGTTCATGTTTTGGAGCTGAAGGCTCATGATTTCTTCCCGACACATCAGGAGATTACGGTTCATTTGTGAATTGTGGTCTTTCGCTCATAATGGTTATTATTATAAAACAGTCAACCAATCTACACAATATTCATATGAGTATATTTACTTTGTTCCTTGGGAAGGTTCTCTAATTAGCCAACCGTGCTACAGCAACACCACCACCCAGCACTGCGGACATTTTTGCCACAATAGATAGTGCACTAGAACTGTCTTCCACAGATGCCACCTATTACACATGCAGCGGCTATGCTTGCGTAAGCATATCATACGCCGTAGCTGCCATATAGGCCTGGAGCCGCCGCACTGCCTGAGCTGCTTCAGGAGCAGGCTGAGCGCTACACACAGCGTAATACCCCACTAGGCCAGCAAGCAGCGGCCGATTCAGCTCAGCCTGCCAGGCCTGCACATCGTAGCCGCGGCGCGCCATATCGAGCAAGAACTCGGTTGCGCTCCACCGCCTTGGCACATAGGCTGCCCACTGCCAATCAATCAGCTTCACTTCATCCTGGGCGGCATGGTAGGCAATCGTCTCACTCCGCACATCACCGTGGCTCAACCGATCGCACGGCTGGTTAGCCACCTGCTGAGCTAGCATGGCAAGATCAGCCAAGCGCTCGGTATTATCAAGCACAGCGCAAAACTGCTCGTAGCGCCGACAAATGACTGGCTTACTGGCTTGCTCAGCCCAGGAGCGGTACGTCTGCTGGAGCTCCTCACGCCGCGTCGCATCATCGCAAAGTAGCCGAAGCCCCTGACACTGCACGACCCGGTCAAACGCCGTGGCATGCAGTGTAAGCGTCTCAGCTGCTGCCGCAGGCAGCTCAGTCTGCTCAAGCTGAGCAATCGCCCGCAGCACCGCCGCTATATAGCGCTGACTAGCCAGCTTATCCGCCGCATCAGGTGGCTGCCACTGCCAGCCATCCTTAGCAATATACGCTTGGCTAAGCATAATCACCCGCTCATCATCATACTGAACAAACTCCGTCACTAGAGACGAACCTGCCTGCTGCAGCGCCCGAATCACCGCATCATCTTTGCTCAGAGCCGCTGCTAGTGCAGCGTGGTTCGAAGCTTCTGGATCAGCTTCTTTGACAAACACCCACTGCGCTCCAGCCAGTGCAACAGCTCGTCGACACCCGGTTGACGCGCCCTCAATCGGCACCACCCGCACCTGATCACGCGCCACCTTACAGCGCTGCGCTACCATCGCAAGCGCCGATGGACTCAAAACCTGGGGAGACGACGACTGACTCATATCTCTAGTATAGCAAAGGTGAGATAAATCGCCATACCAACCAAGACGCGGCCCATCTCTCACGCTCCGCCTCCCCGCAAGCAAAAATGCAAAAACCCGCCATGCAAGCGGGTCTTTGACATTGACACTAGCTACCCTTGGCCTACGACCGATCGGTCACCACATCAGGGCGATGGTCCACCTCCATCATCTGTGGTGATGGCCCATAGACACGGACACTCACATAATCCTTGGGTGAGTAGGTACACGTCGAGAAGAGACCATGGCGATCACGGCAGGCATCATGCTGTACGGTCACAATAGCCCGGCTGCCTTCCTTGGTAATCGTCGCTGTTGGTTCTTTGACACCTTTCATCTGCAGGTAATCTATCTCAACACGCGGCTTTTCAGCATAGCCGCCATAACTCACCCTGGCAGTGCCATCGACGCGCACCGTAGTGGCATCGGCGACGTCAACCACCTTGGTGCGCTGCACGTCGCGCATTTGGCGCTCTAAGCTCATCCCCGCATTCATGCCACCAACCGCTAGGCCAGAGATAGCAACCGCCCCAACGAGGAGCATCGCTAGCATCACAATGCCAACCGGCCGCTTCAGCCGCCAGGCAAAGATACTCCATGCGCCAAGTGAGAGCAAAGCAGTCAGAGCGACGCCGCCGAGCACTGCACAACCATACGCCAACCACAGCCAGCTCTGCGCAGCAAAGTCGCCCATGCTTGAGACCATAGTCGCGCTCATTACGCCACCGACCATCAGCGCGACAAGTGCGCCCAGCGCCATCAGCAAGACGCCACAGCCAATCATAATGCGCAGCACCTTCGCCGCAGTCTGAGCTGCTTGGCTACCACCGGCAGGCTCGGCAGCGGCTTTTTTTAAGCTATCAAACGTCACTGGCTTACCGGCCATACGCAGCTTATCCGACGCCGTCACTGCTGGTGGAATAGAAAGCCACATCACGATATAGATGAGCAGCGCCGTCCCAAACGTCATAAAAGGTGAGACGATTGCCAGGAGACGAATCCACAGTGGGCTAATTCCAAAGTATGCCGCTACCCCAGCACACACCCCACCGATCAACGCATGATCTGTATCGCGCATCAGCTGCTTGGGTGCCCCGTCCGCGAGAGCCGCCTCAGCCGCATCTCGCAGCGCAGCATCGTCGTCTCCCGCCTCGGCTTCACTGGCAAACTCCCGAGGTTCACCCATCTGACCGCGCAGCGCTGTAACATCCTCAGCAGTCACCACACCATCGCGCGTCACACCGCGCTCGGCCAGCAGCTCGACCATCCGCGCTTCGATCTCACGCATTGCTTCTGGCTCGGCATGCATCCGCTGCTGAATCGACGTCAGATACGCTCCCAGCGCGTGCTTCGCCTCGACCTCAACACGAAACGGTGTCTTGGCGAGGTGGATATTGGTAATTTCCTTCATGACATGTCCTCCTTACAACTTCTCTATTGTACTACTTAGTGCCGCAATATTGTGTTTGAGCTGCTTGGTTACCTCTGCGCCAAATGGTGTGGCCGTGTAATATTTGCGCGGTGGCCCTTGCTCACTTTCTTTCCATTCGTGTTGCAAGAGCCCGTCCTTTTGCAAGCGACTCAGTAATGGGTAGATCGTCCCCTCCACCACCATCAGGTCAGCCTGACGGAGCTGCTGGATGATCTCGCTGGTGTAGCGTGGCTCCTTGGCACACACCACCAGCACGCAGTACGATAAGAAGCCTTTGCGCAGCTGTGTCGTCAGCGCCTCGGCATAGTCAGTTGCATTCATCAGTGTCCCCCTGGGATGTTATGGCGTGTGACACGCCCGTCTTTGATCACCACTTGGTAGTCACATTGCTTAGCCAGATCCGCATCGTGCGTCACAATAATCAGCGTTGTGCCGTGCTCGCGCTGCTGGCGAAAGAGCAGCTCCTCGATCTGGGTACCCGTCTCGCTATCCAGGTTGCCAGTTGGCTCATCAGCAAATAGGATCTTCGGCTCGCCCACGATTGCTCGGGCAATCGCCAGGCGCTGCTTCTGCCCGCCGGACAGATCCTTAGCCTTGTTGTGCTTTTTGCTGGCCAGGCCGACCGCCTCGAGCGCTTGGTTCACCTTAGCACTGCGCTGCGCCCGTGGCACACCAGCGATCTCCAGCGGCAGCATCACGTTGCTCACCACGCTATCGTTACCCTCGACAAAGAAACTCTGGAAGATGAAGCTAATCGTCCGTGCCCGGAAGGCATCAACCTGCCGCGGCTTCATCTGCAGGATATCTCGCCCGCCGATCACCACCTGCCCTGTCTGCGGCCGGTCGAGGCCAGAGATCGCATGCATCAAGGTGGACTTACCCGAGCCGGACTTGCCGAGGATAGCTACACTCGCGCCTCCAGGAATGGTGAGGTTGATATCATTGAGTGCCTTAAATTGGTTGTGCTTTTTGCCATAGGTTTTGGTAATATGCCGTAGTTCAATCATGTCCTTCTCCTTATTCTATTCTGTCCTTAATGCCTCGATTGGGTCAAGCTTGGTTGCCTTGCGGCTTGGTAAGTAGCTGGCAATAATGCCGAGGATGGCCAGTAGTGCCACGAGGGCGACCATCTGCCAGGCTTCCGGTAGAAGCAGCTGCATACCCTCCTCAAACTTGAGCTTCTCAACAATCCAGGGGTTGAGCAGGCTCAGTAGGCTGGCCCCGCCCGCACCAATCGCACCACCGATGACGCCGATCAGGGCAGCCTCGTAGCGGAAGAGCTTACCAACATCGCGGCTGCGCATCCCCAGTGCCTTCATCAGGCCAATCTGCTGCGTTCGCTCCAGCACCGAGATGTACATGGTGTTAATAATCCCAAACATACTGGCCAGCAAGGCAAGGGCACCAAAGGCGAGCAGAGCATATTGCGCCCCATTGATAAGACTGAGCATACCTTCCTTTGCTTCAGTGAAGGTCTGGGCTTGGTAGGTACCACCACCGAGCTTGACGACGGCGTCTTTCACAGCAGCAGCATGATCATCACTATCTGCTCGTATCACGACGCTTGGGTACTGGTTAGCCGCGCCAGGGGCTTTGGTCTTTTGGTTGATAAGCAGTGCATCGTCGGTTGCAATCGTCACACCAGGCTGGTAGCCAATTGAGGCCATACCGGCTGTTTCAACCGCCACGATCTTGAGCTGCACGTCGTGCGCACCACCCGGCCCCTCGGCATGCAGCGTAATGGTCTTGCCCACGGCATCCTGGGCCGATCCAAAGCCAAAGTCAGCCAGATATTCCTTGGCAAGGATCGCTTGGCCAGGCACGAGGTCTGTACCGTCATCAGTCTTCGTTAACTCGCCAGCCACAATTTTCGATGTTTTACCCTCGTTCTTGACGTTGATCGAGGCAATCAGCCGCTTATGGTTGGCTGGGCTCTCTACGTAGCGCACCACTTGGGTCACATTCGCGTACGGCCGCACCGTCTTGACGTGATCCAGCTTGCTGAGCTTGGCGACATCATCATCGCTCAGCACGAGGGTGCCGCTCTCATTCACCGCCTTATTTTTGCCATATTCAGGCAACTTCTTCTCGTTACGGGCGTGCGTCACATACACCGTTGAGGCACTACCGGCACTATCAATCACCGAGGTCAAGAAAGCCCGGCCACCATTGCCTAGCATCAGCGCCAGACCAATTGTAAATGCTCCCACCGACATCGCCAGTGCTGTTAGTGCTGTGCGAGCCTTGGCTTGGCGCAGGTTCCGCCCCGCTCGCTTGATTATATCGATTCTCCTCATTCGATACTCCTTACGATATTATTGTTATTGCCTGGTACTATGCTATACAAGGTACATTGAAATGTCAAGTAGTTTGAGAAATAAAGTACTGGTTA
>JABCOK020000007.1 GCA_013333645.2 Candidatus Saccharimonadota bacterium | reverse complement strand
TGATTCCAACACCGCATTCAATCAGAATTCGTCCGCCGGATTCATTGAATTATATTCATTAAGTCAGCGAACAGCTGAAGGAGCATACTCATATGGCAAATAAATTATGGCAATCAACCGCAACTGGTTCACTCCACCCATTGGTCGAGTCATACACCGTTGGTGACGACCAGGTACTAGACCAGTATCTACTGGGACATGACATCACTGCCACCAAAGCCCACGCTCACATGCTAGAAAAAATTGGCGTGCTGACCAGCGATGAATATCAACAATTGGCAGCGGCCTTGGACGAGCTACTTAACGAGTGGAAAACCGGTGCCTTCATCCTCACTAGCGAACACGAAGATGGCCACACTGCCATTGAGCTATATCTGACAGAAAAACTCGGACCGATTGGCAAAAAGGTTCACACCGGCCGAAGCCGCAACGACCAAGCTTTGGTGATGATGCGACTGTTCATCAAAACGGAACTTGAAGCGGTAGCGGAAAAATTGGCAGCAGTCACCCAGGCCTATGCTGGCAAAATTGCTACCATCGGTCAGACCGAAATGCCTGGCTACACCCACACCCAAAAAGCCATGCCGACCACCGTCAGTATGTGGCTTGGCTCATACCATGATGCGTTTCATGACCTCCAGCAATTAGTCACGCACAGCATTGCCGCCATCGACCAAAACCCGCTGGGCAGTGCTGCCGGTTTTGGCGTTACCCTACCACTTGACCGCCAGATGACGACCAGTGAGTTAGGCTTCGCCAAAGTGCAAGAAAACCCAATGTACTGCGGCCTGTCGCGCGGCGTTTTTGAACTGATTGCCGTGCAGGCGCTCAACCCCATCATGGTCTTTGCTGGCAAATTTGCTGAAGACATGTTGCTATTTACCTCGCAGGAGTTTAACTATTTCAAACTGCCCGTCACTATGACTACTGGCTCATCCATCATGCCGCACAAGCGTAACTATGATGTCTTCGAGATCATGCGTGCCACTGCTCACGCCTATCCGAACTACGCTTTGCAGCTCCAAGCTATTTCGACAGGTGCTGGCAGTGGTTATCACCGCGACTTACAACTAACCAAAAAGATCACCATGGATGCCTTCACTTCGGCCCTCGATACGCTAGAGGTTTTGGCGCTTTGCGTAAGCGAGCTAGAAGCCAACACTAAGCGATTGGCTGAGGCGATGACCAATGAGCTCTATACTGTTGCCAAAATCAATGAATTGGTGGAAAAAGGCGTGCCATTCCGCGACGCCTACCAGCAGGTTAAGCAATCGTTTTTGGCGAATAATCACTGATGTTGAGAGAGGCGAGCAGAGCTTATATATCAACTCTGCACAAACCTCTCTCTTCTACTACTCTATTAGGGAAGGTAGCGGCGCATCGACTCACCGCCCCACAATGCGCTTGCGATACTCTGCCGCCGTCATGTACGTCGTCGTATCTGCCACCCGGTCAAAGAAAAGTGTACCTTGACAGTGGTCAGCTTCGTGCTGAAAGACATGAGCAACAAAGCCATCCAGTACCGCAGTATGATGCTCGCCCCACTCATCATCCCACTGAGCATTGATCTGTTGGTAGCGCTGCGCCTGTGCAAAGAGCCGCCCCTCATCACCACTGGCACAGCCCTCCCACATGCCCGTTGTCTGGCCAATGCCGGTGTATGACGGATTGATAATAACTTGCTCAAATGGCTCGCGGTCTGGGCGGTTTGGCGTCGGCTTGATAGCAATCACGCTCAGCGCCAAGGCCTGCCCCACTTGGGGTGCAGCCAGCCCAACCCCATAATCTCTCTCCGCCACGGTGTGCTTAATATTTGCAATAAGCTGCTGCACCGCTGGCGTCGTGATCTCCTCGCGGCTCACGTGCCGCGCTTTCTTACGCAGCACCGGATCGCCCGCTTGACAGATTGGTAGGAGTGTTTTTTCTTGACGCATTCTTTAGTGCATAGTATACACAAAAGTAGCTATCAAAAGCTATTTTATCTTTTTCCGTTTTGTAATATAGTTTTGTCTATGGTATACGATATATCATCTTCCTTTCAGTATGGCGGCAAAACCATTTTTGTTTCTTGGTGTACTATACGACAAAAATCTGCTATACCCGATCTCCCCTGGCAACAAGTCTATACGATCGGTAATTTAGCTGGTTCCGTTCCACTCGTCTATAATGCGGTCAAGAAGAGCTATAATCTCCCTGGCGGTAAAACTGAATCTGGAGAGACAATTGAGCAAACCATCACACGAGAGATGGTAGAAGAGTGCAACATGCGCGTTATTGAATGGCAACCACTCGGATACCAGTGCTGCCTTGAGCCAAACGGCATGCGCGTATATCAGTTTCGTGTCTATACAAAGCTCGAGAAAATTGGCGAGTTTACTCACGATCCTGGTGGTGATATCATTGCACATACCCTTGTTGGTATCAATGACGTAAACCACATCATTGGCCAAGGAGATATTGGAGCATGTATGATTCAACAAGCGAAACGGTATTTTTCTAAGGTATAATATTTATAAGTCTATACAACGAAGGAGTTTATCTTGCAACCTACTACGAGCCGTACCATATTTCGTACATTATTGCAAATATCTCAGCCATATCGATGGCATCGTGCAGCAGCGCTGGTGGTTGCGGCAACGACATTTATAGTCAGTACTTTTGTTGGGCCGCTCATTATTGCACGGTTACTCGACATTATCCAAAGTGGCCATCTATATAACAGTAGTGATGTGTGGTCGCTTGTAGGAATGTATACACTGAGTCAACTTTGGTCAGAAGTAATCGGTTGGCGCTTGACGATGCGCATTATGTGGCCATTTACCATGGCAATGCAGCGTGATCTCTATACCAAGATTTTTGCTAAACTCAGCCACGAGAGTGTTTCATTCCATGCTAATCGCTTTGGCGGAGCGCTGGTGAGTCAAGCGAATAAACTGGCTGGCGCAGTCGATCGCTTTTGGGATGTAATCATTTGGTCGGTCCTGCCACTGGTCATCTCACTTGTCGGATCAATTATCGTTTTAGCCACAATGCTGTGGCAGTATGCACTGTTTTTGGCACTTTTTTCTGTGATCTTTAGCACTGTGGTTTATGTTGGCTCTAAGCCACTCGCTCGTTTGAGTGAGCAAGAAGCTGAGGCAAGTAATGCCATCAGTGGTCAGTTGACGGATATGGTATCAAACATTCTAGCTGTTAAATCGTCTAGTAGTGAGATACTTGAGCAGAAACGCTTCGCCATGGCAGTAGAAAACTGGCGCACTGCTGGCCTCAGCACTATGCGTACATATATCATCACGAGCAGTTTCTTCTCTACAGTCAATACTGCCATCAAGATTGGTGCTATCGTCTTCGCAGTTTATGCCGCTCAGCACAGCACAATTTCCGTTGCAACAGTTTATCTTATCATCACCTACACAAATAGTGCAGTGCGTGAGCTGTGGAATATGAATGGTATTATGCGCAACTACAACCGCATCCTCGGCGACGCCCAGACCATGGTCGAGATTTTGCACACTCCAGCGCAACTGGTTGATACGAGTGACGCAGCACTGACTGTCTCACGCGGCGCTATCACGTTTGATCATATAAGCTTTGCACACGATGACGACCCAAATCGCGTGTTATTTCGTGACTTCTCACTCCAAATAGAACCTAACCAAAAACTCGGCCTCGTCGGCACCAGTGGCGCAGGCAAGACAACACTGACGAAGTTGTTGTTGCGATTTTATGATCCAACCAGTGGAGCAATTTTGATCGATGGACAGGATATTCGGATGGTAACACAAGAGAGTTTGCGGCAGCAGATTGCGTACGTACCACAGGAGCCACTCTTGTTTCATCGATCAATTCGGGAGAATATTGCCTACGGGAGACCAGAAGCAACGCAGGACGATATTATACTGGCGGCGAAGCAAGCTCATGCCTGGGAATTTATTACACAATTGCCAAAGGGGCTAGAAACAGTAGTTGGTGAGCGCGGCGTGAAGCTATCTGGTGGGCAGCGACAGCGGATTGCGATTGCACGAGCTATTCTCAAGGATGCGCCCCTATTAGTGCTCGACGAAGCGACTAGTGCATTAGATTCTGAGTCAGAGGCGCTGATTCAGCAGTCGCTTGAGACACTAATGCAGGGACGGACATCAATTGTGGTGGCGCACCGATTGAGTACGATCGCAGCGCTAGACCGAATTGTTGTGGTTGATGAGGGGCATATTGTGGAAGATGGAAGCCATGATGAGTTATTGGCAAAAGGTGGTATATATGCACGATTATGGTCGCGACAAAGTGGTGGGTTCCTCACGAGCGAAAGCAACGACACTGACACTCCACAATAAAAGGACCAACACATCTGTGCTGGTCCTGAGGAGGAAATCTGTTAGAGGGTAAATTTAGGCATCTGCTTGCTGCAGAGCGTCGATCAATACTTGCTTTGGTTTCATGCCGACCAGCTCTGCCACCACAGCACCGCTCTTGAAGATCTTCATATTGGGGATACTCTGCACTTGGTGCTGCAGGGCAAGCGCTGCATTGTCTTGGCTTGCTTCGGTATCAACCTTAACGACGTCGAACTCCGTCTCTTCAGCAATCTGCTCAAGTAGTGGTGCCATTGCGCGGCACGGTGGGCACCATGGCGCCCAAAAGTCGACCAGCACTGGCCGCTCACTCTGGAGAGCATGCTCCTCAAATTCTTGCTTGGTAGTGGTATTGTATAGTGCCATGGTTATTTCTCCTTATGAATTATGATTATCGTGATGACAGGGGTGGCATGTGCCAGTAATGATGAGCGGCCCATCGACAAGGCAGTCTGCTACCTGCCGCGCAAGCTCATGCCGCAGCGCTGGCGCGATGGTGATATCGTGCAGGCCGTCGCAGGAGCTGCAGACAAAGTGGTCATGCGGCACAGGATTGCTATCGTAGCGCAGGCAGCCATGCGCCGTTGCTGGTGCAAGACCAATCACCCCATCCGCCTGCAACCGCTGGGTGATGCGGTGTACTGTGGTTGCGCTGACACGGGGGTAGTCATGACGTAGCGCGGCCGCAATCTCGGCGTTGGTGGCATGCTGCAGCTGGCGAAGAATCACGATCACTCGATCGGTGTATTTCGTCGTCCGGCGTTGCACTACTTGCTCCATGCAGCTATTGTAATTCATTTACAATAAAAAGACAATGCTTTTCTTCGATTATTTTCCAAACCCTATATGTTCAGTGCGAGCGCCTTTTACTTCTAGTGTTCGTTTTGAGAAGCCAATCCGTTTGAGGAATATCACCTCGTATATTATATGCATAGGGCTCAACGTCTAAGATGTAAACTCTTTGCAATAAATATAACTACACCCGAGTCATACTGGTTATGCTATACTAATGACATGACAACACATCCAACTCCCCTGCACGAATTACTGAAACTGACAAACAAGACGGTACTCATCACTGGTGCCGCGATGGGCATTGGCAAGGCGATCGCATGGCGCTATGCCGAGGCTGGTGCTACCCTCCAGCTCGTTGATCGCGATGCCGACGCATTGCAGCAGACCGCTACCGAGCTGCGCGAGCAATTTGACGCTGCCGTCACAACGTACATCGTCGACCTCTCCGATAATGGTGCTATCACCGCGCTGTGGCGCGATATCACCCCAACGCCAGACATCCTCATCAATAACGCTGGTATTTTTGCGCCAGTCAAGCTCGCTAATATCGACCAGGCAACCTTCGACAAAACAATGCAGATCAACACTTGGGCCGTGCTCACCATGTGTCAAGAAATGATTGCTCGCCGCACAGCACCAGGTACTATCATTAACATCAGCTCCATCGAAGCACTCAAAGGTATGACCTACGACATGACGCTCTACGCCATGAGCAAGGCCAGTGTTCTCGCGCTAAGCCGTGGGCTCGTCAAAGACTTTGGGCGGAGTGGTTGGAAGATAAATACCATTTTGCCGGGCGGTATCAGCACACCAGGTGCTCAGAAGATGGGGCTTGCGGCGCTCAAGAAGCTCGACTTCTCCATCATCAAGACTGGCCTCACCTACAATCTCCGCCTTCCCGCCAAGAATCTGGGCCAGCCCGATGACGTTGCCTGCACTGCGCTGTGGCTTGGTACGCCGATGAGCCAGTACGTCAATGGAGCGGAGATTGTGGTGGATGGCGGATTCCTCGCGGTGTAGCGACTGCATAATTACGGCCAGCATAGCGGAAGAAACCAGCCTCACACGACTGGTTTCTTTTATGATTAATTGCTCTTGTAAGTGCTACTTAGAGATACCACTCGCTAGGTGCTATGCTGCTGCATCGTCGCTACCCTGCTCGGCTGCAACGTCTTCAGCATCCGCGTTTTCGGCGGCACCAGCAGCAGCTTCATTGGCAGCAGCAAGGGCACTTGGCTCATAGGCACTCGCAATGACGAGATCCTTCACCGTCACGTCATCATCGGCAGTACCTTCACGACCATCGTCGTGTTCGACTAGTTCAACACCCTCAGGCAGTGTAATGTCGCCCACTGTCACGCGGTCACCCTCACTGGCTAGACCAAGCACCGAAACATCAAGCGCCTCAGGCAAATCCATCGGCAAGGCCTTCACCTCAACCTTCTCAATTGCTTGCAGCACGACCAGTCCATTCTTCTCAGCTTCAGATTCACCCATACCAATAAGGCGCACTGGTACCTCTGCCGTGACCGGCTCGTCTGCGCGTACGGCATGTAGAGCAATGTGGCGAATCACGCCCACTCGCGTTGGGTCGTAATCGATACTTTTGATAAGCGCAATGCGCCGCTTAACCCCTGTCAAATGAATTGGTGTGTGGCGGCCAGCTGCTGCGACAACCTTTGCCACCTCACTACTTGGTGCCTGCACATCAGCAGCATCCATACCAGCACCATACACCACCGCTGGCGTTATGCCCTGGCGGCGCAATTGGCGAACTTTCTTACCGTGAATTGATCGTGTCTCGATCCTTAGTGTTATCTTATCTCCCATAGTTCTCCTTTCGGATATATTTCCGGAGTTAAGTAATATTGCCTCTTTAGTATAGCATTTTTGTGCTGCGTGGGCTAAAAGCAGCAGAAAGCTCCCTTCCCTGAGCAAAGTATGGTATACTAAAGCGCAATGGAATCACTTATACATGCAATTACTAGCCTCGGCATTGCCGCGGTTTTGCTCGTGGTCTATGCAGAGTCTGGCCTCTTGATCGGTTTTGTCTTGCCGGGGGATAGCCTGCTCTTTACGGCGGGCTATATGGTAAATCAAGAGATCCTTCGCCTGTTTGGCCACCCACTCAATATTCATCTCTTTGTTGCAGCAATCGCTCTTATGGCAATCCTGGGCGATAGCACTGGCTACGCCTTTGGTCACAAAGTCGGGCGCAAGCTTTTTCTCAAGCCCAACTCGCGCTTTTTTAAGAAAAAATACCTCGAGCAGGCCGAGCAATTTTACCAAAAGCATGGCTCACTAACTATCGTCCTGGCGCGCTTTGTGCCCATCGTGCGCACCTTTGCCCCAATTGTCGCTGGTGCCAGCAAGATGCACTACAATACGTTCCTCTTGTTTAACATCGTCGGTGGTGCGCTATGGGCCGCCATCTTCACCTATCTTGGCTACTTTGCAGGCGCAATCCTCACTGGGGCTGGTGTTAATATTGAGGTGACCGCAATTATTATCATCCTTATCTCTGTTGCACCGATGGTCATCCATGCGCTCAAACAAAAATCAACCCGCGATAAGCTCAAATATCAGCTCTCTGTGCTACTCAGTAAGGGCAAGCGGACGAAGAAATAACCTCCTCACACTATTTGTGTAAAGAGTCAGCGTATGAGTAGCTGGCTTTTTTATTTTGTCTTGTTCGATTATCCGATATTTTTGCCCTATACCTCTTATCTGGCAACTGGCGGCTCATCGCCATACACCTGACGAATCTGCTTTTCATACTCTACAAATGGCGGCAGACCCATCGCTGCACGGCGCTCATCAAGCCGCTCGGTATCTTGGACTGGATAGAGACGAAGGGTTTTACCCCGCCCTTGAAACTGCGAGCCATATATCTGTGGCCGACCACGCAGTAAACACACCCGATCCTCGAGGAAGGCTATATCACGCAGCGCGACCTCGCCACGTGGCGCTGCCTTCATCAGCTCAAGGCAGTGCTCCATAAAGTCGATATCTGGCGAATGCTGTAGTAACAACCATGCCGCGGTCGAAGCCTTACTGCCCACCATACGTAGTGTCGGCCAGCCAATTGCCGCCACAATCGTACGCAAAAATTCAGTCGAGTCAGCATCGAGCGATGCATCCCACGCCCCGCCACCAACTAAGTACTGCTGGCGCATCGCTTGATCGCGCTGGGCATAGCGGAGAATAGCGGTGCGATATGATTGCTTATCAGGTTGTGACTGTTTTGATCTCATAGTGAATATACTCTATCTTGGTTTTATACATATATTACTCTCATTATCCTTCATTCCTCAAGGGCCATAGCGCGGATACTGTTGCCGATTACTGATAGCAAGCAAATTTGCATTATCCCTTACTGTGCGGTATTGTATAGTTATGAAGCTACCATTTCTCCCGCGCATTCGCATTAAACGACTTATCCTCCTTGTACTGTTTCTGGCACTGGTTGCGGGCGGGTTCGCAGTCTATTGGTGGTGGACGGATGGCCTGACGTATGGCAACGACGCACCAGCACGCCAAATAACCGAACGCTATCTGGCGCAGATCCGCCAGGGTGAAACGTGCAAAACGTACGTTTTTGCTCACAATAGTGAGGTAATCTACGCCGGCGTGAGTTGCCGCGAGAAGAAGCACGAGCACCCATCAGGGTTTTGCGATGTGTGGAAATTCTATTATCAGGGTGGAGCTGTGACGCGTCATGAGCAACCGGACTCCGACGGTGGCGAATCATACGCCAGAAGCATCACGAAGCTTCTTCCACCGCGCGTTAGTGATGAAAAACACAATAGCAACTATTGCCGCGAACTAGGCCTACTCTAAGACAAACAAACTCCTCTTGTCGCAGTAACACCATATATTGTTTTTATCCTTTGGAATTAGCCCAAGAGCGGCCGCAAATACTTCCCCGTAAACGATGCTGGGTTATGCGCGACTTCCTCAGGCGTACCACTGGCGATGACGGTGCCGCCACCCTGCCCGCCTTCGGGGCCCATGTCAATGATATGGTCGGCACATTTGATAACCTCAAGATTATGCTCAATGATAACCATGCTGTTGCCGCCCGCTACGAGGCGTTGGAGAATTTCGAGTAACTTCTTGACATCGGCGGTGTGTAGGCCAGTGGTCGGCTCATCGAGAATATAGAGTGTCTTGCCAGTCGTGCGCCGGCTCAGCTCAGTAGCAAGTTTGATACGCTGCGCCTCACCACCGCTAAAGGTCGTGGCGGGCTGGCCGAGCTTAATATAGCCAAGGCCCACTTCGTTGATCGTCGTCAACTTGCGAGCAATTGCAGGAATGTTAGCGAAGAACTCACAGGCTTGCTCAACCGTCATATCCAGAACGTCGCTAATCGTCTTACCTTTGTAGGTGATCTCAAGCGCCTCACGATTATAGCGTTTACCATGACACTCAGGGCATTGAATGTAGACATCGGGCAAGAAGTGCATCTCAATCTTAATAACGCCATCGCCCTGACAGTGCTCGCAGCGCCCACCTTTAACGTTGAAGCTAAAACGCCCTGGCTTGTAGCCGCGAATATTTGCCTCAGGTGTACCCGCAAAAAGCTCGCGAATCTGTGTAAAGACACCGGTATAGGTGGCGGGGTTAGAGCGTGGAGTGCGACCGATTGCCGACTGGTCGATGACAATTGCTTTATCGAGCTGCTCGACCCCATCGATTGCATCGTGTGCACCTGGCACTGCTTGGGCGCGATGTAAACGGGCAGTGAGCTCGCTCGCGAGAATGCTATTGACGAGCGTCGACTTGCCACTGCCACTCACCCCCGTCACCAGCGTAAGGACACCAAGCGGGATGGTGACGTCGATATCCTTGAGATTATTCTCGCGTGCCCCGCGGATTATTAGTGCACGGCCCTGCTCAATTGGGCGGCGCTGGGCTGGCACTGGGATCTTCTCCGCGCCAGACAGATACCGACCGGTAATGCTCTGCGGCATGCGTGCTACCTCTGCTGGCGTGCCACATGCCACGATCTCCCCGCCGTGCACGCCAGCACCTGGCCCAACATCCACCAGATAGTCAGCCGCCGCAATCGTATCTTCGTCATGCTCTACCACAAGCACGGTATTACCTAGGTCGCGTAGATTTTTGAGCGTCTGAATAAGACGATCGTTGTCACGCTGGTGGAGGCCAATCGATGGCTCATCCAGCACATATAACACCCCCTGCAGGCCACTACCAATCTGCGTCGCGAGGCGGATACGCTGCGCCTCACCACCACTGAGCGTGTTCGCTGCTCGCCCCAGCTCAAGGTAACTGAGCCCGACATTGTTCATAAAGCCCAGCCGCGCCATGATCTCTTTGACAACAAGCTTAACGATGTGCTGTTGTTCTGCAGTAAATTCCAGCTGGCCTATCATATCCAGCGCATTGGCGACGTCCAGATTGCAAATATCCATAATGGAGAGGCCATTGACTGTCACTGCCAGCACCACTGGTTTGAGCCGCGCACCCTTGCAGGCCGTACACTTCCGCTCCCGCATGAAGCGCTCGATATCTTTGCGCATAAACTCACTATCGGTCTCGCGATGGCGACGCTCGAGATTAGGGATGACTCCCTCGTAGGTCGAATCGTAATAGCGATTACCACTGAGGTGAATACGGTATTTTTGCTTGCCTGTGCCATACAGCACCTTCTGCACAACATCATCATTTAGCTCCTTGACGGGCACGTGTAGACTAAAGCCGTGCTCCTCAGCTACCGCGGCGAGACGCTTCATGTACCACGCTTCGGCATTAAAGCGGTTGAAGGGACGGATCGCTCCCTCGGCAATCGTCAGGTTGGGGTTAAGAATGAGCTCGGGGTCAACCTCCAGACGTGTACCGAGGCCCGTGCAAACCGGACACGCTCCCTGCGGCGCGTTGAAGCTAAAGAGCCGCGGCTCGAGCTCGGGGATTTCCTCGCCTGGGTGATCCATACAGGCATAGCGCTGGCTATAGGTTGTGATCTCGTCACTCGTGGCATCCAGCACCTGCACAACCCCACTCGCGAGCTCCAGCGCTTGCTCAACCGACTGCGAGATGCGGCTCACCATCGTTGGCGCCATCACAAAACGATCGACCACCAGCTCAATATCATGCTTGTAGCTCTTCTGCAGCTCCGGGAATTCATCGAGCGCATACACCACGCCATCCACCCGGGCCCGCGCAAAGCCACTGCGCATGTACTGCTCGGGGATGTGGGCAAACTCCCCTTTCTTTTGGCTCACGATCGGTGCCAGCAGCATGAGCTTGCTCCCCTCAGGAAGTTTCATAATTTCGTCGATAATAGACTGAGCTGTCCGGCGTTGGACAGGCTTGCCACAGCGCGTGCCATCGGGCATAAGAGCTGGGCAATGCGGCACCCCTACCCGAGCAAAGAGCAGGCGCAAATAGTCGTAGATCTCCGTCACTGTAGCGACAGTGGAGCGCGGGTTGCGACTCGTCGACTTTTGGTCGATGCTAATACTGGGGCTTAGGCCATCAATGGAGTCGACGTCGGGCTTATCCATAATACCAAGGAACTGCCGCGCGTAGCTGCTCAAGCTCTCCACGTAGCGGCGTTGCCCCTCAGCGTAGATCGTGTCAAAGACGAGGCTCGACTTACCACTACCACTCAGGCCCGTCACCACCACAAACTGATCGCGTGGAATGGTCACGCTGACATCTTTGAGGTTATTCTGGCGCGCCCCAACAATCCGTATCTGCTCCGACATATCGTCTTATTGTAGCATGTATACTGGTGAGATACTAGACGGCCAACTGAGCCTCTTCACACCTTTGGAGCGCTACACCCGCGATGTAAGCTACTCCTCCTTTGGTCGGCTTGCCACAACATAGGAGACGAGACCACACCAATACAATGGCATAATACTATAGATAATCCATGCTTCAGATGCTTTACCAAAGAGCTGCAGCGCAAGGGCCGACTCCGAGGCAGCAAGTATTGTCCCATTACAGCTGCCCACGCTCCACCGTAGCCGATAGTCTGTCAGAGCTGCCGCTGTCCCGCTCGTTATCAGTACCATAAGTACAGCAGCATACACTTTTATTGCTCCAGCAAGGAGCGGGCTTCCTATACGCGGTAGCACGCTGTGTAGTATCGAATATACCATTATTGCATTGCCCATGAAGGTAGCTAGCAGCAATACCCAATTTATATGCCTGGCAGCCCCAGCCCCCTTCGCAAAGACAAAGATGAGGCGCCACAAATTTATAACACAGAGCACCAGATACGCCAGCAAAGACACCCCCAGCCCAACGATGAGATGCGAGAAGGGTAAGAACGCCACCAGCGAGTCAGCCACAGCAAACAGCACAAGCGCCACAAGAAGGAGCCACGTCGTTGGCTGCTGCCGATCGCTATAGCGCCAAACTGCAAGAAAAATCATCATCGTCGTGAGTGGGCCCATTGCTTTTTGCAGCCACCACCACTGGTCTGCCGGAGCAAACTGCAGCAGCTGCCACACCACCGCGCAGAGAAACGCTGGCCAGAGGACTCTCAAGAGTCTCGTTAGTTTCATTGCTAGATTCATAAAAAATATAGTAGCCCATCCTACATACAGATTGCAAGGCAATCAGTGTATTATCCAGAGCCAGATGTTTCTCACTCAAATTTATCGAGCGAAATACCGCGCAATAGCCTCTTCCGCCTCCGCCCAGGTGCGGCACTCAATAGCGCGCGGATCGTCGATCGTAGCGCCTGGGTGCCATGGCCGTTCGCCAAACAAAATCGCCAAGCCAAGCGGCGCATCATCCCCCTCAAGGCCACGCTCGAGGTGATGTGGCGAGTCATCAATCGCAATCTTCATATTGTACTGCCGGTATATCTCTGTCTTGGAGTCGGTCGTTACCTTGATGCCATCCTCAGTTTCAACTGGCCGCTGCGTCAAAATAACCTGCTCAAAGACACCAGGCAAGTACTTTTCGATGCTCTGCTGTGTCACATCTACCAGGCCGTAGTGACGAGCCGAGACTGCATAGAGTCGATACTTGGCCGGTAGTCTTCGCAACGCCTCAATCGTCTCTCTGTCTGGGACTTGCATCTCCTCAAACCAACCAGGCTTCACCATGCCTGGCGTCGTCCCCAGTTGCAGTCCATTAAATCGCTCTTGCACTTCTTCTTGTGGTACGTCCCAGGTCGATTGTGGCATATTAGGCTGAAAGTTGGTACCGTAATGCTCGTTATATGCCGCCACTAGCCCTTCAGCACAAGGGAAAACAACGTCATCGAGATCAACGGCAATGGCAGGTCTGTTGCTTTTTACGTATTCCATAATAGACTCCTTTATCATTCACCGGTTATAGCAGCTCTGGCCGTTCCTGTTGGGCATAGTGCCGCAATGAGCTGATATAATGCACCGCCGCCGCAAAGGGATAGTCAGTCCGCGGCGTGATAGGCTGCTGCATAAAATCATCTGGTGTGAGCCATTGGTAGCTACTGTGCTCCCAGCTGAGGGTAATTTCTGGCGCATCGCCATCAACCAGTGCCGCGTAGCACATATAGCTCAGCCGCTGGCCATCAGGGTGTGGCAGTACGTGCTCGAAGGCCACACTCAGCTGACTCGGCGCAAAGCCAAGGCCGGTCTCTTCTTCTATCTCCCGTCGGGCTGCCTCTAGCGGTGTCTCGCCAGGCTCAACTATGCCACCAGGCAGGTCGACACCGTGCGGAAAGAGCGGATGTGTATTACTGCGCTCAAGGACGAGAATTTTGCCAGTCGCATCAACAATGAGTGCTTTGGCTAAGAAATGGGGGTGGTCATTCTCTGGTTGGATTGCCCGAGTAAAATATATGTTTGTCATGGCGTCTATTATACACAAAAGAATGGAGACTGATTGCTGCTATGTTTTTTGGTCCCACTCAGAGGGGTTAATCACCGAAATATCAATGTCTTATATTGCTCTTATGAGTATATACACCTAACGCTAAGAAAGCAGTGCTAAGCAAGTCACGTGTACCTATCAAAACTCATGTCAATTAGCACTCTTGCACCGAGAGTGCTAATTTGTTACTATACCAATAGGCCGCGCGACTGATGCCCAGCGCGATCGGCCACCTGTTTTTAAGTAACTCACCGGGCGTTCTGTTGCCCGCACTACATAACTACAAGGAGGGATATATGCCACCAAACATGAACCAACAAGACAACAAAAAGCCCCTCGAGCAGTTTGGTACCGACCTCACCGCTCTGGCGCGTGATGGCAAGCTCGACCCAGTTATTGGCCGGGATGAAGAGATTCGCCGCACCATGCAGATCCTCAGCCGGCGTACCAAGAATAACCCCGTACTGATCGGTGAACCAGGTGTCGGTAAAACTGCCATCGTCGAGGCCTTGGCGCAGCGCATCGTCAAGGGGAACGTACCGGCGTCACTGAAGGACAAGCGGCTGATTAGCCTAGAGATTTCCAGCTTGCTGGCCGGCGCCAGCTTTCGTGGCCAGTTTGAAGAGCGCCTCAAGGGTATATTAAAAGAGGTAGAGGAAGCGGCCGGCGAGATCATTCTCTTCGTCGATGAAATCCACACCATGGTCGGCGCCGGCAAAGGCGAAGGCAGTATGGACGCCGGCAATATGCTCAAACCCGCCCTGGCCCGCGGCAAACTCCATATGATTGGTGCCACCACGCTGGCTGAGTACCGCCAGTATGTCGAGAAGGACGCGGCGCTGGAGCGGCGCTTTCAGCCAGTCTATGTTGGCGAGCCAAGCTTTGACGACACCATCGCTATCTTGCGTGGCCTCAAGGAAAAGTACGAAGTCCACCACGGCGTCAAGATTGCTGATGATGCAATTGTGGCAGCGGCGCGGCTGTCGACCCGCTATCTGCCCGATCGCTTTTTGCCTGATAAGGCGGTTGACCTGCTGGATGAAGCAACTAGCGCGCTCAAGATGCAGCTGGAGAGCGTGCCGATTAGTCTGGACCGGCTCAATAACCGCCGCTTGCAGCTGGAGATTGAAGAGGCCGCGCTCAAAAAAGATAAATCCGACCACGCCAAGGCCCGCAAAGAGGAAATTAAGCAGCAGATCGCTGATCTCCGGGCTCAGGCTAAAGCGATTGACAGCAAATGGCAGCACGAAAAGGACATTCTGCAGACTGTTAACACCGCTGCCGAAAAAATGGACAGCCTGCGCTCTCGTCTTGAAATCGCCGAGCGCGATGCCGATCTGGCTACTGCAAGCCGCATCAAATACGGCGATATGCCAGAGCTAGAGAAAAAGTTAGCGAACGCTCGCCAAGAGCTAGCCGCCATTCCACCGGCCGACCGCCTGCTGCGCGAAGAAGTCACGCCTGATGATATCGCTAGTGTAGTAGCGCGCTGGACGGGCATACCGGTAGAGCGGCTGATGGAAAGTGAATCAAGTAAATTAACCAAACTTGAAGACTCAATCGGCCGCCAAGTGATCGGCCAAGACCGCGCCGTGGCTGCCGTGGCGAGTGCTATTCGCCGTTCGCGTGCCGGCCTCGCCGACACCAACCGGCCGATTGGCTCCTTCCTCTTCCTTGGCCCAACCGGGGTTGGCAAAACAGAGGTAGCCCGCAGCCTGTGCCGCGAATTATTCGACGACGAGCACGCCATGATCCGCATCGACATGAGCGAGTACATGGAACGTCACGCCGTAGCCCGCCTGATTGGCTCGCCACCAGGCTACGTGGGCTACGACCAAGGCGGGCAACTCACCGAAGCGGTGCGCCGCCGCCCCTACAGTGTGGTACTATTTGATGAAATCGAGAAGGCCCACCCCGACGTCTTTAATGTGCTCTTACAGGTATTAGACGACGGCCGTCTAACTGATGGCCAAGGCCGGACGATCGACTTTAGTAACACCATTATCATCATGACAAGCAACGTTGGCTCGCAGATGATTATGGACTTTACCGGCGATGACCTGTCTGAGTTGGATAATAAAATGCTCGAGGTGCTGCGCCAGCACTTCCGCCCAGAATTCCTCAACCGCATCGACGATATTGTGATCTTCGACCGTATTCACGAGCAAGCCATGCGGGCCATTGTTGACGTGCAGCTCGAGCGCGTCGCCCGCCAGGTCAAAGACAGCCGCGACATCACACTGGCGTTTGACGAGAGCGTCCGCGACATGCTAGCGCGGGATGGCTACGACCCGAGCTTCGGTGCTCGGCCGCTCAAGCGCTTGGTGCAAAAGCGTATTCTTGACCCGCTGGCGCTGGAGCTCATCGATGGGCGCATTCACGAAGGTATGACGGTGGTAGCGAGAGCAGCTGACGGGCGAGTCACCTTTAGCCCGCAGGCGTCCGAGTAGCTTTTACTCCCCAAAGATGCTATGCTAGTATGATAACCATTAATTAAGGAGACAACGATACTATGACTATACTTGTATGGCTTATCATCGGCGGTGTGGCCGGCTGGCTGGCATCTAAGGTGGTAAACCAAGGTAAGGGCTCAGGCCCGCTCACCAACATCATCGTTGGTATCATCGGTGCAATGCTGGGTGGCTGGCTGGTAAGCCTGATGGGCGGCGACGCCAATGTGCTGACTGGCTTTAACTTCGCCAGCCTGCTGACCGCCTTCTTTGGCGCAGTTGTGCTGCTGGTTATCCTCAAGCTTATCAAAAAATAAGCTCAGGCTAGGCCAACTTCAACACAAAACACCCCAGGGGATGGCTGGGGTGTTTTATATGGGATAAGTTAGGCTACGCAAAAGTCTTTATAAGACTCACTCAAGGGAAGCAGCTGCTTGCTGCCACCGCTGTGTATACTCTGGATGCTGCGCCGAGAGGAGCTGGCCGCGGTGCAGTACCGCCTGGCATTGCTCGCTGGTCACATCTTCTGCTGCCAGCGCCGCACGCAGCACCGCACTGACAAATTCTGGCTTTTCCTCTGCCCTGCCTTCATCAAAGGTAAGACGCTCAAGCGCCATGAACCCTTCACATAGCAGCTGAGCTGGCTGCGCGGCCGTTATGCACTGTTGCATAGCTGGGTCGATCATATCGGTGAGATGGTAGTAGTTCCAGCCGAGCGTTGCACCATAGCGCCGCTGCCAATAAGCACGCTTTTCGTCATCATGCGCAATCGCTTCAGGGTGTGTTTGCAGCTCACTCAGACCGGCTAGGCGAAACGCCAGATAGCGCTCTAGAGCTTGGCGCTTGATATTATCCGGAATATCATCAGACTGACGCCAAAAGGCAATTTCGTAGCCCTCATCTGCTTCGCAATCAGTGATCAACTCACCATGCACACGACTGATTGGTGCGGGGTATTGCTGGATTCGCTGCTCGATAATCGCAATGCGGTCAGCCAGCGGCAGCTCACGCACCGAGGCAACGATGTCTTTCTTCGTCCCTTGTACCGTCATCGCCTCCTGGCAGGCAAACGCTTGCATTGTTGTCGCTACATGCTGCGGCATATGCCCACCAAATATCACATTGATACGCGGCGCACCTTCTGGCTCAGGTTGCTCATTCCACTCATCACCCACGAGGTCAAAGCGCCTGCCTGCTGCCACACCCTTAGCCCGCAGGAGTGGCGCGCTCGAGTCTTGGGTGAGTGGCATAAGAAAATCGCGCAGCTGTGCGGAGGTAACATCACCGCGCAAAGCAAATGATTGTGCACTTACATTATGGTCGTGATCGCAATGGTCATGGCTGTGATGATGGTCATGGCAGTGGCTGCCGCACACCTGGGCAACTGCTCGCTGGCCAAGGTGAAGTTGCCGCTCTACGCCGCGCAACCTCGCCAGCACCTCTGTATAGTCTGTACTACCTGGACGAATGAGCTCAACAGCCACCTCAGGTGGCAAGGCAGGTAATTGCTCGAGCACAGAATCGATCACTGTGAGTGCTGCTCTATCATTTGGAGTGTGCGTTATACCAACAATGTCTGCCACCGCCAATTGGCTCGGTAGCACTTGATAATGCATGTCGCGTGATACTGTTCGTGCGTTAACCAAGGCAAGGGCCGAGAAATCATAGCCACTTGAGCTTACCACCTCAGCGATCTCCGTCCCTGGCGCAATCCCGGTTGGCTCAATGAAGAGCATGTCTACCCCGGCATCGCGCACACGGTCGAGCGCCGCCTGGAACTGCGTTGCATCCGAGCAGCCAATGCAACCCGCCGTGAGCGGAATAATCTGCTCACTACGATTAGCTGGGTGCTGAGCAATCCGCCTCGCGTCCACATTGTCCTGGCCGACGTCATTTACCACGACTGCGTAGCTTGTATCTACCGGCACACGTTCGATCAGCTGGTTGAGCGTTGTCGTCTTGCCTGCACCGAGCGGTCCAAGCACCCCGAGCACTTCAAGCGAATGATCATTCGATGGTGTCTGTTTATATTTTTCCATTGTTTCTCCTTACGATTATTCTTATTATGTGTTAGAACCCCCGCAACACCACTCTTTATAATGCTGTACCACGAGTATTGCAGGTTTATTACAGAGCAAAGAGCCAAAAGCCACACGTACGGCCAATTACGCGCCAAGATGCGGGAACTGTCCATACGGCAAGAGGGCAATCTCGCGCACATTGCACTGCGCAGTGATGACATACTTCACTGCATCACCGATTTGCTCGGCTGTAAATAGTGGATACGTCTCTGGCGTTTTGTCATAGCCAAGGTCGCGCGTGACGCGAATCGCCTCATCCATCGTGTAGTCGTTGTCAAAAAATCCAGTGTCGGTACTACCTGGCATGATCTCAGTGATAAAGATATTCTCTGGCGTAAGATCGAGGGCTATTGAGCGCAGCAAGCCATGGCCAGCCGCTTTCTGAGCTACATCTAAGCCAAGATGAGCCTTGGCGCGCACCGCTGCCGCGGCCGTGATACTCATAACCTTGGTGTATGGTTGGCGGGTAAATACCTCGTGCTGACGCAGTGCCTGCAACAGTTTGACCAATGTGACGCAATTATTTTCTACCAAATCAGGGATAGCTGCTGCTTCCATATCCCAGGTATGGGCAAGGAGACTATTGTGCGGCAATGCCGCCTTGGTATCTGATGCCCCGCCATAGTGTACAACGTAGAGTGGTGCACCCAGCTCTTGCTGGAGAGCTGCTGCCCGACTCGCGGCCCGCTCAATGTCAGCTGCGCGGCGCAGGTCAGCTGGGATAAAACGGTCGGTTGGTACGCCGCACGTCTCGGCAAAGATTGCCGCATCATCTGGTTGGTATCCTACGACCAAGAGCTCATACTGCCCAGCGAGCTGCTTCACAACGCCAGCGGCAGCGTTCATCTTATAGTGCTGCCCTTGATAGGTCAGATACTCGATTTGTCCAAACTGCGAGGTAAAGTGCCGTTTGGCTGGCGTCACTTTCGCGCCAGTGATCATAATAAGTGGTTGCTGTGTCATGGGTCGTATGATACGAGAGATTCTTAGATTATTGCAAATTTGTTGCAATAAGTGCTACACTATTGCTCATATGGATGATTCGCTCGAGCTATTTGCCACTATCTTGCGCCAGCGTCATTACCGTGTAACTACTGTGCGGCGGGCAGTATTTTGTGCTCTCTACCAGCACGGGCCGTGCACGATGCGCCAGCTTGCCGAGTACACTGCCGTGGCCGATCGCGTGAGTGTGTATCGCTGCGTGGAGCTGTTTGAGCAGCTTGGCATTGCCCAGCGACTACCGATTGGCTGGAAATACCAGCTCGAGCTGACTGATGTCTTTATTCGTCATCATCACCACGCGACGTGCCGCCGCTGTGGGCGGGTGATTGATATTGCCGAGAATGAGGAGATCGAGCGGTTAATCGCGGCAATCGCCCAGGCTCATCACCTCGCCGAGCCCTCGCACACGTTCGACATTCAAGGGATTTGCCCACGTTGCCAGCGCCCTCGACAAGCTGGTTAATATCTATGCGTAATTAAGCGTCTTAAAATTTATCGTTATATAACGCTTCTTCTGTTCAATCCACAAAGAGCTGCCTACCAATTTTCACGGCTCTCTTTCATACCGCTTTCTCCTCAAGAATATTACAAGAGTCGGCATTCACTGACGAATGACTGCTCAGGTTCAAAGCTAAAAGCTTGTTATGATAACCAAGCTTCTTACCTACTTGAATGAAATGGTAGAGAACTAATGGAGAGAAAAGAGATTTTGAATACTCAAGATTTCTCTACTCACCCACTGGAATCACTGCCTCGAGCCACAGCTGCAGCTCCTGCAATATAAACTCATCTGCCGTACCTGCCTTGGCCAAGCGCTGCAACGACGCCATAAAGCTCGGCAGCTGGGCCTGCAGGTGGTTACTCCGCCACTGCTCCCACTGGGCTTGCTCATCATCACTGAGGCTCTGTGGGAAGCTACGCGCCTTATAGTGGAGTAGCAGCTCAGGCAGGCGCTCGTCGCGAAAGGCCGGGTGGAAGTCTGCCAGTGCCTTGGCATCGGCACTGCGCACTGCAGCAATGTGCGTCTTGTCTGCGTCCGAGACGAAGCTGTCGTAGAGCCACCCTTCGGGGTCGGTTGATTTTTTGTACTCACGCTTTTTTTCATAGAGTGTGCGGAGCTTCTCAGCAAAGTCGGGATGGTGGAGAAGGATATCGCGGTGGCGCGCTACAGTGGCCGCCTCGAGATGGATCTTACTCCAGCCATCGCCCTGCTCTAGCACACCAAGTGGTGCAACGGCTGGGCAACGATTGTATTGCAATGGTTTGACAGGTAGCGCCACAAAGCCATCGGCTTGGCGCTCCTCCCAGGTGGCAAAGATTTTCTTAGCAAGTTCCTGCTGGCTTAGGCTCACAAACGGCGTTGGGTCGTAGCGCAGGTCATAGACCAAGACATTGCTATTGGGTGCTGGTGCTAGCGGAAAGGCGACGGTCGTCTTGGCATGTTGTTTGTCGTAGCGGCCACTAGTATAGACGAAGGGCTGCTTCGTCTCGAGATTGACCAACCGCTGCACTGCCCTCTTGTCGCGCATCGCAAGGAGATAGTCAAAAAGCTGAGGCTGAGCGCGCTTCACTAGCTTCGTTACTTCTATCAGAGCTGCTACATCGGCGAAGGCGTCGTGCGCATTATCGTGTGCAATGCTATTAGCTTTAGTAATGAGCTCCAGACGGTTAGTAGGCTGACCATTCGCATCCATCGGCCACTCAATGCCATCTGGCCGCAGCGCCCGCGTCAGCCGCACGACATCGAGCATATCCCAGCGGCTCCGCTCATCCTTCCAGCTCCACTCGTATGGATCATAAAAGTTCCGCCACAGCAAATGGCGGATAAACTCATCGTCAAAGCGCACATTATTGAACCCCACAGCGATCGTCCCTGGTGTGAAGATCTCTTCGCTCACCATCCGCGCACATTCTGCCTCACTATAGCCCTCCTCTAGCGTCTTCTGCGGCGTGATGCCAGTCACCATCAGGGCATCGGGGCTTGGCAAGGTATCGTCATTCAGCGTCACGAGGAAGTTATATGGCTCGCCAATTAGTTGCAAATCCATATCCGTCCGCTGCCCGGCAAACTGCATAATCCGATCCGTCTGTGCCCGGAAGCCACTCGTCTCAAGGTCGTAGAAAAAGAATGTTTGTGCCATAGGTATAGTATAGCAAATTACGCTTATTGTGCGCGATTATGGTCTTATATAGTTCATCTTCGCACTATTGCTCTATTTATTACCATATTTTGCCACTATGTGCTACAGTAAAGGCATGAGAAAGAACAACAACCCTCCCCAAGGCAATAGTGACCCACTACCACGCGACGAGCCGTCGCATGAGGGCCAACTGCCCGAACAACTCTATTACAAGGATCACTGAGCTGGTCGATCGCGCGCCGGTTATCAAAGAGTATGCCGATAAAGTACGGAAGACAAAACCAGACATGGTCGGTAGTCTAGTGATTAAAGTAAGAGAGATAAACGCACGCGGCGAAGACCCACAAGATCTTGATGATATGGTGGCATATATCGATTATTATGATGCCCCCTTTGAGGATGATATTGGCAGCATCGAATTATTACTCAGCGCACAGAGTAGAGACCTCTATGAAGAATTTGATGCACAGCTGCAGACTGTACGCGACCAGCTTGATGTCCTTGCAAGAGAAACAGAAGATAAAGCTAGCAAGGATACAGCATCAACTAATGACGAGACAACTCATACAAACCAAACGACTGGTCTAGACACAGAGTCTACTGAAACGGAAAAATCAGACGATAGCAACAATACTGCATTTGCTACATTTCTTAGTGATGCGCAAAAGTGCTGTAGCGATGCCGATATCAACTTCAAGGAGCTTGGTGCTCACGGAACTGGCCATGATGATGCCGATACACTTGGCTACCATACTGACACGCTCCGCACCCTGTTCAATGAATTGAAGGAAAAAGCCGACCAATGGCGTTACCATGAGAAAAATGAGGAAGACCCAAATTATAAGGAATACGAGAAAGCATTTGCCCAGCAGCTGCAACGTGGAATGCAGGAGATGCTCAGCAGTATGTCGGCGTCTCTTGACAAGATTGCCGACATAGCCGATATAATATATGCTAAAGCAGAAAGTGCAGAGCAATCGATCAATAGCCTAGGTACTGCGCTCGAGGTATTCCACTATACCCACAATAGCGGAGCAGTAGCCAACGATGATGATATTGAATCATAGGAAGCTGGCGCTTTATAGCAAATATACCACCTCGCACAGAGGTGGTATATTATATGATTGATATTACTATATTTTATTGCTCCACCAGCGGGAACGGCTGACTATCGCCAATCTGCACGATGCTGTCGCCCTCTGCTCCTTGACGGATGAGCTCGTGCGTGACACCGAGGCGCTTCATGATATCACGCAGGCGATTAACTGCCTCGAACTGGGCGAAGTTCGTGCGACGAGCAAATTTCTCGAGCTTTTGGCCAGACACGGCAAAGACACGCGGCATCTCGCCATCCTCTCGCGAGTTAGTGAGGCCGCTCTCTATTGCCGCCTCGGCACACTGCTGCGCCGCATAACCCTGCAGTTGCTGCACTGCCCAAGCATCAGCCTTAGCTTGGCTACCGAGCGTAATGGTTGCAAGCTCTTCGCCATCAGCAAAATCATCATCCTCTTCGGCTACCGCCTCGGCCGCCCGTGCCGCTATTACTATCTGGCGCAAAGCTCGCAGCACATCAACGACTCCCTGATGCGCAATCGAGGAAATTGCAAAAATAGGCGTTGCCTCGTCAACTACCTGGCGCAGACTGTCTATCTGCATCTGAATGATATCGTCATCGAGCCCATCACACTTCGTTAGCACGACGACCTCTGGCCGCTGAGCTAGCTCTGTGCTGTATTGCTGCAGCTCGTGACGAATCGCTTGATAGCGCTCGGCTACATCATTGCTATACACATCAACAAGATGGAGGAGTACAGCCGTCCGCTCGACGTGCCGCAAGAAAGCATCGCCCAGACCCTTGCCTTCGCTCGCTCCCTCAATCAGGCCAGGAATGTCGGCAATCAGGACCGAACCATCATCAATATCGGCTACACCAAGGTTAGGCGTGAGTGTCGTAAATTCATAATTCGCAATCTCCGGGCGAGCATTACTCACCACGCTCAGGAAGGTTGATTTACCAGCATTAGGAAAACCTACCAAACCAACATCAGCCAGTAACTTCAGTTCCAGTTCCGCCTCAAAACTCTCCCCTGCCTCGCCTAGCTCGGCCATGCGCGGCGTCTGGCGCACACTAGATTTAAAATGCGCATTGCCAAAGCCACCATCGCCACCTTTGGCAATGACGGCCTCTTGCCCTGCCTCAGCAAGGTCGGCGATTACCACACCATCTCGCTTTACTAGTGTCCCTACTGGCACTTTGACAACCAGTGGCTTACCAGATCGGCCTGCCATCTTCTTCTTGCCACCCGCAACACCAGGCTCTGCCTTGAGCTCTGGTTTGTAGCGAAACTTGAGCAAGGTATTGAGCTGTTCTGTTGCAACAAATACAACATCGCCACCACGACCGCCATCTCCGCCATCGGGTCCACCTTTATCTACATATATTTCATGTCGAAAGCTCACCGCGCCGTCGCCGCCGCGACCTGCTACTACTGTTACCTTTGCTGTATCTACAAACATATACTATTAAGTGTACCAAAAACACCTCTGCGGCAACAGAGGTGTTTACTTGGCTTAGGGTATCGAATTAGTAGATATACTGGTAACGACCACCGACTGCTTCGTTCCATGGGATGTTACCAAAGCCAACGCGGTTGAATCCACCACCCCAGCGGAAGCCGTTCATCTCGCTAATCGTGACTGAGACACCAGGGTTAACACTCTCGACGATGGCAACGTGGCCATACCCACCGCCATTTTGCATCACCGCACCAACGGCTGGCGTCGTGCCAACACCGTAGCCAGATGCACGGGCGAAGCTAGCCCAGGTAGCAGCATTGCCCCACTGACGACCGATTGGTCGACCAAGCTCAAGACGGCGCTCGTAGGCATAGAAAGTACAGTTACCCCAGGCGTAGCCACCACCGTCGCCGCCGCCTGTCCAGGCGTGGGCTGTACCAGCAGCACCGCCGTAGGCACCAGTGCCGTTGTAGCTATTTGTGCCAGTTGTTGCACTGGCTGCGCGAGCAGCAGCACCCGAGCGTGGCGCTACGTAGCCTGGCTGCTCCTCTGTTGGCAATGAGCCATCAGGGATGATAAGCTGCGAACCCTTAGCAGGGGTAGAAGTCAGCTCAAGATCGTTGTAGAGAGTGAGCTGGTTCTTATCTGCTTTGTATTTAGCGGCAATGCTATCAAGCGTATCACCATCCTTAACAGTATAAAGGATGCCATTAACTGGCAAGATCGTTAGCTCTTTGCCTGGCTCAAGCGCATCACTGGTGAGCTTGTTAACCCATTTGATAGTCTGTGTGCTAATTTTGAACTTATCAGCAAGACTTGGCACGCTATCGCCTGCAACTGTCGTGTATTTCTTAATAGTGCGGTTGTCGGCTGTTGGCTGAACGATCTGTGGCTTGTTAATCGTCGTGGCACTCGTTTGGGTAAACGAGTTCTCTGCAGCAATTGACTGCGAGAGGTTGGCAACGTTGTTGGTGACAGGGAGGTTTGTGCTCTCAGCAATTGATGTAGCAACATTGGTTGCAACGAGCTGATCTACCCCATCTGCTGATGGTGTCGCTGCCGTCTGGCGCGTTGCACTGACAGGTGCAGCACTAGCTAGAGCGGTGTTCTCTGCCAAAATTGGCTGATAGCTCATGGCAACGAGTGAAAGTACTAGGACAAAAACCCCCACATAAGCCGATGTCCGTACCGGCGATAATGACTTATACAGTGGTCGCGGGCGCCGACTCCGCACGGTAATAGGCGAAAGTTCGAGTTGTGAAGCCTGCTCGGCTGCTTGTTGTTGACGAATGATCGTTCTCCTGCGCATCTATTACTAGCGCGCTGCTACCTCACTCTGTCTTTCTTCTCTTATGCAAGAGAACGGAGCACACATGTCGACCGATTTTATTATGATATTAAAAAAATTGATTTCGGTGCTCGTACGACATTTAAAGGCAGGCCATTGGTAGAGTAATTTCCCTCTCTTGCATTCCCCGTATTATCACTCCCCGACTGGCTACCATCCATTCTACTACGCGGTTGTAGTTTAGTCAATGGTTTACAACAGTGGTGGGAGATGATATTTTGTGAAAATTGCAACAGTTTTAGTCTGGTGATGTTTATGCGTGGCATATTACTGCCAGAGCACGAAACGTAGCTCAATATTGCTAAGGAATACGCGAGAACAGGTGCAGCCTACAGCTGGGATCTATAGCTCAGAACAGAGCTTCTTACAGTGCTGCTTGATATTAGCCTGATGCTCGGCATCAGTGTTGGCAAAATAGACATTGCCATCATCGCCAGCGAGGAAGAACTCGTAGTTGCCCGGGGCTGGATCGGCCACAGCTTTGAGCGCACCAAGGCCGGGCGTGGCAATCGGCCCAGGTGGCAAACCTGGCTTGATGCGTGTATTGTACGGCGAGTCGAGGTTGACATTGGGGCTCACACCAGCAATGTCTGCCCCATAGATGAAGGTTACATCCGAGCCAAGCACTTTGTTCTCACGCAAACGCTTGTAAAAGACCTGGGCAATCTGTCGCTGGATCTGGTAGCAATCCTGGCTCGCACCACCACACCCCATCTCGCGCTGGATGATGGAGGCGAGAGTGATAGCTTGGTAGAGATTGAGCTTTTGGGCTGCAAATTTGTCAACCAAGCCATTATTCTGAATCTGCTCATACATATGCGCGAAGGCTGCCTTGAGCGCTGCCTCTGGCCCTTCGTTGGCCGGCACAGAGTACGTATCACCAAAGATATAGCCCTCGAGCGAGGTGCCAGCTGGCTTATTGGCAAAGAGTGGGCTGTCGTATGTCTTAGCGAGTGCAGCTTTGATCGATTCCTCACTGTAGCCAGCTCGCTTGAGTGCCGTGGTGGCATCTTGACCTTGCGGCTTATAGCGCGAATCGACAACAGTACCACCTGGCAAGAATGTGACAACACGATTATCATGACACCCCTGCGAAAGCTTGGTCACGATCTCAGGCAACGACTGCGCAGGGCTAAATTGACATACACCAGTATGGAGTTGATTGCGCGAGCCCGACAGGCGGGTGTAGATATCAAAGGCGCGAACATCACGAATCAGCCCCTGCTCTTTCAGTGTAGCAGCAACAGTCTTGAACGTGTCGCCCTCACCAATCGTTAGCGTCTTCGTGGTGGTGTCGGTCCGGTCGACCGGCTGCAGGTTTTGATGATACCACCAGTATGCTATTGCAAGGATGAGTAAAATTAGCAATCCAATACCACTGAGCCACCAGAGCCATCGGCGACGCCCGTGGCGTGGCCGCTCAGTATTGTAGCGTGGAGATTTTTTCTGAGAGCCAATCGTCCGGCCCTTTGGCGCGTCATCGGCAAAGAGCGGCGAAACGTCATCATTACCAAGCAAGCTTCCCCGCTGCGGCTCTGGCGTGGGCTGCGGCGGCTGGTCGTCATCGAAGCCGTAGAAGCTATCATCATCAAGCCCAGAAGGCAGCGCATCATCAGCAAAATCATCCACTGGAATGGTGGTTGGTTGAGACTGAGATTGTGGTGCTGGTTGCTGGACTGGCACTGCGTATGTGTCGCGAGACGACGCTGGCGCGTGGTAAGGCTGTGGCTGAGGTGCTGGTTGCGGCTGGATAGATTGTGTCGATTGTGGCTGTTGTTGCCCTACCATTGGGCGATGTGGCCCTGAGCGGCGCATATACGGCGATGCACTGCGCCCCGAAGCAGCCGAGCGCCCCGACCGTGGTGTGATGCGTT
This sequence comes from Candidatus Saccharimonadota bacterium, assembly GCA_013333645.2. Taxonomy (GTDB): domain Bacteria; phylum Patescibacteriota; class Saccharimonadia; order Saccharimonadales; family Saccharimonadaceae; genus Saccharimonas. Next base: position 23,482 of record JABCOK020000007.1, on the reverse strand, counting down.
CTGCTGGTGGTGGCGACATTGGTGGGTTTGGATTCCCTACCTGGAAGCCTCTACCTGGCTGGCGGCGAAAATCAGTCATAGTGCGTCTCCAAATAGTCTTGCAAAATAATACTGGCAGCGACAGCATCGATAGCGCCCTTGCTATACGGCTTTCCTTGAGCACGAAGATACTCCTCAGCCTGTACGCTGGTGAGCGACTCATCTTGAAATGCCAAGCGCGGCGCGATATCTGTCAATTGGGTTGCAAACCGCTCGACATAAGCAGTCTGAGCCGTTGGCTCGCCCGATTGATTGCGCGGATAGCCGACGACGACCACCCCAACACGCTCACTCATAATCAGCTGAGTGATCTGCTCAAGTTCACTACCATCCACTTCAATCGTATCATATGCGACCGCAATTCGCACGGATGGATCGGCAATTGCAACACCAATCCGCCGTTCGCCGACATCAAGCGCTAAATATGTTCGTTTATTGTTCATTGAGGTCAAATACCACCTTTATCCGATTCGTGTCATTTGGTGCTGATTGCACCCAGAATGGTGAGAACGATACATCGGCCGAGCTCACTCCCTCAATCTTCTCGACATGCGAGCGGATCTCGGCATAGCGCTTGCCCTTAGCGTAGTCTTTGAGCTCCGACTCGTCTACCTTAGGGCCGATCTTGCCATTGGTCGTGATAGTCGCATTGTAGGCATTACCATTAGCCGAAACATTGGTCACCGAGAGCTTATTGACGCCGTTGCTATGGACTTGCTGGTTGGCCTTGCCATCGATTTGCTGCTTGAAGTACGCGTCAAGGAAGATGCTGGCCTCGCGCTTCTCTATCGCCGAGAGGGAGTACTCCACCGCACCGGTCAGCTGGGCTTTGCCATCGGTTGCTTCACCACCCACCTTGACATTGGGCTGGATATCGCTGTCGTTTTGCTTGAAGGTGTCATTAAGAATGACATAGCTGTCGCCGTTAAATTGCGAGGCAAGCTCACGCTTAGCACCATTGCTATCGAGTGAGCTATGGAGTCTATTCCTCGCCTGCTCAATATCACTACGCTGCACTGTGGTAATCGTCTTGTCTGTGCCACCAGAAGTATCCCGCGTAAAGGAAACGGAAAAGCCAGAAGGCCCCTTGGCTGAGCCCGATGCACCATTGTACTTCGTGCCACTCTCTACCGCGGTGACCTCTGTTGTGCGGCCTCGCATGAGGTCGCCACCCGACGCGTTAGAGTCGAATACCACCGACGATGTCGTCTTATACTGCATACCATTCTCGGACGTGATAGTCGTCCCGGCGTCGATCGTCGCTCCATTGCGCAAGACGTCAAACGAAGCCGGCGTAAAACGCACCGTCCCCGTTGCTTTTGCACCAACATCTTCTTTGCCGGTGGCAGTGAAGTCGATCGAGATGGTTTTGCGCGTTGTCTTGGTCGTCGTCTTGATCGTCCCTTCTTGCAGGTTTGAACCAAGCGAATCGCCAATCGTGACGCGGGTACTGAGTGGCAAATCAGAGGTACGCGCCTTGATAGTGATGGTCGCATGTGGTGCGAAGAAAATCGCCCACACCAAGAAAACAATCAGGACAACGAGTGCCGCACCACCGATCAAGAGCTTCTTGCGCATCTTGTTGAAGTCCGGTACCTTCACCTTCTTCTTGAGGTCTGAGGCAGCCGACGTATCAGCTGCTTTGTCGTCGTCATCTGGCGTCTTGCGAGCAGCCGAGCGGGTGGCAGGACGAGCCGGTACAGAAGTATCAGGCGTTACTGGCTCAGGATCTTCTGGTTCGAGCTCACTACCATCAATGACATCTTCGTCATCGACCTCGAGCGCTGGGATCTCAGCCATTTCCGGCCGGCTTTGCAATGTCCGCGCCGTGGGGATACTTGCCGAAGCGGCCAAAGTCGAGAGCGCTTGGTTGCCAGTGATAATGACGAGCCGCTTACCTGCTTGCTCAGCAGCGCGCTGGACGAGCTTGAGGTTGACAGCGCTCTGCATAGCACCAATCCGCTTGGGTGGCACAAGTGCGACGATTTTTTGCGAGGAGTCCTTCACCTTGCCAATAATGGCGGTAATGTCGTCCTCGGTATCGATATAAATGACATCTTTTTGCATTTAGATCCTCAACATTTTATTCAATTTATTGCGTAGTGTTTCTGTTTCGCTTGCCCCAATCATCGTATCGTAGCCCACGCGCAGGAGGCCCATCGCGGTGATAAATGAGTGGTCGCTGACCTTGTTCGTCAGGTCGACCACGCCCGAGACGTCACTGGGCTTAATATGCTGCACCACTGGCCGGCGTGTAAAGGGGAGGTCGGTATACCAATCGCGCGTCTCGAGGGCTTTGACTAGTGGCTTGAGGCTTGCCCCACCACCACAGAGCAAGATACGATTAGGTAAGTGATCAACCGAGCTAAATTCGCTAAGAGCAAGATCGACTCCTGCTAGCCAGACATCGAGGGTTTTATCAATTGCGGTATCAAAATGCTGCTTAAGCTCTTGCTTCATCTGCTCGTGATTAGTCGCGACCTTAAGTTTCTCAGCCTCGCTGTAGCTAATGGCACACTCGTTGGCAATCGTATTGGTAAAGCTGCGCCCACCAATGCCAAACATCCGCGTCCCTTCCACGCCACCATCATTTACTACCGCAATGTCTGTTGTGCCGCCACCAACGTCGGCAAGAATAGCCGTAAATGAGCTATTCGCATCTGTACCCAGTACGCTCCGGCTCACTGCAAAGGGCTCGGCCGCCACCGCCACGAGGTCGAGCGCCAGCTCATCAGCCACGCGCTCGAGCGCACCAATGTGCACCATAGGAGCAAAAGCAGTGTAGATCTGCACCGCGACGTCCTTACCTTGGAAGCTAATTGGGTTGCTGACCTTGTAGCCATCAATATGAATACTGACGAGTGCAGAGTTGACGAGCTTTACCTCCACATCTTGGTTGCCTGTCTCGAGAGCGATCTGCCGCTGCGCCTTGATGGCAGCTCGGTCTTGCACCTTCTCAATGATGAATTCCATTTCGGTCTCATCTAGTGGACGATCGGGCTGTGGACGACGATAGCGAATAGTATTTGTCACACCCTTCACAAGCTCGCCAGCAATGCCAATCACTGCACGGCGCGCCTGTATGCCAGCCTCAGACTCGGCTTGGGCCAGAGCATCTTCGCAGTTGCGCACGACTGCGGCAATGTCGGCAATCGCACCCGAGTGCATATCGCTGCGGTCTTGGTGCTTGCGCCCCACACCAATGATCTCAATCTCCTCACCATTAACCCGGGCAAGCAGTGCCTTAACGTACTCTGTCCCAATATCAAGACCAACCAGGCATTCGCTAGTGCTGTTATCTGCTCGGGTAAGAAATCGATCGAAAACCATAATCATCTCTATTATATACCATATACAGGCCTGCCTGCTAGCCCTAAACGGTGATTATTGGCGAATTTATGATGAAATGATTCATTTTGCATCAAGCACTGCAAGCATTGTTATTGAGAAACATTGCAGAAAAGCCATACAGTGGTAGCACCTCCTTGACAAAACAGAGGTAACCACTGTACAATACGCTCACTATGACCAATCGCGAGCCAGTCGATGCCGTGCCTATCGGCATCTTTCCACTTGAGAACTACGAGCCAACCGAACTCACCCTGCTTGGCCGCCACCTGTATAAAACGGTCGCAGCGCTTGAAGCGCACCATGCCATGCCCGACGAAACAACGATAGCCTACCAAGCTCCCTTTGGGCAATATAACAAAGGTGGTACATTGGCCGTTGACCTCACAGCTGATGCCACTGGCCTGACCGCTGGCCAGCTCGCCTTTGCCGACCCCGATAAGCATCATTCTTTTGCACTAACACTGGCGGATAATCGGCAATACTGGTATAGCCGGGCCGACCCTAGCCACAAGATGCCTATCACTCACAACCACGTGGCACGCTTACTCGACCGCTCGCGCCCGCTTGACCATGATGATTCGAAGCTATTTAGATGGTATGCAACCAACCGCGGCACAACCGCTGCCGACCTCCAGACTCTTCTTGACGAAGCGGTCCTCCCTACGGTTAATCCTGAGCAAGTTCGCCGCGATGCGACCTACTGCTATAATGATATTATTCTCAAAGGCGAACAGTGGTCTGGCGTGCGTCTTGCACTGACAATACGTCGGCTTGGTCAGCTTGCTATGGGCACTACAGCAAACCTAGAAATACCCTACAGCTGTGATGAGCTCGACACACCAGTGACTTGCCGTATTACCAGTGACGACTTAGAATATACCACACTTGCCTGCTTTTATGATCATAATGAAACAACCTCACAGCGCCGCCGCACATACGTCAAGCCAAAAGATATCGCACAGCTAAGTAACGCTATTACCCAGCTAACAGGGAGTATGGTTGCTGAGCGCTGCGCTCTCCAGTAGGGCGCACCCTCTCTTTTGTGCCCTTGTAGGTATCATTGGCACCAACAAATACAACACCAGCACATATGTTGCTGGTGTTGTATTGTCTATTCCTGGTTATCTGCCAGCACTACCGCAAAACCGCTTTGATCCGACGGATACCAGCTGAGCTCGACTCTTCCTTGGTAATCTTGAAGCGCATGCCATCTTCGGCCAAGATGCCGGTGTGCTCGACGTGTGGCCCCCCGCACACTTCGAAGCTCACGCGCTGATCACCTTCGCCGATGGAATAGACCTTGACGGTATCGCCGTAACGTTCGCCAAAGGCACCGATTGCACCGAGCTTCAGTGCTTCATCGGTTGGGTACACGGCAAAGCTCACAGGCAAGTCTGCCTCGATCCAGGCATTGACTTGGTCTTCCACTGCTTGTTTTTCTTCTGGGGTGAGCTTGTCGTGATTAAAATCGAAGCGCAGGCGTTGAGCGGTGATGTTGCTCCCGTGCTGCTGCAAATCTGGTGCTTTCAATACCGTGCGCAGCGCCGCCCCGAGCAGGTGTGTTGCCGTGTGATACTTAAGATGAATTGGGTCGTGACCTTCCAGCCCGCCGCTAAATTGCCCTTTGCGCGCTGTCTTGGAGCGCTGGCGCTGCTCAGCCATTTTGGCGTCAAATTCTGCTCGCCAGTCCTCAGAGAGTGGGATCCCCTGCTTGTATGCCTCCTCTGTACTGAGCTCTACCGGGAAGCCAAAGGTATCATATAGCGTAAATAACTCCGCACCAGTCAGGCCATCTGCGACATACTGCTGCATCTGTTTGAGCCCCTTACGGAGCGTTTGCCGGAAGGCTTTTTCTTCCTTGACGAGCACGGCGATGATCTGTTCGCGCGCTGCTTTGACCTCTGGGAAGTCTGCTTCGTATAGGTCGGCAATCACCGGCACCACTTCCTCAAGAAAGTTCTGCTCGATGCCAAGGTCGAAGCTGTAGCGGATAGCCCGTCGTAAGAGGCGGCGCATCACATAGCCCTGCTCCTTGTTGCTTGGGATGCAGCCATCCACCGCCATGAAGGTAGCCGCTCGCAGGTGGTCGGCAATTACCCGCATACTCTCGGTGTGCGAGGTGTAGCTCTTGCCACTAAGCTGCTCAAGCTTGCTGATAATAGGCCACATCAGGCTAATCTTAAAGACATCAGGGTCGTTATTGGCCGCAGCCGCAATGCGCTCCAGGCCAGAGCCGTGGTCGATATTCGGCTTATCTAGTGGGACAAACTGCCCCTCGGCTACCTTCTTGTACGCCATAAAGACGTTGTTGCCGATCTCCATAAAGCGTCCGCAGTCGCAGTTAGGGTGGCAGTGCTCACCAAACTTCGGGTCGTGCTCAATGAAATCAAACTCATAAAACATCTCACTATCAGGCCCACATGGGTCACCGACTGGTGTTGTCTCGGGTCCGCCGTTGCGACTCCACCAGTTTTTGCTGCCGTCATAGTAGAAGATGCGCTCACCTAGCTGGATGCCACGGGCCGCGCCGTGCTCTTCGCTGCCGATATCGGCACTTTTCGCTTCGATCCCCTTTTCGGCAAATTTCTGCCGCCACAGCTCGGCTGCTTCGGTGTCTTTGGCAATATTATACTCGGGTGCACCAATGAAACACGTTATATACAGGCGATTCGGGTTGAGCCCTACTTCCTCAGTGAGAAATGTCCACATCCAGGTAATCTGCTCTTTCTTGAAGTAGTCGCCCAGGCTCCAGTTACCGAGCATCTCAAAGAAGGTAGTGTGGCGATTATCGCCAATATCGTCAATGTCTTGAGCACGCAAGCACGTCTGCGAGTCGGCGATGCGCTTGCCCTGTGGGTGTGTCTCACCCAGCAGATATGGGATCATCGGCTGCATGCCCGCACCAGTAAAGAGTGTCGTCGGGTCGTCGGTTAGGATGAGCGGGGCCCGCTTAATAATGGCGTGCTGCTGCTTGGCATAAAATTCGAGGTATTTGTTGCGGATATCTTGAGCATTCATAGGGGGTATTATAGCACGGACACACTACCTCGTGCATCTTTGGTGGTGTGATTATAAAAGCTCTCCATAACGAAGTGTACTGCCACTTGAAACACTACTATACAAAAATCGACTCATTCAAGAGCCGATTTTTGCGCGATCATACTTATTTCTCACGTTTAAAAAGCTTGTTGCGATGACGCCACAGGCCAATTGCCCCACCAATGAGAGCAGTCCCTGCCCCACCGAGGAGCCAGAGGTTGGCACCCGTGTCGGCAAGCGCAGCTGCTACAGAATGCGTCTGCTTGGGCGTGTGGGCTGCCGTCTTTGGTGCGGCGGCAGCTTGCGGTGGTTGTTGTGGTCGTAGCGCAGTGCGAATTGCATCAACCCGCCGCTGCAGTGCCGCCTTGACTGCATTATCTTTGACAGTATCGACCACTGCTTGGGTTGTTGCAAGCAATGCAAGATCCGGCTTAGCTTCGAGTGCATCAACGGCTTGCGTGGCTGTCTTTTGGCGTGCTTGATCCTCCTGGATGGCTGTGGCTATAGCAGTGGTGAGCGCCTTCGTCGCTTTGGTAAGCTCTGGCGTTGTGGTTGCTTTGAGATTTGCGAGGCGATCTGCCTCTGTCGCTGCTGCAGCAACGTCTTTGTCTGCTGCGACGTAGGCTGGCGCAGCAGCAAGCTCTTGCTTGGCTTTGTCGTAGTCGGTGTGGTCGACGCGGAGGTCATCGATTGCTTGCTGAAGCTCTTGCAATGCTTTGTCGATCACAGCCTGAGGAGATGTCTCATCAGCCACCACGGCACGGGCAATAACCTGCTTGGATATTGCCTCCGCCCTGGTGTGTGGGCTGTAGCCATCCAGCACCATCGGCTCAGCTAGCTTCGCTTCGAGCTTTTCAGTAGTTGTGACCTCTACCTCGCGTGTCACCTCTGCTTTATTATTGGCATTATCGACCGCACGGTAGGTGATTGTATATGTGCCTGGTTTTGGGTTTGCAAGGTCAAGGTTTTTTGCATCGATAACCACGCCATCGCTATTAACACCTGTTCCGTCCGCCCCATCATTCGCTGCCACAGTACGCACAGCATCGACAATAGAGCGGCCTGCTCGCGCCACGAGCTTCTCTGGCTTGGCTGGCGTAAAGACTGGTGCGGTAGTGTCAGCATCAGCATACGCCTGATGCGCCACAAGCTGCGGCCCCACAAGCCCAATGCCACCAACGACGACTGCCACCGCAGCAATAACTCTCATCCGAGAGTGAGTGTGTTTTACCCTCATAATAATCCCCCTTATGGTTGTCTATAAGTGTCAGTATACGAAACTGCTGTTTGGGTTGTCAACAGAGTTAACTCCTGGATGGTCGTGCGACATATTTCCTGATACTTAAAGGGAGAATACATGCCTTGCAGAATAGCCTCTCTGTTTTCACTCATTATTGAGGTAATAAAACGCTATAAAGCCATGGAATCGACGACAATCCCTCCGCCAAGACACTCTGCCCCGCGGTAGATCACGGCTGACTGGCCGGCTGCCACGGCCCGCTCAGGGTCACTGAGGTGGAGGGTGGCTTGGGCCTGAGCTGGGTCATACTGCAACGTGCATGGCCTCAGCTGGCCACGGTGGCGCAGACGGACGGTCAGCTGGTCGCTCGCCGCTGGTGCACCATGAATCCAGTGCAAATCGCCCACCAGCACATCATGACGCCACATTGCTTCGTCATTCATATTGCGACTCACGTATACCACATTTGCTGCCATGTCCTTACCGACAACGTAATAAGGCAAGCCGCCGCCGACATCCAGTCCATGACGCTGGCCCAGGGTGTAAAAGATCGCACCATCGTGCTGGCCTAGCACAGCCCCCGTTTGCTTGTCGATAATATCGCCCGGGCGAGTGGATACATACTGACTTAGGAAGTCTCGCATGCCGACATTACCAACAAAGCACACTCCCATCGATTCCTGCTTGCGCGCTGTCCAGAGGCCACGCTCAGTAGCCATGTGCCGCACCTGCTGCTTGGTATAGCCACCAAGCGGGAAGAGTGTATGCTGGAGTGCATCACTCGTCACGCGGTAGAGGAAGTAGGTCTGGTCTTTGGCTGCGTCGATCGCGCGGTAGAGGCGATCAGGCTGGAATGAGTGTTCTTGATTAGTCGCCGCGCTGTTATCCTCTGCACATGCGCCACCAGTCTGTGCATAATGGCCAGTAGCAATGAGATCAGCCCCACGCTCGCGCGCGGTATCGAGAAAAAGCCGAAACTTAATCTCTTGATTGCACATAATATCGGGGTTGGGAGTGCGCCCAGCTTGGTACTCGGCCAGCATGTAGTCTACCACCTTGTGCTTGTAGTCGTGCTCAAAATCAAAAACGATAAAGTCGATGCCCAGCTGCACCGCCACCCGCTTAGCATCAGCTAAGTCTTCCGCCCAGGGGCACTGCATGCCAGGTAGGTCTTGGCTCCAGTTTTTCATATACACGCCGGTCACGTCGTAGCCCTGTTCAACCAGCAGCGCTGCGGTGAGGCTACTATCCACCCCACCACTCATCCCGACAAAGACACGCTGCGTCATGGTTGCACCGCCTTAAACCAGCCAATCTTCACCAACTCTTCGATCGTCAGCTGCCAGCCACTTGGCGTGAGCCACCAGGTGTCTGACCACTGCCGGTCGGTAGCGACAGGGTGGCTGCGCATGGCAATATGCGGCACATACTGGCCAAACTCCAGTGCAACGCGGCGCGAGTGGTAGGCACTGGTGACGAGGATAATCGAGTCGATATTCTTTTGACGGAGGAGCTGGCCAGTTTTTTTGGCATTTTGGCGGGTGGTTTCGCTTAGTTCCTCGGTGAGGATGGCACGGTCGGGCACACCAGCTGCTACAGCTTGGCGGCGCATTGCCTCGGCATTGCTTGGGCCAGTCTTATCGGCGGCAGCACCTGAGAAGACAATGAAGCGTGCCCATCCATTTTGGTAGAGGCGAATCGCTTCAGCGGTGCGGGCCTGGGTATCGCCACCACTCACTGCCACAATAGCATCGGCAGCCTGGCACTGCTCAGCACTACTCGGGGCTGCTTGGCACGTGGCAAGGTCGTCGCGCGTCAGCCAGCGCCCACCAAGCCAAACGAGAAGCATCAGGGCAATAAATATCCCGGCAAGCCAGCGTAATAACTTCACCGCCGCGCTCCCTTCATCCGCTGCTGTTCGTGCTGCACTGCTGCAATGATGCGCTGCGCCGCGCGCTGGCAATTCTCCTCGGTTGAGAGCCGCCCCAAGCTGATGCGTAGACTTCCGTCGGCTACCTCTGGCGGCAGGCCAATCGCGGTGAGGACATGGCTGCGCAAACCCTTATTGGCCGCACAGGCGCTGCCAGTCGCCACGAGCACACCATCGCGCTCAAGTAAGAAAATGAGCCGCTCGGCATCTACCCCCGGGAACGAGATATGCAGATGACCCGCCAAGCGATGCTTCATATCACCCGAGACAACTGCTGTGGGGATGTGCTCACATAGCGTGCGCTGCATGCTATTACGCAAACGTTCAAGGCGCTGTGCTTCGGATTTGCGGTGTGCTTGGGCATATTCAAGCGCCGTTGCAAAGCCGACCGCGCCGGCCACATTCTCTGTCCCACTGCGCAGGCCACGCTCTTGCCCGCCGCCAACGATGAGCGGATCAAGCCGCACCTGGCTAGCCAGCCACAAAAGGCCAACTTGCTTGGGGCCGTATATCTTGCCCGCATTAAGCGTTAGTGCATCCACGCCAAGGCGCGCCACATTAATATCAAGCTGGCCTGCTCCCTGCGAGGCATCACTATGGAGGTAGAGTGGCGTTGATTCACCCGCTTCGAGCCGCCGCTGGCGCTCACGGGCTACCACTGCGGCAATTGCCCGCAATGGCTGGATCGTCCCCAGCTCATTATTAGCCAAGGCAACACTCACCAGCACCGTCTCTGGGCGGATCGCCCCAGCAATCGCCTCGGGCGTCACCACACCCTTTGGGTTAGCCGCTACCACTGTCACATCGTGCTGATGCGCTGCCGCCAGCACAGCGTGATGCTCTATATTTGCCGTTACTACATGGCCGGGTACGCCAGCAAACATGAGGTTAATCGACTCCGTCGCACCCGCCGTCATAATAATCTCATCTGGCTTGCCGCCCAGCGCCACCGCTAGGCGGTGCTTCGCCTGGCGATAGGCCTGCCGCACCGCTACTGCTGGCGCATAGGGGCTGGACGGGTTAAAAAACTGCTCTGCAAAGTAAGGCTGCATCGCCGCCAAAACACGGTCATCCATCGGCGTGGCCGCTGCGTGGTCGCAATATATCATCTCTGGTTTCACTCCAATTAGTATAGCACTCTAGTCCGGATCGGCGAAACGCTGGCCGGTATTGGGGTCAACGCGGTAAATCTCGCGCGCTACCCGCTCATAATAGAGGCGCGTCGCCATGACAAAATTACGTAGTTCATCACCGATCAGATAGCTGTAGCGAGCACCCTCTTGTGCTTTGAGGATGCCTTGGTCGTTAATCTCGTAGCGGATGGTATTGGTCTGGATATGGCGCTTCTCGTCTGTCCACTCTTCGTGCCAGATCCAAGTTTTTTCGTCTAGGCAAAAGAACTCGCGATGCCGCCCCTTCTCTACCGGGCCAAATAGCTCCGCCCCAATCTCACTCTCAAGCGTGATAAGCTCACGCTCGGTATAGCGTTTAAAGGGGCGCTTTTTCGACTTACCAATGCTGGCGTCGCCCGCCAGCAGCGCATAGGCCTTGCCAAGGAGTGAGCTTGGCTTTTTCACTAGGCAGCACGCCCCCAGCGAGACTGATCATCCGGCCCAGTTTTTTCTTCGTCAATCTTTTCGTTCCAAAAATCGGAATTAATCTCATCATCAGCAGTAAAAGACTCCTTAAGAGCACTATTCACACCAGTCATTCCACTATTCTCTTCAAGTAGCTTGCTCGCATCTTGGCTGCCACTCGTCCTAAGCTGATCTTTACGCATTTCTAGCACAAGACTCGTCACTCGTGCAGCATAGAGTATATTCTCACGATAAATTGCTTCTGGGGATACCGTCTTACCCTTGTCTTCATCCTTTGTCGTGCCATTATATGCACGCAAAGCATCAGCAAGTCCTGCTGCAACACGCTTCGCCCGCCGTTCTGCCATGAGATCCTCATACGACATAATACCCGAGCGGTTCTCTCCTGGTTGTGGTTTTTGCTCCTGCGCAAAATCGCCCTTGCTGACGGGCTTTTGTTTTGTGTGATCTATTGGAAAGAAACTCTCACCGCTCATATATCAAATAACCTTTGTACATTTGCCGTTGTGATGGTGGCGATGCGCGCGATAGGCAAGCCTTTCTTGGCTGCTTGGTCGCGGGCTACCTCCTCCACATAAGCCGGTAGGTTGATTCTACCACGGAAGGGTACCGGAGTCAAGAAGGGAGCGTCGGTCTCAAGCAGTATCGCATCAAGTGGGAGATCGGTATAGAGCTGCTGCTGAGCACTGTCTTTTGTAAAGGTGCTGATGCCATTGACGCCAATAAATAAGCCGCGAGCACGGCCCTGCTCAAGCTGCGCCTGGGTATCGGTAAAGCTGTGCAGAACACCGCGCACTGGCTGGGCATCGTAGATAGGCCAAAAGTCCTGCCACACTGCGCCGTGCGCTTGCTTTTCGTCGCGCACGTGGAAGCTAACGGGCAGCTGGAACTCCGCCGCGAGCTGCAGCTGCGCCTGGAGGCACTGCTGCTGCGCTGGGCGGGCGCTATTGTCATAAAAATAATCTAGGCCAATCTCCCCCACCCCGACAATAACGGGCCGGCCCTGCCGGAGTGGCTTCTCAGCGAGAAGCTCCCGGATAGCGGCAATGCCTGCCTCACCCGCTGCCTCAGCATCATGGGGATGAATACCAACCGCTACATAGCAGTGGTCGTGCGCCAGGGCAAACTGCACTGCCTGGCGCGAGCTACGCACATCCGTCCCAACGCAGATCATGGCAATGCCAGCCTGGACAGCCTGCTGGTAGGCTGCCTCGCGCGCTGCATCGTCGTAGAACTCGCTATCGTGTAGATGGCAGTGCGAGTCGATGAGGCGCGGCATGAGTGGTGTGTTGCCAAGAGTATGTGTTGTATCACTTGTCATAGCTTACTCCTTTGTTTATGAGGCTGCGTGAGCTCGTGGGTCGGGAGTGTGGATATAGCGCTTCGGGAACAGCGGTGGGACGTCGGCTGGCACGACGCCAGTACCAAAGATAGTGTGAATAGCCTGAGCGGTGGCAGGCATGAAGGGTACGAGCTCATCGGCAATCTGCAGCAAAGTACTGGCCGCATAGGCTAAGACTTCGCTCAGGTGCGACTCGGCATCGTGGTCGGTGGCGCGGCGCTTGGCGATCTCCCATGGTTTGACCCGCTCGAGGTATTGGTTGAGGCTGCGGACGGAGCTCCATACTTCATCGAGGGCTTTGTCAAACTCCAGCCGCTGCATCATGTCACGGTAGATGGTCATATCGTGCTCGGCTTGCGGCGCATCGCCAATCACTCCTGCTTGGTAGCGCGTCAGCATGGCTGCCACCCGCTGCACAAGGTTGCCGAGGTCGTTACCGAGCTCACCGTTGTACGCCTTCTCAAATTTTTCCCAGGTGAAATCTCCATCGTCTTGGGTAGGAATATGGCGAGCAAAGAAGTAACGGAAGGCATCAGCCCCATAGCTCTGGATAATTTCCATTGGGTCGACCACATTGCCGACTGTTTTACTCATTTTACTACCTCCAACGTGAACGAAGCCGTGGACGAGTAGTGTCTTCGGTAGTGGGAGATCGAGCCCGAGCAACATGGCTGGCCAGATCCCTGCGTGGAAGCGCAAGATATCCTTGCCAATCACCTGCACATCAGCCGGCCAATACGCCTGCCACTCAGCCCTGTCCGGATAGCCCAGCACTGTGATGTAATTGGCTAAGGCATCGAGCCAGACGTACATCACCTGGCTGTCGTCGCCTGGCACTGGCACGCCCCAGCTCAGTGTCTTGCGCGGACGGCTAATTGAGACATCTTGGACACCATTTTTGATAAGCTCGAGGAACTCATTTTTGCGGAACTCGGGCACGATTTTCATCCGGCCTTCAGTGATGGCTTGGCGAATCTGCTCGGTAAAGGCACTCGCTTTGAGGTAGTAGTTCTCCTCTGAGACGCGCTCATACGGCGTTTGATGATCAGGACATATACCATTCGTCTCGTGGACTTCCTTGTCGGTAAAGAATGCCTCATGCCCCACGCAGTACCAGCCCTCATAGGTGTGCTTGTAGATTAGCCCCGCCTGAGCAAGCCGCTGCCAGATGTACTGCACTGCTGCAACGTGGTGCGGGTCAGTCGTGCGGATAAAGTCAGTGTATTCTGCGCCAACTGCCTCCATCAAGACTTTGAAGTTGCCATACATGCTGTCCACATAGCCCTGTGGGTCGAGCCCATTCGCCTGAGCCTTGGCAGCAATTTTATTACCGTGTTCGTCTGTGCCAACTTGGAAGCGTACCTCGTGGCCATTTTGCTTCTGATAGCGCGCCCAGATATCGGCCAGGAGATAGTCGAGCGCATTGCCAATATGCGGCTTACCGTTGACATAAGGAATAGCAGTGGTGATGTAGGCGTGTTGTTTGGTCATAGGGGTATTATAGCATGGGGCGAGTTAGGGTGTCTTGGGCTGCTGCCGCTTGGCAATATCAATTGACACATCAAGCTGATCCGCACGCTGCACAAGGGTGATTGTATCGCCCATGTCAGTTCTCCAGGTGGTTGAGATACGTATATCCTTTGTGATGTGTTCAATCTCACCTACATTATCACCATCGACTGGTTCACCCCACGCTGCGCGCCCAGCCTGCGCGTAGCAACGATAAAGGCCGAGACAATCCATGACGGGTAATTGACTTGCAAAACATATCGTTACCTGAGTGACAGTGCCCTTACGACTAGACACTTGTATCGACAGCGCCTCATCATGATACCACCGTACCGCCTTCATATGGGGCATTATGCTCATTATCCGCCAGCCCTGCTGTCGCATCGCGTCATCAAACTGCTCCATGGATAGCGGCCACACCTGGCTCAAAATACGATTGACTCGAGCAGTATATTGCTCTGGGGTGGGATATACCTGCATCTTGGCATCGAACTGCTTTTTCATGAGCCAGTATGTGCGAAAACCAGGCGCACTTTGTGCGTTATGCTGCTGCACCCCAAGACGGGCAAGATCAAAATTGATCATATACGGCTGACCGCTATCGAGCTGAGCAGTAGCAAGTTGATGGTTTGCAGACTCAAGCTGTGGCAGTTGCCACGTCCAATTAAGCATGTCGACTGGCGACGTAATGCCGCTTATATCGCGTAAACGCACGACGCAACCATGGGCTGCTGCACGTAGTGCTTGGTCAGAAGCGGCTCTTGGCACGTGGCACTCCCAGTCATACTTACCTTTTCTGAATCCAAGTGCGCATAATTGTTGTTGCTCATCATTTGTTAGTTGAGTAAAGCCAGTTCGTCTTGTACATCCATCAAATGAGATGACTACATGCGCGTCATCAACCACCCCTAGGCCTTTCAATCGTATGGCAGTCCGTTGTTTCCAGCTTTCCATTGCATCATCTACCATTGTGGCATACTGCCGCGGCTGCGTGCAAAACGACTGCAGTGTCTGATATAACGCATCCTCAAACGCCTCCCATGTTGGGTAGACAAAGTCAGCAGTTAATGATGTGTCGCTTGCGAGCGTTGTATCTAACGCTGGATTATGCCACTCATACCACACAACCTCAAACGTTGCATATAAGATAGACTCCGAGAACAGCTGCCTTTCATGATCTGCTTCGGTGGCTGGCCTGATGCCAAGCGTCAGACGCTTATACGATGGCATATCCTGAGATGGCATAATCCAGTGCGCGACATGACGATCTCGTTGCAGCTGTGCCGCGCCCCATGCGTGATTACCCGCCTCAACATACGTCTGCCATAGTGTATGGACATCATCAGTACTCATACCATCTGGCAGCTGAAAGGTAAACGAAAGGGTATATTCCTGAGGGTTATCCTCATCTGGCCAATCGATCGCGGCAAGCACACCAACCTGGCTTGACTCGGTAATCTGATCATTGCGCCAACCAAATACGTTGCTCACCGCCTCAAAGTTGAGCTGAACTGACGACTTGGTCAATTCATCAAACCAGTTCATGACGTTGATAAAACTACGCGGGGTCATGTAGTCATGGTCGTGCGCTGATGCAACTTGTTGTATATTAAGTGTTATAGAGACACTCTGCTGCTGTTCTGTTTTACTATGCCACAGCGTGCAAGACTCACGAATAATCTGCTTGTCCTTCACATAATGACGGCACCATGTGAGCATATTTTGCCGGGGTGTACTGTACGATGAGTCTACTCCACCCCAGACAGTCGCGCCATACTCAGTACAGTAAGCATAGAACGCCTGCGCCTCAGCAGGTGATAGCCCATCAACGGAAAAGTTCATCACATTCCGCTTGTCCTCACAAATAATGCTTCGACGGTGCTGCGCTGGAGATACAAGGTGAATGACGTTATTGACACATCCTGGCTGCGTATCTATCTCCCAATCAAGCTCCTGTCGAATAGTATCTAATACCTCATGCTTTGTCATGGGCCACGATAGCGACCCGATACCATAAAACCACCCTAACACATCGCTCTCGAGACGGGATGAGAGGCCATAATCCCTGGGTATTTGCGTGAGATCAAGTGTGGAGAACTTCTCGCTATACTGGCGATAAACCGCTTCATGATCGGGATGCAGATTGACACTGCGCACACCAGCGTGCAGTAGATGATCGTTGGCAATAGAGAGCTGACCAGGATCAATTGCATCCTTTCGCTGCTGCCACCAGATATCCATCTCAATCTCTGGAACTTGTACTGTCCACACCAGTAACCGGCTTGGCGAGTTCATACCTCGGGTATCGCGGAGCCAGACAACGCACCCATGAGCAGCCGCACGCAGTTGCTCTTTGGTAGCAGATTGTGGTAATTGACATTCCAAGCAGTACCTCTCAATATCCTCAACAAAACCACATGCTTGTAGCTGGCTTTTTTCTGTCTCATACGGAAGGCCACTTATACTAATTACCATCGCCGTTGCGTTGTTAATCCCCTGGCTGGCAAGTGTAATGATATTATTCTTCCACTGGAGCTCTGTTTCATCGCTATCAAATAGCAACGCATAGTGACGCGGCTGCGCACTTACCTGACGTAATGTTTTATATAACTCCTCTTCAAAGATATCCCATGCTTGGTGAGCGGTGACTGGCGCTAGAGGTACTGCTGGAGGCGGCATAACACCATATGGATTGTTTGTTCGATTCTGCTGCTTTGTATCTGTGGCGATGATTGTGTACAAAACATAACTCGACGGTAGCCCTTGGTCATAATCATCAGGGGTGGCAGGTCGCATACCAAGTGTGATGGTCACACCGGTTGGCAACTTCCACCGCCAGCAGAGTGATGAGTCAAATGATGACTGTCGGGGTGTTGCAATACCCCATACATTGGTTGCTGCTTGGTAATATTCGATGAGCAGACCTCGTATCTCATTTTTTCTTGCGTCACCAGGTAAGCGATATTCAAGAATCAGATCACGTACCAGCCTTTTTCCGCCGACTTCATCCTCATTCCCTACCGTGTCTTTAACAAGGACATTACCGTGCCAATCATCATACGTTGTATCTCTATACCAATGCCATCCCAATGATGCTTGAATAGCTTCAAGCTCATATTCAAACAATGGCCATGGCAATGCTGCGAGCCAGCTCAGTGCTGCCACCCAGCCACGCCCTGTCATGTACGGTGGTGACTGCTGCGTGGAGAGATTCCTCTCAACATGCAACGATACCTTGATGTCCCACTGCTTTGCTTTTGTGTCTACTGGGCTAAAATCAATCGTGCATATTTGCTGTATGATATCGATATCTCTGGCACAAGAAATCTCATCTTTAATAGGGAAAAATCGCCACTGATACGTCACTGGCTCACGCGGTGCATATTGGCCCCATTTGCCGTAATCGGTATATTCCTTTGGCTTGCCCCACGCGGCATGGGCTGCTTGGAGGTATTCGTCGTAGGATTTGCGCTGCAACCGTTTGTTCTTTGCTTGAGCGACAGTACGCGTGATACTATAGCGGCTTTCGTCGTCATCACGTTGAACGATGACTGTATGACCGGTATTATCTTCAAAAATAAGTGAATGATCTTGACTTCTCTCATCATCCAGCTTTGCCTTCCATCCATACGAAGAGGCCAGTGCCGCTATCTCAGACCAAGCTGATGACCATGGCATAGCTCTAATCGCATCAATCCACTCGACAAGCGCTGTAGGACTCTCCAATGACGCTACTGGAGGCTTTTTCCGTATTTGCGATGATTGTTTTTTCTTCATATATCATCCTTGTACTACTGTCTATATCTTATGAGGTGCCTTATACTATATCACTTTTGGTTCTATCGCACGAGTATCATGGAGCACCCTACGACCGAGCAGCAACAGTAATCAGCACATAGAGCTTATCTGTGCTCTGCATCAGGGTAATGGTGTCGTCCTGGTCGGTCATCCAGACGGTTGAGATAGCGAGACCTTCTGCGGCATGCTCGGCTTCGTCCACCTCGTCGCCTGGCTCGCCCCAAGCTTCCTGCCCAGCCTGCCTATATTGGCGATAGAGATCAAGACAGGCTGCCGTGGGTGAACCATTAGCAAACCATGCCACTACCATAGATACAGTGCTGCCCTCGCCAGACACCATAACCCGCAGTGGTCCATCATAATACCACCAGGTATTCTCCTCTTGCTTCATGAGCTGCCAACCCTGGCTCTGCATTGTGGTATCAAGCTGCTGCAAAGACAGAGGCCATGGCTGGTGCAGGATGCGATCGATCCAGGCGGTGAATTGCTCTGGAGAGAAGTATGTCTCCTCATGCAGCTCACTCTCCAGGCGCGGCAATGGATCAGGGCCAGGATAGGGACGAATCGTGCGCGGGCGGCGGGCACCATCAGACGGTACACCAGTTTGCTCGCTGACAAGGACAAACATGATTGTCTTATCTTCCTCATTGAGACTAATACTAACGTGCTCCCGCGAAGCTGGTGTTTGTGGAGCAAAACCCTTCCACACCGTACCAGTGAGCTGACCTGTGCGTTGTACGTCGGTCGGCCAGCCCCAGGCCGCTGTGCCAGCTGCGCAGTATTCATCGTAGAGTGTGCGGCACGCGTCTGCTGGTAATTGGTGAATCATATCGATAACTGGGCTACTCGCCACCGACGTTACAACGTCATTTTCTATTGTAGCAAGCAATGGCATGTGACCATCATAGTGCATACACTGCTCGTGCCCCGTCTGTGGCTCTTGCTCACGTGGCTTGACGAGCTGCCAACCAAATTCTTGGATGAGACTATCGTACACCTCATACGTCATTGGCCAGGGGAGTTTGCGGAGTGCATTAATGAGTGAGACAAGACGTGCGCCGTCAATCGGCGTAGGCTTGTCAGATGATTGAGCTGATGATTGGTCTGCCTGCATAGTACCTCGTATTTTTACTTATGGTATATCTCTTCGGAAGATAAGAGTATTTGTATCGTACCACGTTTTGGTATAACGTGCTACCATTCAGTCATGTTATTGACAAAGCTGCAATCTATTTTATATAACACACTACTCTACTATAGAATACCACCCATCATCCTACTCTCCCGAGCACTACTCGCTCGCCGACCAGTGGAAAAATCAAGAACTGGGCGCGTGAAAAAGGACTCTTTACCCCGGCGCCGGCAGGGTATCTGCTCCGCACGACTGTTGCCAAGCGGCTCCATGTGACGCACGCGACGATTAATCATGCTGTTAAAACCCTCGGCATAACACTCGAGCAATATCGTGCGCGGCGTCAAAACGGCCAGCCATCTCACAAGCGAGGCTACCACCTCTCGCCTCGGCAAGCCGAGCAAGTGGCGGCTTACCTAGGGCGATCGCTTGGTGCAACGGTTCGCTAAACACTTAGGCTCGACACACGCTCCCACTACCTATGCTATAGTATGGTAATGCGTATGGAAAAACCCCAGCAACCAGCACAATTACCCGAGGCATTTGACAGTCATACTGCTCAAGTAGAAAAGCTCAACGACTTGCACAAACTTCTACGCTTTTTGCTTGAGAATGATCTCGGCCTTTCTACTCACGACCCGGCGCAGGCATATATGTCACAACATATTCAAGAAACATCTGCATCGCAGCAACCCCTTCGCTTTATTGCAACCATCCAACCACACGACACCCAGCCTGCTCGCACCGTTATCACTTATCCAGATGTTGCTTTTGTTTTTGATACTCCAGCTGTAGAACAAGCCGCGCAGGCTCAGGGCAATAGCTATCAACCATTGCACGAGTATAGAAAACACGATCTTGCTGAGCTTGTGCAAGATGAGACATGTGGTGTTGCTCTATCGACCGATCATCATTTTGCTTGGTATATGTATGATGCACTCACGAGCCCACTTGCTGATGTGTATCAGCGTATCATTGCCGACCAGACGAACAACAACTGGCTCCATGGCGTCTATCATCATGGCCCAGAGCCACTTATATCTGTTGGCCAAGCTTCTCGCCACCTTGATATAACACCGTATGCGGTTGAGAAAGCGTTGAGGAATCCTCAAGTTATCCAGAAGATCGGCGAGATCATTGTCGCTCCACGCGGCAATTCGATGCGCCCATTCATCACACCCAAACAACTTCTGAGCCTCCAAGAGCATCTTCGCCCCCACAGCGCCGATACTCATACACTCCTCCCTCCACAAAAAGAAGAAATGACCTGCCCACAACTCGCCAGAGCACTTGGTGTGCACGACATGGCAGTGCGACGAGCTATTGCCGCCCTTAATCAAGAAAAATCCGAAGGCGAGGACAATCTGACCGGTATAACGCGCAAAGAGCAAGGTCGACGCCCAACCGTATATTATTCACCTGAGCAGCAGGTACGCATTCTCACTAAGCTCCGAGAGAAAGGTTATTCTGTGCTGGCAAAGCTACGTGACAAGCTAGGCGAAGACCTCACGCAGAAAGATTAAAGATGCTACAATAGCAGCTAGTATGGCTGTACAACTCCGCGCGACACAAATGCAACCCAGAAGAACCAACAGCCGTCTCTCATACATCAACACTGCTGGATTTATATGCAACATTAAAGCAATTAAGAAATCGGCCGGGATATCACTAACTTATGTGGTACAGTAACTACTTTCCTGTGATACGCACAAATATCATCTCATGTTCGTCTGGCCCCTGGGTTGTGGATCTTGTGCTGCGTATCGGGTGGAAAGATAAAGACGTCGCCTGGATTGTAGGTGTATGTACCATCTGCGTCAGACACCTCACCACTACCTTTGAGGACGATCATTGTTTCCTCGACACCGGGGTGGTCATGCCAGTCAAAGGTCGCTCCTACAGGCAGCCAACCATGGGTGATCGCCTCGCAATATGGGCTCGTGGCGTGCTCAGCCGACACATAGACTTTGCGTGCCCCGCTGCCGCCGTGGGCGGATTCTTTAGGTATGGTGGTTGCTGGACGTTTGATAATGCGCATGGGTTACTCCTTCTATTTACTTATTGCTGCAGTTTTTGCTTGTAATAAAAGGCGTTTGCCTCAATCTCTTCCACTGTGTCTGGAAATTGCTGCCCAAGTTGGGTGCGACTAAGTTTTAGCACAGCATCTTGTGGGCTGAGCTCAGATGCAGCCAGGGCTTGGCGCACATATTCGCGAATACGCCAATACTGCTGGCCATCCTTGATAAGCTGCTGCTTTGGCGCACTGAGTGCACCAACCATCATGCCTGTGGCAGTGCGGCTTGCTTTTTTGAATATGGTGATGCCGACGGCGACAATCAGCAGCCACAGCCCAATAAGCAATACGATAGCGCTTTGCTTGGGGCTGCATATCGCCACCAGCACAAGCGCACCAGTTATACCGACAGCGATCTTGTGCCGCCGCACGAAGCTACTCTTCTCCCCTGGCTGCTGCGCGGACTTCGCATTGGAATCGAGCTCAGTAGGAAAGGGATATGACATCTCACTCAGTGCGCTTCGTGCAATAATGTGCGAAATATCGTCACGGACAATTGGGTCAAAATGCTCTATGCGATAGTCGTCCTGCAGCTTCTTGGTCGATCCATCAATAATATCAACTGCCATAGCAACACCGGTCTGAGCTGCCATATCCCCCAGCGTTACGCCAGCTCCAATGCCAAACGAATTCTTAAACCATCCCATGATCACACTCCTTCTCTTGTATCCACCCACGGTCGATTGATAGGCAAACCTTTTCTTATCACAGAATAGCTGATGTAATTATATATTGCAAGGTATATGGGAGTAGCTAACGCAGTTACACCGCGGAGGAGCTTGACGTTCGGCTATCTTCTGCAGATTGTCGTTACTTTTCTCGCATCATTGCCAGCACCGCAAACCGCCCACCAGTGTCACCCGCTGCGTGCGAGAAGTAGTCGGGGTTTGTTACTGTATCGACAGGCGAGATGTGGATATTGCGCGATGCAATGCCCGCGCGCTGGCACGCAGCAGCATTAAAGCCCTGCAAGTCAAGATGGATACCATCAGCTTCGTGCGAGCAAAAGGGATGCCAGGCTGGGTCAGTTGCCTGGTCAAAATACTGCATGACGTAGCTCTGTCGCTGCGCGCTTGGGCTCATCCAGACAATGATATCCTCTGCCCGAGAGCCTTCGTGGACGAGGCGATCAATTGTCCGAACAAGCAGTGGCGAGAGTGTCGAATGCCGCCCCAAGTGCAATAGCGCGAGCACCCGCTGCACCGGATCATACAGCACCGTCGCCACGCAATCGGCCACTGGCAACAATAGCCCCACTCCATGCGAGCGCGTCACGAGGCCATCTGCTACCATCTCGGCAGTATGGCGAGTTGTTGCAGCGCTATCGACCTCGCAGAGCTGGTCATAGCTGCGGCCTGCGCCATAGACAACCCGCTGATACACCACATCCGTATATGCGGCCCCGCTCGCCTGGCAAAAGGCCTGTCGGTGTACCACTACCTGTGGATGATGCATCTCACTGAGCGTACGGTCAAGCATTGTGCCATCACTGCTCGATGACACGCTAACGAGAAGTTCTGGCGGGAAGCAAGTAGGCTGATCAGCCCGGATCATCGCGCGCGCCACTCTTGCATAATAGTGAACCACTGGGCAATCGACACATCCTCTGCCCGCCAGTCTGGCGATATACCAGCGTGTTGCAGTATCGTCTCGACTTCTGTCTTGTCTAGTGCAAGGCCTGCCGCAAGTGCACTGCGCAGCTTCTTGCGCTTAGCTACAAACCCCGCCCGTACCACGCGGAAGAAATCCTTTTCGTCTGCTGGCGACACGAGAGGCTGAGCACGTGTCTCGAGCACCACTACCTGCGAATCTACCTTGGGCGGTGGCACAAAGAATTGGCGCGGTACCACTGGGCCTTGCTTTGCCTCAGCATAGAGCTGAGCGCTCACTCCCAATAGGCTCATTGCACCAGGCTCAGCGGCGATTCGCTCAGCCACCTCCTTCTGCACCAGCAGTACTGTGCGGCGCGGCTTATTCTCCGCTGTCAGCAGCTTTTGGACAATCTTGCTCGTAATATAATACGGCACATTTGCTACCACAACATAGCCAGTAGGAAGCTGACTAAGGTCAAACTGCAGAATATCCTCATGTACGACTGTCAATTGCTTGCCAGGGAATTGTCCTGGCAGTTTGCGCGCTAGATCAGCATCGTACTCTACCGCAGTTACCCTGCCCGCCCGAGCAAGGAGCCGGCTTGTCAATGTACCAAGCCCAGGACCAATCTCCAATACTGTATCGTCAGGGGTTAGTGCTGCTGCATCGGCAATCGCCGCGAGCATATCCGGGTCTTTGAGCCAATGCTGCCCTAGAGATTTTTTATTTTGTAATGCCATAGTTGTATTATACCAGGGATTAGCAATAGTATGCTCTGCATAACTGACTGATACCTTCTATAACCATAATTTCTTTTTGTCATAATTCTTATATTCT
>JABCOK020000006.1 GCA_013333645.2 Candidatus Saccharimonadota bacterium | reverse complement strand
CCATGATATCGGCCACGCGATGAAGGGTTTTGAATAGCTCACGGTAACGCTGCGGTGATCTATCCTTAGACATAACGATCCGCACCGTTGGCCGAGCAGGCAAACGCTGAAGAGCTTCCACGATATCAGCAAGCCGTCTCGTGCCCTCCCAGCTGTCGTCGATTGTCAGGCCATAGAGCATATGTGATGATGCATGATGAGAAGGTGAATGGTTTGCGCTGCCTTGCGGGGTAGAGTGTGACGCTGGCGCTAGCACGCGCAGCAGCACATACATCAGCACACAAAGCAATATAGCAAAACCAGCAATATGAACGTACTTTGGCATATTTAAGCTCCTTACAAGGTAGTATATCAAGGCACAGTTTTATATCAAAAAAGGCGAATTTCGAAATTCGCCTTTTTTACCCTGTTTTTTCTCTGTTACGGTCGGTTCTTTTTCTCTTCTTTTATATATTTATATATAATAGGAGAGAAATCGATATGGATATATATGGATGTATATAGATATATAGAGATGGATAGAGAAATAGATAGAGAAATATGAGAGAAAGAGAGTTATAGAGATAGAAGAGGTAGCCAAGTGTGTACGATGCCCTACAGGCAGCGCATCTCCGATGAATGAGTCAGGGGTAATGCGCACAGAATAAGAACGTATACCATGTTTATGTCATATCAGTAATAAAGTGGTATAATCATACGCATGAAGAAGCATATGATATATAACCATATTCCTGATTTTTGTCTCTTCGGCTTCGGCTTTGCTGCTTTAGCAGTAGCGTGGACGTGGCCAGGGACAGTAGTGATTGCCAGCGAATGGTGGCTGGTAGGTGCTGCTTGCATTGTTGTGGCTGTGTTTATAATGCATGCAACGATGCGCGCTTTGCGCCGAGCTGCAACCTCGACCAACCCGCTTGATGAGCCAAGCGAGCTGCTCACCACGGGGCCGTTCAATTTCTCGCGCAATCCACTCTATCTTGCATATATCTTGGCGGTACTTGGTTGCGCATTGGTGAGCGGCTCATGGCTGGCGCTGCTGTGCCCAGTGGTGTGCTTTGGCGTGCTAAACTGGCTCATTATTCCAATCGAAGAGCACACCATCCACCACGTCTTTGACGAGCGTTACGAGTGGTACTGCCGACGGGTGCGGCGCTGGCTTGTAGTGCCTATGGCGTGCAAGCACATGAAACCTATGCGCTTTATGACAATACGGCGAGCGGCTCGGCCATATATTTTTGCGGCGATATCTGGCATTGTTGTGGCAGGAACGGCTTTTGCCCCACATTGGCTTCTGCAGCTACCAGTATTTTTTGCATTGGCATTGCTATTTATAGCAGTGCGACGACTGTCGGGCGTCCATCTTTATGGCGTTGGTGCTTGTTTCATGCTGGCATGGCTCTTACCAACGACCTATTGGTATTATTATTTTATGTCGCCCGGCGTGGCATTTGGTGCAAGTGTTGGATGGGCGCTTTTGCAGGCTAATCTGTTTTGGATTATAGCTCTGCGTCGGTATATTCGGACATACGGTGCTGTAGTGCTCTTTGTTATTGCATGGTGTACATTGACGTATGTACGAACTCATGCACCAGTGGTAGAGGATTGGTGGATTCCCCATCTTGGCTATAGCGTGTGGCGTAATGACAGTATCACTATGTGGAGTGCCTATGGCGGCGAAGTAGTGCTCGAAGCGATTGTATTACTTTGCGGCGCGAGTATAGCGTGGCTGATAGTGCATGCTCGTATGAGCGTATGGATACGTATGAGCTGCGGGCTTGTTGTACTCGTGGCAGTGGCAAATAGTATTGCTGTGCATATGCCAGCCAAGCCACTCCCTCCAGTGATTGCACTCCAAAAGATGACACGTGGCGGTGTTGATATACCCGCTACTGAAGCTGATGTGAAGGATCTTATACATCTGACAAAGCGCGCAATTGCACAGTACCAATATCCTCATGCGACAATCGTCTGGCCAGAAAATTATATCCCACCTGCGCTGCACACAACAATTGCAGCCTTTGCACAAAAAGAATCGATCAATATCGTCTACCATACAACAGAAAAAGACGATACAAGAATATACAAGAAAGTCGTACTGGTAGATCAGTCTGGTCGCAGTATACTGACAAATTACAAAGCGCATCTTGCGCCAGATGAATCAATTGGCACAGCGCGTTATTCACGCGTAATTGCTACGCATAATGCTACGAAAGTTACGGCATATATTTGCTATGACATGCACTACCCAGATATTGTTGAGCGGCTCAAGGGGAGTGACGTTGCCTATATTCCACTGGATGATGCTGAGTATGGCTATCTGCAAAAGCAATTTCACGCAGCGGATAGTGTTATTCATGCTAGGCAGGCACAAACAGCCGTTGTTTTGGCGGGTACAGATGGGCCAACCATGATTATTAATAGCAATGGTGTTATTGTTGACCGCTTGATGGGGAATACTGCTGGATTCGTTGGGCATAGCAAATAAGAGCGCGTGCTTTGTGTAGTATACGATAACTTGAGGTGAGCTGCGTATCTTTCTTACTGGGTAAACAGGGATAAGGCGTGTAGTGTTGGTGGTAAGGTGCTCATAATAATCTACAGTGTAATGAGAGATACGTATGCCATCTTCAAGAATCTACTGCTATACTAGACACTATGAATGTTATTGCACTTGCATTTGGCCTTGGCGTGGCTGGGTTTGATGTGTTTGGCGCAGTGCTGGTTGTGCTGCTAGTGGCAAGCAAGCTGCCCAAGCAAAAAATCGCTGCGTTTGCACTCATCGTCTTAGTGGGGACGGTCACTGCTGGTGTAGCGGCATCGCTTCTGCTTGGCGGCAGCGCCGAGTTATTTGCCCAGGCACTCCATCGTGTACCAGCTTGTGTGTGGGTAGGCGCAGAAGGTGCGGCAAGTGTGGGACTGCTTGGCTGGGCGGCAGCTCGCTTGCACAGGCATATAAAATCGGGTAAGGAACCACAGGAGTCGCAGGATAGCCGAGTCTTGCAGTGGCTGAGGCGTAGCATTGTGCTTGGTGGCATTATCTATGCGGTCAGTGCCTTTACCGACCCATCATTCCTCGCAGTGATCACCATAGCGAGCCGCGAACAGTCACTGCTTGTCGTGATCATGGCGCACATCGTGTGGTTGCTTGTCAGCCAGGGGTTATTCTTTGGCCTTGTCATCGCGATTATGTGCGATAGGCACCAGCCCCTCATAGCCTGGTTCGAGCGGGTGCGAGCCCGATACAGCACGCTCATTCGCTCGAGCATTACAGTGGTCATCGTGCTGTGCGGGCTTACTCTGCTTGCCGATATGGCGACCTTCTTGCTGAGTGGCCATTGGCTACTGCCTGAGTAGTGGGCGGTAACTATCGCTCGGCAACATGACACTCGCCGTGTATCCTTGTATAATAGCACTATGCACACGCTCCACCACACCACAGCAAAACCAATGCGCTACGCGCTGCTGCTTCGCGGCATTAATGTTGGCGGCAAGCATAGGGTGAGTATGGATCGCCTGAAGGCGGACTTGATGGAGCTGGGCTTTCGCAGCGTCGTCTCGTATATCAATAGCGGCAATCTGTTTTTTGATAGCAGTGAGCCGGAGGAGGCGATCTGGCACACTCTAACGCGCTATTTTGACGCGACCTATGACTTCCCAGTGCCGTTTATCATCATCAGTGCTACTGCGCTCCAGCAAGAGGTGGCTCAACTGCCGAGCTGGTGGCAGGATGACACGGCCTACCGACGGGACGCGCTATTCTACTTGCCCGAGGCGGACAAAACGGCGGTTGAGGCAGAGGCAGCCACCTGGGCGAACGATCGCGAGCAGCTCTATTTTGGGCGCACCGCGTTCTTCTATTGCAACCACGATCAAGCCGATTATCTTACATCAAACTACCATAAAAAGCTCCTCAAAGCCCAGTTTTATAAGCAGCTCACGATTCGTAACGGCAAAACCTTCCAGAAAATAATCGAGCTGACATTGGGGGATTAATGGATAGCTACATTTGCTACAATTGAGCCAGCTCCACAACTTCGCTATACTAAAAGATATGGCAAATGCGCAATCACAGCCACTCCTCTACGAGCACATTTGTGCCGACCCAATGAATGCTGATTTTGCGGCACAGGGTTGGCTGCCGGTCTATAGCGCCTCGGCGCGCTCGCGCATTATCATTGTTGGCCAGGCACCCGGCCGTATTGCTCAGGAGACTCGCATGCCGTGGAATGATGCCAGCGGCCGCCTCTTGCGGCAGTGGCTTGGCGTGAGTGATGAGCAGTTCTACAACCCCGATCTCTTTGCGCTCATCCCAATGGATTTTTACTACCCCGGCAAGGGTACACACGGCGACTTGCCACCACGCAAGGAGTTTGCCAAGAAATGGCATCCGCGTCTCCGCGCCCAGATGCCAGCAGTGCGCCTAACGATTCTGGTCGGTGCTTATGCGCAGAAGTACTACCTTGCCCGCCAGGTAGAGAAAAATTTAACAGAAACGGTAGCGCATTTTGCGCAGTATTTGCCACAGTATTTTCCACTGGTGCACCCCTCGCCACTGACTGCACGCTGGCGGGCGCGTAACCCATGGTTTGAGACGGAGGTTGTGCCGGTGCTGCAGCAGAAGGTTTACCAAGCTTTAGAATAATGATAAGAGCGTGTGAGCACTACCGAGGAATGGCTCGTCTGTATTTCGTACCCACATAGAATGTACCATGAATATTATTCGAACAAGATAAAAACTAATACGGCAGAGGCGTACAATAGCATGCAAAACACTTCCCGCGTGCACAAAAGTATGGTATAACCAAGTGTATGAGACGATCCCCAGAAACAACCCTAGACAATTCATATTTCACATTAGTTGCAGCAGATTTTCACAATCGGATGGAAGACGTGGGGGATGCTCCCTATACTGTGGTTGGTGGACTCGGTCTACACGCAGTCACTCATGCTGAGGAGATCGATTGGGATGATCATGTGGTGCGGATTGGTAATATCTACCTGCCGCGGCGGCGTGAGAGCAATGGCACGGTGCGAGATCTCGATACATTAGTGCATACAACAGGTACAGTAGCAGCATATCGAGATGAGATGAAAGATGCGCTGGGTGGATTACTTGTCCCTTCGGTATTTGGCCTTAGGCCATATGGCACTCCACTAATGAATACACTCAAAGGTTTGAGCCATTTCACTGGTGATCGCTATCTTAAAGAGGGTAACGGGGGTGAAAAGGAACTTTACTGGCGTCTTGCTGGCAGCGAAACGAAGATTCCACTTGAAAGCCTTGATCCTTGGCGTGTCGAACAAGACGGCCAAACAGTTTGTAATATTCCTGGCCCCGTTGCTCAGCTCGGTGCGTATATGAATCGATCGATTACTGGCATGCGCAAAAAGGACGAAAGGAAACTAACAGGGCTCGAGAACGTTGTCATGCCGAACGGCAAGATCAGCGATATCCCAAAGGAATATCGCGAGCAATTTTTTGCCTTTCTTGAGCAAGCAGAGAAGGTCAAGCGGGCGCGAAAACTTGGTTTAACTGCACTCAAAGCGCGCCTCTTGAAGCGTCTTGAAGAGGAAGAATGGGCTGTTAAGCTTGCTCAAGGCGAGCACGATGGTTTGTTTCGGCTGTTTACCGGCAAACAGTAGCTTCGCGCTATAATAGAAAGTATGAACGCCGCCCTCCACGCCAAGCTCAAAACATTACCCCGCAGCCCGGGGGTATACTTTCATAAGTCGGCCAGTGGGGAGGTGATTTATGTCGGCAAGGCGGCAGTGCTGCGCAACCGAGTGCGGCAGTATTTTCAGGATTCGCGCGGGCGGGATAACAAGACTATGGCGCTGGTGGCGGAGATCCACGATACAGATTGGATTGAGACCGAAAGCGAGGTGGACGCCCTCTTTCTGGAAAGCGAGATGATCAAGCGCTACATGCCGCGCTACAATGTGCTGCTGCGCGATGATAAATCGCAGACCTTTGTGCGAATCAACATGAAGAGCCAGTGGCCAGTAGTGAGCTTTACGCGCAACCCAGCGGACGATGGCGCCGACTATTACGGCCCCTTCTACAATGGCTTTGCGCTCAAAAAAGCCCTGCGCTACCTGCGGCCAATTTTTCCATACCTGACGCACGAGCGCCGGCCTGGGCAATCAAGGCTGGACGAAGATTTAGGCCTGAGCCCCAAAATCAGCGACGGCTCGCTAGCCTATAAAGCCAACCTGCGCACGCTGATTAGCTACATCAAAGGCAACCGCAAAGCAATCGCTGCCGAGCTTGAGCGCAATATGAAGACGGCCGCGGGGCTACACGAATTTGAGCGAGCAGCTCAGCTGCGCAACAAGCTCCGCGCCATGCAGGAGCTGCAGCGCCGGGTGATGTTTGGCGATAAGGAATTTTTGGCTATTAGTAAGGATCGGGCCTTGGCGGACTTGACTACGCTGCTGGGCCTAGCGGGTGAGCCAACCCGCATCGAAGGCTACGATATCAGCCACATGAGCGGTCGCCAGGTAGTGGCGAGCATGGTGGTGTTTCGTAATGGGGTGAGTGACCGGGCCGAGTACCGCAAGTTTAAAGTGAGCGAAAAAAACGACGACACTGGTAACATGCACGACGTCATCTTTCGCCGCCTGAGTGAGCGCCATATCAAGAGCTGGGGCACGCCGAGCCTGCTCCTGATTGACGGTGGCAAAGGCCAGCTAGCAGCAGCAATTGCAGCCCGTGATGCGCGTGGGGTACATGTGCCGATCATCAGCATTGCCAAGCGCGAGGAAGAGATCCTGGTACACAAAACTGGCTCGCAGGTGGGGCTGGCGTATATTCAGCAGCTACAAGCCGAGCGCCCGAGTGGTATTGCCGTCTATGAGGATGGCGATGTCTACGTGATTAACCTCCACCCGGGGCAGCGCAACGCTGGTGCGCACTCCAAGAATTTGCGGGGTAGTGCTGCGGTGTACGAGCCAGAGGCGGCCCACGCTGCTTCTGTCGTGCAGGAACAGCCAGGTAGCAGTACCAGCCCGGTCGCCACTCCACCGCTTGCAGCCAGTGACATTACCAAGCTCTTTCAGCGGATTCGTGACGAGTCGCACCGCTTTGCCGTGAGCTACCACACAGCCCTGCAGCGCAAAGCTGGCGTAAAAAGTGCGCTCGATGGCATCCCTGGCGTTGGCCCTAAAACAAAGCAGAAGCTACTGCGGCAGTTTGGCAGTGTGCGCGGCATTATGCGTGCCAGCCAAACAGAGCTAGCGGCAGTCGTGGGGGAGGCGCGGGCAGCGCAGATTCGGCAGGGCCTGGCAGTCGATCAGAAATGAATGGCTACCTCATTATAAAAGCCAGCATGGATACTACACAGATATGCAAGCACATGCTATAGTATTGGAATGGAAAATCTCAAGACTACCGATGAAATTGATTCAATAGCAGCACTCACAAGCGAGCACGAACGGCAATGTAAGGCCGATGCATCCCTTGTCTTTTGTGATGAGCTAGCTCAGCAACGCTGGCGCGACCTGCGCAGGCGCTGTCAGCAGCAAGAGTTTGATGCATAGGCCGCTGCCGATGGGTATCAACGCTATGTGTACGCGATCCAAACCAATGCAGCAATGGATTTTGCTGCTGATGTTGCA
This sequence comes from Candidatus Saccharimonadota bacterium, assembly GCA_013333645.2. Lineage (GTDB taxonomy): Bacteria > Patescibacteriota > Saccharimonadia > Saccharimonadales > Saccharimonadaceae > Saccharimonas. The sequence continues at coordinate 2,828 of JABCOK020000006.1, read as the reverse complement.
AAGGATATACAGAGAGGCTTGCACGAAGCAGGGCTCCGTAGCTCGGATAATGAGAAATCCGCGGCTGCGCTGCTGAATCCAGAGCTTGTCCGTAGTGTGTTGGCAGATGTATTGGAGTATCAGCGCTACAGTGATATCAATCCTGATACATGCTACATGGGCTTTAATATGCTCGCGCTTGCTGGTTGGAAGTATAGCGAAGAGCTTCACGCAGCATTAGACCGGCTCGCTGCCGAAGAAACTACCGAACGCATAGCATCATAACTAATAGAATACTATAACCTAGCAAACTTGCTGATGCATACCAAACGTAGTTAGTGGTCAGGGCAGTGCAACTCGAATCGCCTTTGCTGGGTCCTTATACGTGCGAATTGTCGATACCGCTGGCAGCGCGGCGTGCTCTCCCTCGGTCTGGGCGAGGATAGTGGCTGGCTCGCGGAAGGTGAGTGTGATATCGGTGATTTCCTCGGCCGGTGTGTGGCCTGCTATGGCGCTGCAAGCAAAGGGGATATTTTTCCAGACAGACGAGAAGTCAGCTTGATGGTAGCCAAAAAAGTCGGTCTGTGGATAGTCGATCGACGAGCGGATAACGCGCCCCATGCGCTGGTTATTAATAATCATCACATCTGTTAGACCAGCCTGCTCTTCGGTAGAAAGATTGGTTGTAAAGGGTGGTAAGTAAGTATCGTGTGCGCGTAGATAGGTGGTGGCAACTTGCCCCATACTGCGTACAAGTTTGGTGTGGGGTGGTGTGCGGCGCATGCGTTCGCGCGATGCCGTGCTGGCGAAGCCACTGGCAATCAGAGCAGTCAGGCCGAGTGTCATATAGCCAGGGGCATATCGCCACAGCTCGCCATTCACCTCAACGGACAGTGGTTGATGAGTAACGGTGTAGTGGTCACCTTGCAGCACAGCCAGCGGATTGCGCTCACCTCTCGCTAAATCATTGCAATTGCCATAACCAATAAAGCTATACACTGCGCCATCAAGCTCAGCCCTCAGCCCCGCATTTACCACCTGCGTACTCGTCCCATCACCTGCCGCACTGATAATATGAGCGTCATTCGGCAGGCGACCAGCAAGGTCGTCAATGTTATCCGCTGCCTGCGAATAGCGCGTCGTTATGGTGTCGTATGTAATGCCCGCTGCATCGAGCCGGTCAAACACACCAGCTTGCACCTCGCGATGGCGGGTGCTATAAGGGTTTTGGACAATGACAAGTTTACGATCATACATCATAGAAATAAAAACACACTCCTATACTGAGTGTGATCCTCCTTGTGGTGCGGGTAGAGGGAGTCGAACCCTCGTCTCATGCTTGGGAAGCATACATAATAGCCGTTATACGATACCCGCGCTGGCTGTATTATAGCACCTTGCAGGGCAAAAGGCTAACTATTTATTGCGAGGTGCAAAGTCTCTATCTCTCTTTCGCTCGCCCTGTCTTGTTACACCTTCTCATCTATACAAAAGATGGGGCGCACAGTATAGCATAGTATGTGCGAATGTATTTTTCGTTGCCTGGTAGATAATACGGTGAGGAGGGGAAGCCAAGACAACGAGAAGCTTAGAAGAATTGAGACTTTGAATCTCTTGCCTAAGCAGTGGTTTTTTAGTACAATAGGGAAGAGCAACAGGTGTTGCCTGTGGCTCTTTAGCTCAGTTGGTAGAGCAGAGGCCTGAAGAGCCTTGTGTCACTAGTTCGAGTCTAGTAGGAGCCACCAGCAAAACACTCTCTTTGAAATAAGAGGGTGTTTTTCTTTTAGTATGATACAACTCACCCACAAACGAGACGTCATGTATAATAAGCACTATGAAATCACTCCATCAGTCCACACCGCTCTCCTGGCAACGCCTTGCTCTGTTTGCTCTTTGGATTATGCTTGCGATTGTACTGTGCAGTGCTATTGTGTATGGTGCTCTGTTTTTTATACCACGCCGCGTGCAGCCCCATCCAGTCCAGCAGCTTAGGCAAAAAGAGGAGTTCCCAGCAATAGATACGAAGAAGTTATCGCCCGTCCGAGCGAAGATCATCACGACTGCTCACCAGCAATTTGACACTCCACAGCCTGGTGTATTTTACAGCCAGGGCGAGCGGCAAGATTGGTGTGCAAACTTTGTCAGCTGGGTACATCAGCAGGCGGGTGTGCCATTCGTCAACCCACACAATGGTGGCTGGCGCATCCCTGGTGTGCGCAGCCTCGAGGCATACTATCGCGCCGCTGGTCGCTGGCACCCAGCCGATAGTGGCTATACGCCCCAGCCAGGCGATGCCATCCTCTACGACACAACCAGCGCGCGTGGTGAACATGTTAATATTCTCTTGCGTTATCAAGATGGCAAGCTCACCACCGTTGGCGGCAACGAAGGCAACGCGATCCACGTTAGCACAATCGATCGAGCAGCCGTTGGTAAAATTCGTGGCTTTGGTGCGGCGGAGTAGAATACATATCTTTTCTGCGTTATTCAATGGATGGTGAGGGGTTGGAGTATAATTTATTTTCTGCTTCTCCAAAAGCAAGAGGTGAGTACACAATAGCCGTACGTACATATCCTAGAATAGTGACGGAACGAAGTGCGCAAGAGCGAATAGTATGATTCGTACAAGAAAGGGCTTGAAATTTTGCGTACTATTCCATATAATACAACTCAGCAACATGCGGGTTTAGCTCAGTTGTTAGAGCGCTTCCTTGCCATGGAAGAGGCCAGGAGTTAGAGTCTCCTAACCCGCACCACAGCATCGCTATACAAACCCTCACCCTGAGAATCAGCCCCTGTGGCTGTCTCAGCCGAGGATCGTCGCCCACCTCCTGTCGAGGTGGGCGATT
>JABCOK020000005.1 GCA_013333645.2 Candidatus Saccharimonadota bacterium | reverse complement strand
TCATATTCTCTCTACAGATAGGAAGGGGAAGAGAATATGTTCCTTGAGATTCATTGCGGTAGACTCTATGTAGACGGAGAGCAAGTTGGCTACAGCAAGTGCGATAAGTCTATCTCTCGATCCCTTTGGGTTGAGGGTGTCACACGAGAGGAGGTGTCTCAGCCATGGGAATGCCCTGAGATCTATCATTGGGCTTGGAACGAAAGCGATCAGAGTAAATATGCGAACCAAGAGCGAGCTCTGCTGACATTCTTTGCTCGTTGCGGCATCGTGGTAGGGTCAGTTGCTATCTGTAGCTGCTTTGCATCGTATGCTTGGTCGTTATGGTGGCTACTATTGGCTATTCCCTCCACACTCCTGACTGGCGTTACTGGCGTCGTCTTAGTGGGTGGATGGCAAGAACGTAAGCAGTTGTATCGGCGTTTCGGCTCTGGTGAGTTGAATGCAATTGAGTTTGATTACAGTGTCATCCGCTATATACGCTTACTGCTTCAATCTGGCCTCTCTCAGAATGTTCGTAAGAGGCTGGAGGCTGGTGCTGGTGGGGTGTCTGTTGACAGTATCAACACCAAGGTAGTCAGTATCAGTCATGAGTCCGTCACTCGGGTTGTTCGTCGCAACCCAGAGCTGATCGAGTTCATCAGCAAAGAGTACGGCGCCAAGCTTCCCTCACCTGAGGAGTATCGACGTCGTGCCTTCGATGTCTTGTATGGTTACATACAGGATGAGATCAACCGCCTTGAGGCCGATCGCGTTGCTGCTGAAGAGCAGCAACGCATCGAAGCCGAGCGCGAGGCTACTGAAGCGTCACTTCGCCGCTCACGTGAAGAGCGAGAAGCCCTAGTGGCTGCTGAGGCTGACCGCGCTTCGAGGGTGTCCTCTCTCCCCTTTATTCTTGGTGAGACCAAGGATGAGGTTATTGGATGGGGCTCGCTGTCTCAGGCGATGCTGGAGGCAGATAGTGACTTGACTTGTGCTACCGATCGCAAGGAACCAAAAAAGGCTTGATCTCTCAAGCCTCACGCCGGCCTATGGAATAACATAGGCATGGCCCTTCTATCCACCGGGGCTGCCCGCTTGAGTACCATTGTGTATTCGCGGGCAGCCCCCTACCCCTGTTATTGCTATTATTTTTTGCTCATGACGCAATTATTTGTTCAAGCAAAAACCGGCTGAGAGAGCCGGCTTTTTGTGTGATGTGGAGCACGTTATTACCCAAGATACTGCTCGATTCGCGCCAGCGTCCGCTCCTTGCTAAGCAGTGCCAGCGTGTCATTCAGCTGGGGGCTAAAGGGTGCCCAGGTGGTGGCGATGCGAATGAGGCTAAAGAGCACGCCAGGCTTGTGACCGGTGGTCTCGAGGAGTTGGTTAAGGGTGTCTTGGATGGCGCCTGGCGTCCATGTGCGCTGCTGAGCTAGGGCGGCGTGGGCCGTGGCAAGGAGCTCTCGGCGCTGTTCGTCCGTCAGTTTGCGCAGAGGCTTATTGGTGGTAATGAGCTCTTCATTGATAGTGGGCTCTTCGAAGAAGTAGCGGCTCAGCATTGGCAGCTCGGCGAGCGTCTTGAGGCGGTCTTGCACTAGGGCAAGCACTTGTTTTTTGTACGATTCGTCGGTGCTAGCAGCGCTGGCTGGCCAGTAGTGCTCAACCCGCCCGTAGAGGTCATCGAGCGATAAGCGGCGGATCCATTGGCCATTCATCCAGAGGAGGCGCTTTTCGTCGAAGCGAGCACCACTGCGCTGGACACGCTCGAGGCTGAATTTCTCGATCAGTTCCTCCTTGCTAAAGATCTCTTGCTCGGTGCCATCATTCCAGCCCAGCGAGGCGAGGAAGTTGAGCATTGCCTCGGGCAAAATACCATCGGTGCGGTAGTCTGTGACGCTCTTGGCACCGTCGCGCTTGCCAAGTTTTTTCTTGCCATCGGGTGCCATGATGTGTGGCAGGCAGGCCAATACTGGTGGCTCAAGCTCTAGCGCATCGTATAGGCTGAGGTAGCGTGGAATGCTGGAGATATACTCTAGTCCGCGGATGACGTGGGTAATGCCCATCTCGGCGTCGTCGACGATGTGAGCGAAGTTGTACGTCGGGTAGCCATCGGCCTTGATGAGGATGAAGTCATCGAGCGCTTCTGGCCCAGCAGAGAGTTCACCCATCACGGGGTCGTGCCAGGTGTAGCGCTGGGGCTCGGCTACCTTGAAGCGCAGTGGCTGGGTGCCATCCCACTCTGGTGGATTGGTTGGGCGATAGTCGCGGTATAAAAAGGCCTTTTTGGCAGCCCGAGCTTCCTCGCGAAAGCCTTGGACCTCCTCTGGGGTATAGGGATCGGCATAGGCGAGCCCTTTGTCGATGAGCTTCTGTGCCCAGCGGTGGTAGATGGCGAGGCGCTCCGACTGATGGTACGGCCCAGCCTCACCGCCAACGCGTGGGCCTTCGTCCCAGTCTAGCCCAAGCCAGTCGAGTGTATCGAGAATCAGATCCTCCGCCCCAGATACAAAGCGAGCGCGGTCGGTATCCTCAATGCGCAAGACGAATTTTCCACCCTGCTGGCGCGTAAGCAGCCACGGAAAGAGCGCTGCGCGCACATTACCCACATGGATATACCCCGTGGGGCTTGGTGCAAAGCGGGTGCGAATGGTAGTGGCATGCGAAGATGGTGTATCAGATGATGTGTCGTTACTCATATGGATAAGTATAGCAGATGAACTGCTACATACTCGCTGCAATTCGCTCCACCTGTTCGCTCGACAGGGGTGCGTTGCCCTTGATGGTGTAGAGAATACCGCCATTGACCCATGCGGCGGCGTTGTGGGTGCTATAGATAGTAAGGCCACGACTGGTGGTAGTGGCGAAGTTGCGGCCAAAGCTGGGCAAAACGTAGTTGGCCAGGACAGCGCTGGAATCCCAATCTGACCGGCTCTGTGTGAGAGTAAAGGTGCCTGGGCCAGCGTTGGCGGCGAACTTCATTAAGACACTCCCCTGCTGCTGCGATATGCCGCCCGTCAAGCTATAGCCACTCGGCTGATATGACGGGAACGATGCATTAATGCCAGCCTGAGCGGCGGCCATACGAGTAGCAATGGCAGGCATGTTGTGGTATGTCAGATAGCCGCCAAAGGCAAGCAGTGCCACCATCGCCCCAGCAACGCTGAGGTGCCGATCCCAGTGGCGCGCCGCTGGCTGCCGAGTCGGTGGTGGTGCAACGCTCGTGGTGGGTTTGTTGGTGCGGCGTTTACTAGTGAAAAGCTTGCGGCGTTTAGATCTGGGTACAGCTGCCGACTTCTTACTCTGCTGAGTAAGAACGCTGCGCGGCAGTGTGCCAACGGGGATATTCTCCGTCGTAGTGAGTTCTGGCTCAGCTGGTGGCCACCACACCTCACCTTGAGGCATCCCAGAAGGCTGTGCTACCAGTGGTTGGGCGGCAAGCTCGGCGAGATTGAGTGTGGGTAGGCCAATTGGTATAACTGGCTGCGTGGCCTGGGTTTGCATCTGCTCGACTTGCTCGGTGGCAAGCACACGTGCTAGTTGTGACGGCGGCGGCGTGTTATGGCGCTTAGCGGCACTGGGTGGTTCTATCTCTGATGGTACGAATACAAAATCCATACTGCGTGGCGCGCCAGGCTGGGTGGACGTCTGTTGAGCAGTGCGGTGTGGGGTTTGTGCACGAGGCGATGAGGTTTTTATTGGCTGAGCCGAGAGTGGCGAGATCGTCACGGGTTGCCGCTTCCGTAGTTGGCGCGGCGAGCCGGGTCGAGATGATGCGATAGGCTGCACCGCCACCGGCCGGTGATGTTTGGTGATGTGTGCAGTTGGTGCTGCGGCGCGATGTGTTGCCACTGTTCTTTGCGGCGTGGCTGCATGGAGCGTGGCCAGCTGGTGCGCGGGGCGCGGTGGAGTGGTTTGAGTGGCTCCTGTAGCTACCCGTGGCTGGTTCTTTACGGGTGATTGCGGCGTCGCTGTGGTCGCCTGAATTGTCTGTATCGCCTTGGTTGCCGGGATGATTTCTGAGATATGCTTCTGAGCCGCCTTGACTGCTGTAGAGCGAGCGCGCGGGGTATGAATGATCTTTAGCTCGGGCCCGTATAGTACAGGTTGCCGCTCTGATTTGCTCGTACGATGCTGCCTTGGCCTCTGTATATCTTGACGAACGGCAGCCTGCCCAGCTGCCTGTTTAGACACTTGTCCACCACGTGTGATCGTCGCATGACGCATAATAGTATACCCCCTTGTTCCCTCTTTGATCGTATAATACTCTAAGCATAAGGGATTTTGCAAGAGGTGGGGGCTGTTTTGTATAAAATCCTCGGGACAAAATAAAATACATGAGCCTGCTGCAAGGTTAAGCTGGATAGGCAACGCACCCTACTTCCCTCCAGCCATGGTATAATGTTGTCATGGATACGCAACAACGAAAGCGACGCCAACGCGTCCATCTGACATTGATCTATAGCATGATGGTGCTGACCGTTCTCTTCACTGTCGTGATTTTTGCTTATGCAATACAGGGGTACCGGCTCAATTGGTCGAGTGGTAAGGTTGTGCAGGGTGGCCTGGTGCAATTCGATACACATCCCGATGGTGCCCAAGTGACGGTAGACCAAACCCGCCTCAGCAACGAGACGCCTAGCAAGCTTACCCTCTCGGCGGGCCAGCGCAACGTTACTATCCAGCGTGAGGGCTACCGTGACTGGCACAAGACGGTGGATGTGAAGCCCGGCAGTGTGCTGTGGCTCGACTACGCCCGGCTTATCTCCAGTAATCCGAGTCATAAGAATGTCGCAACTGCTAGTGGTGCGTCAAGCGCCATTGCTTCAGGTAATAATCGCTACCTCGCCTTCACTCCTGCTGCGCACAAGCCCACCGTTACTCTGGCCGATCTCAGTGGCGACAACCCACAGACGACGAATATCACACTCGACAGTGCGCACTACACTGCGCCAGACAATACCGAACACCAAACCTTCACTCTCGACTCGTGGGATAAGGACAACCGCTATGTGACGATCAAACACACTTACAATGGCGATAAAACCGAGTGGCTCGTCCTCGACACCCAGGGTAGCCACAAGCTCGAGAATGTCACGCGGCAGCTTGGTGTGGATGTTGATGCTGCTAAATTCTCGCAGGGCGACAGCCGCAAGCTCTTTGTCCTCACTGGCGAGGGCGACCTGCGCCAAGCAAGTCTCGGTGACACGACGATCACAGGCCCACTCGTTAGTAATGTGGCTGAGTTTGCGCTCTACAGCGACACGACCATCACCTACACGACCAAGCTCGACCACACCAGCAAGCAACGCACTGCTGGCTACCTCACTATTGGCACCACCAAGCCTCGCACCGTCCGTAGCTATGCCGATGATGGTGTAGCACCGCTCCACTTCCGTATCGAGAAATACTACGACAAAGTATACTACGTGATCGCCTATGGTGAGACGGCTGAGATTCTCAGTAGCACCTCGCATGCCGCGAGTGATTCGCGCACCGCAAGCAGCCTCAAGTCTGTCGCCAGCCTCAGTATGCCAGGTGGCATTAGCCATGTCGATTTCTCGCGTGGTGGACACCGCTTCGCCTGTGTGTATAACGATACGAACCTCATGACGTATGACCTCGAGCTACTTAAGTCCTCCACCATCAAGCTCCCTCAGCCACTAACGCGAGATATCAACTGGATTGATGGCTACCACTTCACCTTCACACACGGCGGTGTGCATCTCTACGACTTTGATGGTGCCAACCAGCAGCGCATCACTACCTCGGCGCTCGACCTCCCCGTTGTTCTCTCGCAAAACCAGCGTTACCTCTACAGTTTCGTCAAGACGAAGGATGGCGTGGCACTGCGCCAGACGAAGATCGTGAACGACAACTAAGGGTTACTATAGTCCTCGATAGCACAGACGATAAACTTGTCGTTGTTGAATAGTGTGTATAATCAGCAAAGTAATTAACAAAATCAAAAAACATAGCCCACCAACCATGCTCAAACTGAACCCGGATATATCTCAATCCGAGAGTGCGCTTAAGAGCACTGCAATCAGATTGAGACATGGTTTGGTGGGTTATGTTTGGTTGACTAGGAGTCCACTTGTCGCATCCGCATCAACTCTTGCTGCTTGAGCTGCTGAAAGCTGAGTATTCCAGTTGCGACTATACCGACAAGGATAAACATGAGGAATATACTCATTGGCGAGCTACTCGGCATTGCATATTCTATGAAGAAGAGTGCAATGCTTGATATGCTTGACATAGCTAGTAGCCAATCTAGCTGTGCGCTTGCTTGTTTCGTCTATGAACACGAGCAAAGCATAGATACATACCCTCATCTTTGTAGACTACTACACCAACTACTAGGGTAACTAGTGAGAAATCTCGCACTTTCAAACGTAGATACCACACTGGTTTATAAAGCCAGCTTACCGTCCCGAAAACAGGTTGCCGACCCGTTGGACGAAGGTTGGTGAGTTGCCTGGCATGGCGCTCTTGCTGTTGCTGCTACTGTTGGTAGTGGTTTGAGATGCTTCTTTTTTGGCGGTGGATGGGTCGGGGCTGACTTGCTCGGCTGTGACGAGTAGGCGGTTGAGGTCGGTACCAAGTGGCACACAGGTGATGAGCGTCATGGTTGGCTTGGTGGCGTTGGTTTGCAGCGCGTGCACATCGGTCGGTTTGACGACTTGTGAGCCAGTGACAGTATAGGTGTAGCGCTTGCCGTTGTAATTGACATAGATATTGTCACCCTTTTGCATTTGCTCGAGCCGCGCGAAGATGAATTTATACTTGCCGTTGTCGAGCCAGTCGTTGCTCGAGTGGCCTGAGACGACGAAGTTCCCTACTTCACCAGGCTTTGCATTGGCGCCAGGGATGTTGAACCACACGACACCCTTATCCATAGCGGCATTGAGCGAGGCTTGGCTGGCAGCGTTGGCATCCCACACGATGGGTACGTCCACGGCGATCTTAGGAATGATAAGCTTGGGATCTGGGCCAACGTTGGTCGAGTCGTATGGGCTAATGATATAGCTCTGGGCATCGAGGTCGCCTGGTGAGGTGTAGGCAGCAACGTATGAGAAAAAGACCCGGTTGTATTGCAAGGCCAAGAATAACACCATAACGGAAATACCAGCTACCGCGGGGATGAAGTGTCGGCTATGGCGGACTTTGCTTGCGCCGTTGCGAATCGAGCTCAGTAAGCGCGAGCGCAGGTCGCCCATTGCTTGGCTTTGAGTGAGCTCTTCTGGTTCATCAGTGGTGGCTGCGGTGGCGTTAGGTGTATCGGCGTCGTGAGCTTTGGCTTGCTCAGCGAGGCGCTCCTCAGCCTTCTTGACTTGGCCTAAGTAGTAGCGCTCATAATATTGCTGATAGTAGTTTTGCCAAGCGCTGTGATATTGCTGCCAAGCAGCCTTTTGGTTGGCGGTGGGCTGACGTGGTGCACCAGCAGGACGCTGGCTGTCTGGCTGCTGCGGCTGATGTGTGTTTGTTGCTGGCTGCTCGGTGTGGTTATCTTGAGATGAGGGCTGCTGCGCGTGAGCTGTTGATGAAGCGGCTGCGCGAGTTGGTGAGGGCTGGGATTGCGCTGATGTGCCAATGTAGTGCGCCTGTGGGCGGCTGCGCGGCGTGATAGATGAGATATCGCGCTCACGAGCCATATGTGCTGAGTGGGTATTTGACGTTGCAGCCGCTTGACTCTGACGCCACGCGTGCGCACCTGGACGGTAAGCTGTCTGGCTGTGCTGAGTGCCGCCTACCGCGTGTCGCACCACTGGTGCATGGCTGGCTGGTTTGCTCGCGAGGTTTGGAACTGAGAAAGTAGCCGCCTTGGCGCTCGTGCTGGGCGCTGGCTGGCGAGTCGGTGCATTACCAATGATGGGCTGCATAGTTGGGCGGTTTGTATTGCCGCTACTGTTTGATGTATTGTACAGCGCATCAATTTGCCCACGCGCTTCACTAAGCCGTGCATCGCGGCTCTGCGACGACGAATGCCCTCGTGATGTTGTGCGTGACGAATCTTGTGGCTGCATAACTACTTCCAGTATACAATATTAGCTTTGATATACCAATATATCGCTTGCGTTTCAAAGCCCGCCTTGGATAAGAAGTTACCTACCCGTGCCCACACTCTCAAGACTGATATATTCGGAGAATAAGAGTTATTAATCAAAAAAATAAGCCGACATCGCGGCTTATTTTTCGGAAAACAGCTGAATAAACACTGGTACCGCGGGCCGGACTTGAACCGGCACGTCCGAGTGGACATCAGATTTTGAGTCTGACGTGTCTACCAATTCCACCACCGCGGCGTGAGTAAGATCAGTTGCAGCCCTATCCTGCAACTTCTGTCAGTATAGCAGATTGCGCTGTGCTTGGCTAGCCTCTCGTGCATGGCCCCTACAGAGATATACCTGAGTCAGCCACTCTCTTCATTCAGCACGACCGCTCGCCCATCCTAAGCTACCGGATAACTAGCCATGAACGATCAAGAAAAAATATGGCAAAAAAGCCGAGCAACATCACATAGCTGCGCAACAGGCGAAAGCACCGAGCGTGCGATGTATGTCTGATAAGTACAACACTATCGAACATCGCTTGCACGCAACCCTCATATAACAGTGGCTATGATCATCATTTTATGGTAGAACGACAGCCATGAAATCTAGATTTAAGCATAAGCATAATATATGAAAAAGTATTGTTGACAAAAAATAAAGGACATGATAATCTCAACACATAACGTCTAATTAATGACGAGGAGGAAAACAAATGAACAAACTAGCAAAATCGTTTGTTGCACTCGGTGTTGTCGCCGGCGCAGCAATCGGTAGCTTGTGGGTAGCACAGCCAGCATCGGCAGCGATCTCAACAAGTTGTAGCAAATTTAACGTCGTAGAGTGCGGCACGAAGGATGTACAAACCCTGCGCAGCACCTACTCGAGCCGTGCAGAAATCCGCCAGCTCTACACCCAGTTCGGTATTACCGAGCAAATGATCAACGGTGCCAACATGCAAGAAGGTACGGTTGATGCCAACGGTAACATCATCGTTGGCGGCCGGGTTGTTGCCACAAGTGCTCGCACCCTGCAGGCCAAGGCTGGCACCAACCAAAAGAAGCCAGAAGGTCAGCGCGCTGCTGGTGGTCACACATACTACCAGTACCCAACGGGCGACAGCTTCATCTTGGGTAAGACAACCTTTAACATCTACGCATGGTTCGACAACAACGGTAAGTTTATTGCCGGTGTTATCAAGGACTGTGGTAACCCTACCTGGGGCACCCCAACTCCCCCACCAGCTAAGCCAAGCCTGACCTGCGACGCATTGCAAGCTACCCAGGTTTCGCGCAACGAGTACCAATTCACCGCCAAGGCAACTGCTAAGGAAGGTGCAAAGGTCGCTACGTACAAGTACGACTTTGGTGACGGTAAGACTGCCACCGGCGGCGCAACCGTTCGCCACGCTTACGCCAAAGAAGGCACATACACCGTTAAGATGACCGTAGTTGGCAACGAAGGTGGTAGCACCAACGTTGAGAAGACCAGCCAGGACTGCCAGGTTGTTATCAAGGTAACACCTCAGCCAAGCATCCAGGTATGTGAGCTAAGCAGCAACACCATCATCACCATCAAAGAAAGCGAATTTGACGCTACGAAGCACTCAAAGAACGTCAAAGACTGCGACAAGATGAAGGTCTGTGAGCTGAAGACTGGCGCCATTGTCACCATTAAGGAAAAAGAATTCGACGAGAAGAAGCACTCAAAGAACACCGCTGACTGCGACAAGGTCAAGGTCTGCCGCATCTCTGACAAGAAGATCGTCGAAGTTCGCCGCAACGAAGTAAGCAATGACTACACCACCGACATGTCGAAGTGTGAGCAAACTCCTCCAACTCCAGTAGCTGAGTTGCCACACACCGGCTTGGGCGGTACCCTCCTGCCGCTGGCTGGTATTGGTAGCCTCACTGCTGCAGGTGCCGCTTACTACGTAAGCCGCCACCGCAAATAAATAGCCGTTTGCGGATAACCCAAAAATCACCCGTTTTGCATGGACGGGTGATTTTTTATTGGTTTGGTTTTTGAGAGTAAATCATTGACCCAATATAAGCTGCGCGTCCTCTTTTCTTTTTGATTGGTCTCATTTGTGAGATTGTGGAGTGAGAGTTACTCTGATGAGACGTATTAAGCTTCTCTGTCTTTTCCTCTCAGACTACTCCTAGGCTGCAAGAGAAGGCTAGCCACGCATATGTGAGTGCAATCTGTCTGATCTGTCTATGCTGGTGGTGCTCTATGTTAGTTAGTGGCAGGATATATTTTGCTGGAATAATAGAGAAAGGCGGTATAAAATATGTATTTTACATCATGCCTTCTGGATGGTAGCACGAGTAGTTTCATCGGTTCACTTCTCCTCAATAGAGGCTTAATACAGGCCACGTAACTAGCTTTTGTAGACATAGTTCAGCTAATGATGACGGTATCCAATGTCTCCTCAAGGTATTCCATCTACATCCCCCTACTCTATCCCACTATGCTCCTAGCTAGGAGATGCCTCCTGCGCGGTATGGACCTTTATGCAGGCTGAGGCGGTGGCGTCTGCGTGCTAAATAAGGCAAGTGATGAGACTGTATAGTGACACGCTAACCTACCCTTTTGCTGGTAGTATAAGGGCACACTGAACACGCTAATTACTCATGTATCATGGTTGACGTAGCGTGCAAACTAGGGCGAACAAATATACTACTCACCTGCTTTTTGTCTTATAGCGCAAGAGAAAGTAGACGATCTGCTATGACCGAGAAGCTAAATATTACTGCAAAACATGGTATGAGTACTTGATTTCCGGTAGAAACGTGCTATTTTCGTTCTATAAATAAGATATATAATGATGGTATTCGTGCAAGTATAGCACACCATGCGATAAGAGAGTTTGGTATAGTATTTGGCAGTGTTTTATGCTTGTGCTATTTTTTTGTCCAGCAGAATAACAGAGGTCGTGGGCTCATGTGACGCAAACATTTGTTCATGATTTGTGCTTCGTATGATCTGAACACAAAAAACGAACAACATAATAATGGCGCTGCACATCGCGTGCAAATTTCTTTTCTCGCTCTTCCCTTTCGGTATTGATTTGGGTAGGAAAAATCCCACTACTTGAGGTGGTCTCACGGGTGTATTTATCATGCTTGAAGATACCTATCGTTTGGCGCTCTAGCAAAAAAGCAGATCATAGAAATGTTGTCTGAGTTTTAGGGCTAGAGCGACTTATATACTTCCCTTCACTAGCCAAAGAGATAAAAAAGAAAAATACAAATAGCTATAACAAAAGCTCCGGAGCCGATACCTAATACCTACTCCTTCCCATCTAGCAGGCTAGCTGTAGCTGCCTGGAGGGGTGTCGCTGGGTTCCACATGGTATAGGCTGCGATGCGCGTTGGCACAGTGCCCTGCCAAAGTGCCATTGGCTGCGACCATGGTGTTGATGTGACGGTGCCGTGCTGAGCAATGAGGATAGTGTCGGCGTGAAAGGTGGCGAGGGTCAGTGGATAGGTGATGGTGAACTTGTGCAGTGTCTCAACTAGCTGAAGGAGCGGCATCCGGAAAGTGAGGATCTTGGGGTAGTACAGCGTGCGCAGCAGCTTTTGGACTTGCGAGAATGATGCAATGATAAGGATGTTTGACTGACTGGCAAGCTGCGGGGCGCTTGGCATAAGCAAGTCGACCGCGTCGCGGCTAATGATAAGTGGTGTAGTGGTGTGGCTCACGAGTTTTTCATAGACAATGGCAGTCTGGCTGTTGCGGCCAGCGTCGCCAATGAGGAGGAGTGTGTCGGCCCAGCCAGTGAGGGCTTGCAGCTCCGGCCAGGCTTCGTTGCCCAGGCTACCGCTGCTGTTGCTTGCGGCAAAAATCGTGTCCGTCACACTGGCAGGAATAGTGCCGCGCAGGGTATCTGGCAACACCACGCGTGCCTGCCCTACCCCTGTGGCGAGCGCAGTGGTATAGCTATGCTCGATAGCGCGAAAGCTCAGCTGGTTGCCGCCAATAATGCCAAGCTTGCCCGCTTGCGCCCGCTGCTGAGGCTTGTTCCAGGCGATGTCTGGGTAGAGTGGTTTGGCTGGCGTTTGCTGCTGCCAGTAGGGGATGTTCATGTGCAGTCACCTCGCTCTGACGGGTGGGGATAATACAGGAAGAAAATACTCAGCATAGAGCTATTATACCGCGAAGGAGGTGGTGCTTGCTATGCATTGCTGCTTGAAGTGATGTCTTACTTGCTACTAGTGCCATATTATACAGTGTCGAAGTACTGGCGCAGCCTGGAAGTGAGTAGAAAAAACGCGAAAAAGAAAAAGCCCAACCTAGGAGCTCTACATACTCTGGTGAGAGTAGTGCTGACGACTAGGTTGGGTAGAAGGAGATAGGAAGTTAGGGCGCAGAGGGTGCGCAAACGCACGTTTGCGCACCCTCTGCTACATCAGGATCCACTTCCGCCGAGGCTAATGCCGTCGAGCATGGAGAGTCACCTCCTCTCTAGACTCACCTCTCGCCGAATTACGAGAAGCTAATATATATATCAATATATGAGGGGTGTGTCAAGGTTTGCGTGTTTATCGCGCCCCCTAGTCTTACACTATTGGCTCATCCAATGTAATGCTAACGGGGCAGTGGTCGCTGCCCATTTGGCTGGCGTGGATGTGGGCGCTGGTGATGCGCGGGGCGATTGCCGCCGAGGCTAGCCAGTAGTCGATCCGCCAGCCCACGTTGCGGGCCCGGGCGTTGGCCCAGTGTGTCCACCAGGTGTAGGCATCGGCTTGGCCGGGGTGGGCAGCGCGGAAGGTATCCACAAAGCCGGCGTCTAGGTAGTGCTGAAAGCCAGCCCGTTCTTCGTCTGTAAAGCCGTGCTTGCCCCGGTTGGCGCGTGGGTTGGCAAGGTCGATTGGCTGGTGGGCGACGTTCATATCCCCGCAGTACAGCACCGGCTTAGCCGGGCCATACTGGCCGGCCTCCAGCCCCTGTAGGTACGCCAGCATGCACGGATCCCAGGCCTGGGCGCGCAGGGTCAGTCGGCTTAAGTCCCCCTTGCTATTGGGCGTGTAGCAGGTCACCAGCCAAAAGCCAGCAAACTCCGCTGTAATGACGCGGCCTTCATCATTCGGGCTGCCGTAGCTATCGGCCGCCAGCTGGAACTGCTCTACCAACTCAGCCGGCAGGCCGTCACGCCACTGCAGCGGTGCGGTTTTGCTAAAAATCGCCGTGCCGCTATAGCCCTTCTTGGCTGCGCTATAAAAGTGCTCGTGGTAGCCCGGCAGATCCAGCTCCACCTGCTGGCGCTGCGCTTTCGTCTCTTGCAGGCACAGGATATCGGGGTTATGCGCCGCCATAAAGCGGGCAAATTCGCCCTTGTTTATCACCGCACGAATACCGTTGACGTTCCAGGAGTATAAGGTAGTCATAGGGGTAGTATAGCAGATGGCATGGCTCTGTGGCGAGCGACCTATCTTTTGTGATATTGCTTAATTGTTTGCTGATATAGCTGCGCATAAGCAGTAGCAGTAGCCTGGGGTGATAGCTCGGTCAAAACACTCTTTGTGCCATCAACGAGTTGCTGATGATAAGCTGGCTCAGCAATCCGCTGCATGCCCGCTGCGAGGCTGGCAGTGTCGGGCTGGACGAGGAGGCTATTGCCCTGATTAAGGCCAACGTCGAGCCGGTCATCGCAGTAGAGAATAGGAACGCCAACGACGAGAGACTCAGGGATAACAATCGGCTGATTATCAAAACGATACGAGGCAAGCACAAATACATCAGCGTCGCGCAAGAGTTGGACGATCGCCTTGCGACCACCAACGTGGCCAGTAAATATGATGTTGGGAGAGCCGTGCGCAAGCCGAGCTAGTCTTTTGGATTCTGCCCCATCACCAACAATATAGAGCTCGCTCTGTGGGATGGCTGCTTGCTGGAAGGCTTGAATGATAACATCGAGGCGCTTTTCTTTGACGAGGCGACTAATGGTGATAAAGCGAATTTTACTGTCGTCGTTCTGGCGTTGGCGCTGAGTGGCCTGGGCGTAGGCCTCAAACGTGCGGTTGTATCCTGTTGGTATAATTGCGCCAGGCAGGTCTACGCCATGTGCGGCAGCGCGAATATAGGCAGACATATAGTGCGATGGCGTAGTAGAAGCATCGACGGCGCGAGCGATGATTGCCTGAGTGTGCCAATCAAATCGGCCAATCCGGCTCTCACTAGCAAGCTGTGGAGTGGTTACGTGCTGGCTGCGTAAATGGCGCTGATGAATCCGAGCAGTCAGCAGTGCACAGAGCCGAAACCCAAGGCTTGCAAAGAATGTGGGCACTGGCATTGTGTGTGAGCCAGCCATGTTGGTGTGAAAGGTATGGATGTGCGGGATGCGCTGAACTTGGGCTATTTTGGCTGCAAGCAGTAGTGCGCCAGTGTCGGTTTGACTGTGGATGATGTCAAAATGATGCTCTTGGCTTATTGCTCGTGCTACCCGACGAGAGGCATAAATAATACGTGTATGGAGTGGTAATCCAGGAAACCGAAATGAAGCAACAGGCACAACTGTGGCATGCTCTGGTGCCTCAAGATCAGTCCGGGGGGCAATGAGGGTGACATGGTGGCCAAGCTGGGTAAGCTCCTCGATCTGGGTTTGGATTGACCGGCTCACGCCGCTGGCTGAGGGGAACTTATCGTCCAAGACAATAGCAACAGAGAGATGATTTGTACGCATAGTAGTATATAGTATAGCAGATAGTTGTACCAAGCTGAGGAATAACCTATAATAAGGGGTCGTTATGAAGCATCAAACTATCCCAACATTGCAAGAGCTGCGCCAGACGCTTGGTTGCCAAGAAAAGACAGCTCAGGGGGTGTGCTGGTACGAATGCAATACCGCGGCGGACAAAGCCGTGCTTATCTTCCATGGAGTGACAGGCGGCAAGATCGATATGATGCCGCTGGCTGAGCGATATGTGAGCTTTGGCTATGCGGTCTATGCTGTTGATTTACCTGGGCACGGTGGTTCGGTGCAGCCCGAGCTTCAGGACTACCAAGATCTCGGCCAGTGGTTTACACATGTTGTGGCGCAGATTGGCCGCACACCAGATGTGGTGATTGGCACGTCTTTTTCGGCCTCTGTAGTGTATTATGCAATGAGTACTGGCATCATTTCGCCCCAGACGAAGATTATCTTAGCCTGCCCTACCCCGGATACGACGAAACTGGCAGATATTTTACAAAAGCTGTCTAGCAAAGTGCCAGAAAAAGTGGGCTGGGACGCCTACAACCTTAAAGTTGCTCAATATATACGGGTAGCGGCTGGCCTCAAGACGCAGCGCCGTGATGCTCGGCAGTGGCTGCGCGAATCCGAAACCTACAAAAAGAACTCTCTAACACTCAGAGACTCGGCGGTCCTTACTACACTTCTTTATAATCAAAGCCCCTATGCACATCGCATACCACAAGAATGTCAGCGCAATATAACCGTCATCATTGGCGGTAAGGACAATATTATCACATCGAAGACACTTGATATCATGCATGAGCTTCTGCCCGAAGCGGACTTTATATGCGCCCCGCAAGCTGGCCATTTACTACAGTTTGAGGCGGTTGAGAGCTACCCGGATGTCGCTTGCTAGCATACTACTGCGCTCGACTTGACGCATTCTACACAGTGTAGTACAACTAATACAAAGGAGTATAACACCCATGAAAAAGCCAAACTACACTGGGCAGAATTTGCCAATCACACACAACACATATCATGGTGGCAAGCTTGTCCGCCAAGAAGAAGGGATGATGGATCTCCAACCAACCTGGGGGGGGCGTGCTGGACTACTTGAGACGCTGAAGCAGCGTGAGCTGCCTAATAATCTTGGTAAGGGTGCGCTTGTCCTGACGCAGATGGGCGAGGCGTCAAGCGGCTTGACTGTTATATATGGTATGGGCTGGGAAGGGAATCCCTATACAGAAGTGTCGCAGGAAGAAGATGCAGAGATGGCTTACAGATTGCGAGATAAAGATGGTAAGATGCCCAATATTATCACTGTACCAACCAGTGCTTTAAGCAAGTCAATAGCCAGCGAAATAGCACGAACAGGGAGCTTTGCGGCGTTAGCTGAAGAGCTTGCGCCGACAGTAAACGACATTATATCTAACGATAGTGATCAGGTTGCTATCATTGGCAACTCATGGGGAGCAAGATTAGCCACAGCGATGTCCCCGGTCATTGAAGATAAAAATAAGATCAGCCAAGTTGTGCTCGAAGATCCACCAGCTAGTTGTGAGTCGCTTAGTATTACTCAGATAGCATCAGCACAGTTGGGAGAAGCTGTGCTCCACGGGCCACGCTACACGAAGGCTTCGATTGATAATAAAGCACGCGAGGCATGGGGACGTATAAATGAGGCCGAGAAGATCGCAACATCACCACTATCTGCTTGGCTAAAGAGTGTCTGGGCTATGACAAAAACAGAGGGGTTTCGAACAGACCTTGATGCAACACTGGATGTCCTTACGCTGCCGGAGTCTGACTGTGTTGCACCTGTGACACTGGTTATACCAGAGCTGAGCAAAATGAGAGGTAAGGGTGATCCAGAGGCTTTGATGCAGACAGTGAGCGCACGCTACCCTAAGGCAGATCTTCGGTTAGTCGAAGTTGGTGATAGTACGCACAATGTATCAGTTGCAAATCCAGCTTACTTTGGTGAGATTCTCGAGCTTGGCCGCAAATAACAGAGAAATATGCTATAATCGGTAGTATGAAAATCGGAATCTTTATTGATGACTATTTGCCATCAGTCCATGGCGTGGCGACATCTACGGTTAATTTAAGGCAGGCGCTTGAGGCGCTGGGGCATGAGGTATACATTATTGCGCCAAAGTGCGAAGGCTATGACGACCACGATGACCATGTCATCCGCCTGCCATCATCGAAGAATTACGTCTTTGATAAGCGCGAGACGGCTGTCATCTACCCTGGCCTAGCCAAGAAGCTGGACGATTATCAATTCGACATCGTCCACAGCCAAATGCAATTCTATATGGGTGTGCTGGCTCACAGTGTGGCTAAGCGGCAACGTATCCCCCATGTCACGACGATTCATACACTCTATAGCGAGCTGATCGACGACTATCCATTTATGGTAACGGCTGGGGTGATTGCGCTCTCGGTCGCCTTCCCCGTTGTCTTTCGGACGAAGCCGATCTTGCCAATTACCTCGCGCGAACAGCTCCATGGTATGGGTAAGAGTGCAATCCGCGAGATGCTCTCGCGTCAGGGGTGGCGTCTTACTGCGGCGTTTGCCAACCAGTGCGATGCTTGCATATCACCGTCGCAGCACCTGGCCAAAATATTGATGGAGGATGGCGGCCTCACGACGCCATGCCACGTCTTCCCAAATGGTATCAATACTCAGCGCTATCACGATGCTTTGGCAGCGGATTCGCCTATCACGAAAGGCCCGAACGATAAATTTATTATCTCAGTAGCGCGCCTGAGTCCTGAGAAGCGCCAGCAGGCACTTGTCGAAGCTCTGCCGCATATTCCAGATGAGAACGTGAAGCTCGTGCTAGTCGGCGGTGGCCCATACGAGGCAGAGCTGCGCGCCTGTGCCGAGCGGCTTGGCGTAGCAGAGCGGGTAATCTTTACGGGTATGCAACCCAGCGATGCAGTAGCGGCGCTACTCAAGCAAGCCGATGTCTTCTCTCTCGCATCGTACCACTTTGATAACCAGCCGATGACCTTCCTCGAGGCGGCATCAAGCGGTCTACCGATCGTCTACTGCGACGAACGTATGACCGAGGGCTTGACCAAGAAAAATGCAATTTTGACCGATGGGATTGAGGGTGAAGACTTTGCTAAGGTCTTCAACGATCTCTTTGCTCACCCCGATAAGCTCGAGCAATTGTCTCGTGGTTCACTGAGGGTAGCGCGCCAGTTTGATTCTGTGACGATGGCAAAGAAGGTTGTGGCGCTGTATGAGTCGCTGATTGCCAGCCATAATGCGCTCGAAGAAGAGTAGATGATGCCTATCAAAAACTCACCACTAGATCATGTGGTGAGTTTTGTTTTCTGTTAATGTGTATGATTATAACAATCCGAGCATTGAGGTTTTAAAAAGCCTAGGTCCTCTCAGCGATACTGCCTCACTGCCCGTCGCTGCTCTCGCTCCACATCGCGGCGTTTGATGGTTTCGCGCTTGTCGTAGCGTTTCTTACCCTTACCGAGGGCAATGACAAGCTTAATGTAACGGCCACTAGTAAGGAGCTTCGTGGGGACGATGGTATAGCCGTCCTTCTTGCGAGCAGCGAGTTGCTCGATCTGGCGTCGCTTCGCCAGGAGCTTACGTGCACTAGTGCTGACTGTCCGGGCATTTGGTTGGTCCTGCTCGTTGTGACGCAGTGAGAAGCTGGCGTTATTGAGCCACAGCTCGCTGTTGCGAATCGTCACATATGCCCCCTTGAGCTGCACATGGCCCTCACGGGCGGCGCGGACCTCTAGACCGGTCAGGTTCATACCAACCACTATGTCGTCGCTCAGTTCATAATCAAACCGCGCGCGGCGGTTGACAATAGCTGGTACTGGTGGCTTGGCAGAACGGGATTTGCTCATATGTCTCTTCTATTGTAGCAGATGGGATTAGATATTGTAGCCTCTGAAGTTTCTTGTCACAGTCACTCGTATACGTGAGAGGTTTGTTAGCTACTCTATTGTGGAGATATTAGCGTCGGCTTTGCTATCTGCTGTAAGACTTGCCTCGATGAGCTGAATCATGTCATTTAGTGTCCCGTTCCTCCCTTTGATAAGCAAACACTCTTGAGTAAGTTCGCTTGCCATAAGTTTATCAACATCAGCAATCGGATCAATGAATTTGGATAGTGTAACTTTCTCTTTTTGCGTAAAATGGATATCAGCCTCGTCGAGTATTTCGTTCGTTGCCATAAATTGTAGCTCATCCGGCGAAAGCTGCGTTATCTCGCGTGAGGGGGTATTACGTGGGAAAAGTGCCGTTTGGAAGCTATGGCTGGTGACAGTATTACCATCTGCTAGTGTAATGCCATCATCTTTAACAAAAGCGAGTTGCTCGCCCTTCATAATATAAACAATCCTTTCTGTTATTTTCTAGCGTGTCTGCAGACCATTATACCGCTAAATGTATGGAAAGAGTGTCGTAAAAATAACAGAATAATAATGCGGAGTGCTCAACTCACTCCCCTGCTCGCAAAGGATATAATTCGCCATGCTATAATATCCCCTATGATTGCCGATATTGCCATTACTGAGAAATCGTTTGGGGCGAAGACGCTGATGACGGATGTGAAGTTTAGTGTGAATGATGGCGAAAAAGTGGGCCTGGTGGGGCGCAACGGTGTTGGCAAGTCGACGCTGTTTGGTATGCTAACAGGGGTAGATGATGACTATAGTGGCTCGATTATTTTCAAGCGTGGCAGTGTGGTGGTGGCAACGGCCCAAGAGCACCACGACAGCGGTGATATCACAGTACTTGAGTATATCTTGCGCGGTCTTCCGGAGTATGCGCGCCTGCGCCATATTATCACCACCTACCCCGAGACGATGGGTGACGACATGGACAAAATCGAGGCATACACCGCAGCGCTGGAGCGCTTTGGCCAGAAGGGCTTCTACCAGATTGAGGAGCTGGTGGCGGAGGAGCTAAAGAACTTCCAAATGGCAGGCTATGGTGAGCGACATCTGGCGAGTTTGAGCGGTGGGCAGAAGCGCCTAGTGGAGGTGGTGAAGATTATGCACGCCCAGGCCGACCTTGCACTGATCGATGAGCCAACCAACCACATGGATTATGTCGCCAAGAAGCAGTTTATCGATTGGCTCAAGGGCGCAAAGCAAGCAATGCTCGTCATTACCCACGACCGAGATGTGCTGGCAGAGATGGATCGGATCGTTGAGATAAAAGATGGCACAGCCCTCAGCTACCGAGGTAATTATGATGCCTACCTGCGCCAAAATGCCTCGGCAACGGGCAACGCGATGCATGAGTATGAGCAGGTTGAGCGGCGGATTGCCAATGTGAAGGATAAGGTGGTGCAGTTTCGCCGGATGAAGGAGCGGGCGCGTGACCCCGGTACCATTAAGCAATTCAAGCAGCGTGAGCAGCAGGCTATGGCGGAGCTCGAGCAGCTCGAGCAGATTGAGAAGCCGACGTTTTGGATTGATCGCGACAATGTGGCTCAGCTGGAGTATAAGGTGGCTGATCGCTACCAGAAGTTTAAGGCGCGGACGATTCGCCTGAGTATGCGCGATGGCGCAATGCGGAGCCAGCGCACACTAGTGGCGGTGCGAGATTTGGCGCTGGGCTATGGCGAACGGATCTTGTTTGAGGGGGTGAATATCGACCTGCGTGAAGGCGAAGCAGTGGAGCTGCGTGGTCGCAATGGCGCAGGTAAGACGACGCTTATTCGGGAGCTACTTGCCGCGCAAAATCTGGTGCAAGACAGAGGTAGCGATACGCCAATTGTCTATAGTGGTTCGCTGCAACTCGATAGCCATATTCGGATTGGCGTGTATGAGCAAGAGATTGCCTCGACATATCTTAACCTCACGCTGGCTCAGGCGATTGAGCAGATGCACCTCGACCGTGGGCTGCCAATTGGCCAGACCAAGCTCCGCCAATTGATGAGCGACTACCTCTTTGCCGAGACGGATCGCGATGTGCCGCTCGCCCGCCTGAGCGGTGGGCAGAAAGCGCGTTTCCAGATTATTAGCATGCTAGCTAATGAGCCGCAGCTGCTCATCCTTGATGAGCCTACCAACCACCTCGACCTGCCCAGTATCGAAGAGCTCGAGGCGGCACTGGAGCGCTATACTGGCGCTATCCTCTACGTCAGCCACGACAACTACTTTCGGCAAAAGTTGGGTGGTGAGGTGGTGCAGATTGGGGCGCAGTAAGAGGCAATTTCATCGTAAAATATCAATCGCTTCCACCACGTCCCTTCTCTTAAGTACGTATCTTTCAGTATCATGAGAGCTCGTATGCTTGGTAGGCTCACCTCTCGTAGTAGTGAACGTGAGCATTACAACAAGTCTCCACTTCTCTGCTCTGCACTTTTCTATCTACTACTTCACGTCGGTGAAGTGTGCATTGATTAATTTTAGAATTATGTAAGCTTCAGACGTGAGAATCTATCATACGTACACTATACTGTGTATAATTTTGTACCAGCATATTGCTTACGGTTGCAATCTACGCTATTGTAGAAGCAATGCTAGTGAACAAAAATAGATCAAGCGCGGGGTTTGCTCTGCCAACAGTGATCGTGGCATCAGTGGTAGCGATGATGCTACTCCTCGTGGCGGCGTCTGCGTCGACGGCGATTCGCGAGGGGCTCTACGCCCAGCACTACCGGCGCTTGGCCCGTGAGGCGGCCGAGAGTGGCGTTGTCCTTGCTAGCAAATGTCTTGAGCTCAATAACGACCTCGCGCAGTGGTCAGATGCTGCAAAATTGCGGCCCAATACCGATTGCAAAGGTACAGTAGTCGCTGGTCGCACCCAGTATGTTCAGCAGGACGGCAATGTGCGCACGACCTTTGAGGTGGGCGAGCCAGAGCGCCGCGAAGGGAGTATTCAGCGCATTACAGCGGTGGGCCGGACGGAGCTTATCCGCACGACGGATGGCGCAGTGTGGAAGAGCTACGAGTATCGCCTGGCGGGCCAAGCGGGCCTGAGCGCACTGCTCGATAGTGTCTCGTTTGGTTATGCGGCTGGCGGCGGCTTTACACTCAATGGTGCGTTCTTTACCGTCATCGACGAGTTTGGGCGGCCACGCTCAGCAGGCTTCAATGGCTTTGGCCAGCTTGGTGTTGGCTCAACTACCGACACACTCACGCTCAAGCAATTTAATATTCCTGCTAACAAGCGCGTCGTGCGTACGTACACCAACTTTCTCTCTCATGGTCGTAACCTGTTTGCGCTCACGGAGAATGGCGAGGTATGGGGTGCCGGGCTGCATAACTTTGGGCAGATTGGCAACCCGAGCCAAATTATTGCATGGGTAACAAACCCCGTCCAGTTTGTACTGCCTGGCAATGACAATGTTGCGACCTTTGTATCACCGCTGGGGATTGTCACCTTTGTCGTAACATCTCAGGGGAACGTCTATGTAGCTGGCTCCAACGACAAAGGTGTTGCCGGTATTAACTCGACCGCTCCGACAATAAAGATGCCAACCAAGATGCCCTTCCCTGAGAAGATTCGGGCCGATGCTCACTCCTGGGCAGTCGACAGCAAAACAGCCTATGCGATTGGTGAGAGTGGCGCAGTCTATGGCTGGGGCAATAATGAGTTTGGCCAGCTCGCTCAGGGCGATATCAATGAGCGGCGAGCACCCGTCCGCTTGGGTGACTTTGGCAAGCCTGGCAAGACCAAGGCAGTGCAGCTCGCCTTTGACGGCGATACGGTCTATATTCGCGATAGTGCAGGGGCAGTCTACTCGGCGGGCAAAACAAACTATGGCCAAGCGGGTGTGCCGACCTTCCGGCTGCGTGCGGGGGTGTCAGACCGTTGCTTGGCGGCGGTGGGGGCAAACCTCAGGACAGAAAAGTGCTCGGGTGCTGCTGCAAACCAAAAGTGGCAATTCGACCGGACGAATAACGCCCTGCAAGTCGAGTCAAACCCAGGTGGAGGCCAAAACCGCTGTGTCGAGGCAACTGGCCATAATAATGAAGAGACGCGTATGCGGTGGTGCGCTTGGTGGTCTAATGGCAAGCGCTTCGACTTTCGCTACCCAGCAGGTGCGTGGAGCCATGTCTACCTTAGCAATAGCACCGACATTGGTGGCCGAGGCCTATGTGTTGCTGAAGTCAATATCGCAACTGGTGGCGAGACGAGGATGAATTCGTGTGAGTACTATGCAGACAGAACATTCTTGCCATATAATCCAACACTCGAGCGTGTCGCGCCGTCTGGAGTAGTAGACATCACAACAGACCAGTACTTTACCACCATGGTCTATGCTAACGGCGAGGTCAAGACCTTTGGCCTCAATAACGGTGCACTGGGCAATGGTGTCTATGTCGACACATCCAATCTAGATGCTTACAAACGCCACGTATATAACCCAACCCCAGTTAAGTTCATCCTTCCCCCGGGGGCTAAGGCAGTTTCGTCGTGGACAACCTCCAATGGGCTTAACCCCAAGAATGCTAACACCTTTGTTGTCACCAGCGATGGCCGTGTCTTTGGGGCGGGCAGCAATGTGACAGGCCAGCTGGGTATTGGGCATATTGGTGGCGGCACCAACGGCATCTACCCCACGCCGCAGCAAATGCTCGTGCTTGGCACGCAAGGCAACTTAGCATCGTATGTGCGCTCGGGCTATGGCACAACGGTGGTCTATACTAATAATCGCAAAGTATTCACCGTGGGCAATAACTCTAACGGCCAGCTAGGTGATGATACCACCACCACCAACCCCACACCTCGTGCCAACAAGAATACAAATGCCCAGCGCCATGTGAAGTTCTATTAGGCAGAGCATGGCTGCGAGAGGTACAAGCTCTACCGACTATTGGTATGAGAAGCCTATATGCACGAAATAGCGATGTGAGTGAGAGATCTCATATTTAGTCAATATATTTGAAGTGTCAGGATTGCATGACGAGTGTCTACAAGTAAGAAAAAATAGAGTAACGCCTGTTAGAGACAATAAATCAGTAATATGGATGATTGTCTAGGGTTCTCTTAATTGAGTCAAACAAAAAAGCATGAACAATATATGTATACTACCTATACCCCTCCATTTCTCTCGTATGTGAGCAGCCAATAGTAAAACTCACTGCCCTTCCCGAGCAGTGAGTTGACTGTGATACATAGCCAAGCTACGCTTCTGGCAGCAATCCCTTTGCTGTAAGGAGCTCATCAATCCGAGCTCGGTCGAAGCCGTAGACGATTTCACCAGCAATGTCTGTGACTGGGATACCCTGGGCTTTGCCGCCAGTTTTGGCAGCGAGCTCATCCTGAGCACCAGGTGTTTTCTCAATGTCCTTCACGGTATAACTCACGCCGAGCTTGTCGAGATATTGTTTCTCTGTTTTGCAATAGGCGCACCACTCTGCGCTATACACTATAATTGATGGTGTTGTACTCATATATTCCCCTTTCGCTCTTGCTAGTATAGCATGGACGGTGATGGAGTTGGCAAGCGTGCTGAGTGCAAGGTAAGGCGCGAAGCTTCTTCAGTAATAGTTCTAATAGGATGAAGAGGCTATTCCTCCGTAGTGTATTGGCTTGTCAGATACCAGCCACCATCGTGCGGTGATTGATACGCGCGTAACTGCACATCCAGCTGGTATTTGCGGAGCTCGGCGATGGCGCGCAAGGCGGCGGCTCGGCTCGGGTAGCGCTTCTTAGCTGCTTCACTGCGCGGTGGGCGGTAGGGCTGATGCTTAGGCGTTTTATTGCGGCGTGGCATAACTCTAGTATACGCGGCTTTGCTGTGCGACGCCAGTTGCTTCACACGCACGCTTCTTGAGGAATGGTTATAAAAGTTAATGCAATACCCAACTGCCGCTTCCCTCTTTACGTCTGCCGAGCCTCCTGGTACAATAAGGCCATATGAGTACGGAGTCTCGTGAGAATGCCCGCTCGCACGGTAGCCAAGTGGTTAGTGTGCTGTGGCGTACCCTACTTGGGACAACCTGGCGAATGGCGGTGCCAACTGTTGGGTTGTTTTTGCTCGGAGTCTGGGCAGACCGGCAGTTTGTAACTAAGCCGTGGCTGATGTTTGCTGGCCTCATAGTCGGCATTGTCCTTGCGGCTGGGCTCATTACGCACCAAATTAAGGGAGGTCATCGCACATGATGTTTTTTGCGGCAGTGCCACACATCTCAGTCAAGGCAGACGAGGTGTTTTCGATCGCTGGCTGGCCAATTACTAATGCCAATCTCGTTGGTCTGCTGGGTCTCATCGTCTTGGCCTGGCTCATGTTTCGCACACGGGCTGCGGTGCTGGGCAAGAAGAAGGCGAATTTTGCAACTCGCTTGACTGTCTGGTGCTTTGAGGGGTTGTACAATACCGTTGGGCAGGTCATCCCCAGCAAGAAATGGACGCGGCGCGTTGCCCCACTCGTCATTACGATGTTCTTCTTTATCGCTGCGCAATATTGGCTCGGGTTATTGCCAGTAGTCGGGCCAGTGATGGTTGGCCATACACCACTATTCCGGGGCCAAAATGCCGATCTTAACATGACCTTCGCCCTCGCGGCCGTTACGATCGTTATGGCGCAGGTATACGCAGCACGCGAGCTTGGCTTTGTGGGCAACCTCAAGCGGTATTTTGTTAATCCCTTGCGTGATCCGATCATGTCCTTCGTCGGAGTTCTCGAGATTGTGGCAGAATTCTCGCGCTTGCTCAGCCTATCCTTCCGCTTGTTTGGTAATGTGCTGGCGGGTGAGATCTTGATCGCGATGATCGCTTACCTCACTCAGGTGGCGATGCCAGCGGTGCTCCAGCCGTTCTATCTCTTTGAGCTATTCATTGGTGGCATTCAGGCCTATATCTTCTTTATGCTTTCAACCGTGTTTATTTCACTCGGGCTCACGCATCACGGCGGTGATGAGGAAAAAGATACGCACTCAAGTACCTCGACTTCTTCAGACGCGAACCTCGTGGCCGAAGGAGCAAAATAACATTGGTAATAACTAAATAAGGAGAAATAATTATGAAAGACATCGCATTTACCCTGACGTATGCTATCCCAGCAGGGTTTGCCGCGCTTGGGTGTGGCTGGATTGGCGCCAGCGCTATGAAGGCAGCTGGCCGCAACCCAGAGAAGATTAACGACCTACGCACCATGATGATCCTTGGTATCTCATTTATCGATGCTTTGGCTATCATTGGTTTTGTGGCCGCGATCGTCGGCAAGGTGATGTAAGGAGTTCGCACTCGTGAATACCCTGCACTATTTTGCATCGACAGAGGCGGGTGGTGGCGATTTATTCTCGTCGCTTGGTCTTGATTGGCAGCTGTTTGTCCTGCAAATGGTGGCGTTTGTGGTGCTGCTCTTGGTCTTGAAAAAGTGGGTCTATCCACCGCTGCTTGACATGCTCGACCAGCGCGATGCGAAGATTCGCGATGGCCTCAAAGCAGCTGAAAAAGCCCAAAAGGCAGCTGACGAGACCGAGGAGCGCACTGCTGCAATGCTCAAGAAAGCCCGCCACGAGTCACAGGAAATTGTGACCGCTGCCAAAACTGAGGCAGCGAGCATGGTAAGCGATGCCAAGGACGACGCCCACACGCAGGCCGAGCGCATCTTAGAATCGGCTCGCACCCAGACACAGACGGAGCTAGCCGAGGCTAAGCGGGCGCTGCGCCGGGAGATGGTCGACATGGTCGTTGAGGCAACGCGTGCAGTGACGGCCGAGACTGTTGACGCGTCGAAAGACCGCCAGCTGATCGAGAAGCATCTGACCAAGCTTGACAAGGAGCAGCGCTGATGGCGGCCGGTTTTTCGCGCCGCCGCCTCGCTGCGTATGTCGCTGAGCAGATTGCTGCTGGTGCTGAGGTGTCTGCCTTACTACGTCAAGTTGCCGCCTATCTTATTGACACCCGTGCAACGCGCGATGTCGATGTGGTGGCAGCAACGATTGAGGAAGCGCTAGCTGAGCGCGGTATCGTTGTCGCTGAGGTCACGACGGCACATGCACTGTCGGCTGCCTTGCAGAAGCAGCTCACAACAGAGGTCACGGCACTTGCTGAACAGAGTGGCACTGCGCCAGTTACGTCAGTGCAGCTCCGCCAGGTTGTCGATCCGTCGGTGATCGGTGGCGTGAAGATTGCTCTGCCGGGCCAGCACTATGATGGCACTATCCAACACAAATTAACCGCCCTTGCGGGCACGAAATAAGAGGAATTATACATGGCTGAAACAACGGTTACAGAGTTGTCCGAGAGCTTGCGGCAAGCGATCGCAGGCCTGGAAGCCTCTGAAGGACTAGAGCAGGTCGGTATCGTGACCCGAGTGGGTGATGGTGTGGCCTGGGTACATGGCTTGCGCCACGCTGGCTATAGCGAGGTGCTCGAGATTGAGACCAAAACAGGTGTCGTTGAGGCATTTGCCCTCAACTTGATGGAAGATGAGATTGGTGCTGTGCTGCTTGGCAGCGACCAAGGTGTGGCTGCTGGCGACCGCGTTAAGCTCAAGGGCGAGGTCCTGAGTGTGCCGGTTGGCGAGGAGTTGCTTGGCCGCGTGGTGAACCCGCTCGGTGAGCCGCTTGATGGTGGCCCAGCTATTACTACCACGCAGCGCGGCCTCGTAGAGCGTGAGGCAATCGGCGTGATGGGCCGCAAGAGCGTGCACGAGCCACTGATGACTGGTATTATGAGCATCGATGCGATGTTCCCGATTGGCCGTGGCCAGCGCGAGCTCATCATTGGTGATCGCCAGACCGGTAAGACGGCAATCGCACTCGACACGATGATCAACCAAGCCCGCCAAAAGACTGGCGTGGTGAATGTCTACGTTGCCGTTGGGCAGAAGCTGAGTAAGATTGCTCGCCTGGTCGAGCGCCTCAAAGAAGAAGGTGTGATGGACCAGACTATCGTGGTAGCGACCAGCCCAAGCGACCCAGCTTCCCTGCTCTATCTTGCGCCATACGCTGGTACCGCCATGGGTGAGTACTTCCGCGACAATGGTGGCCATGCTTTGATGATCTACGACGACCTCACCAAGCACGCCGTTGCTTACCGCCAAATGAGTCTGCTGCTGCGTCGCCCACCAGGGCGCGAGGCCTTCCCAGGTGATGTGTTCTATTTGCACAGCCGCCTACTCGAGCGCAGTGCTAAGCTCAGTGATGAGCTTGGGGCAGGTTCGCTCACTGCTCTGCCGATCATTGAGACCCAGGCGGGCGATATCTCCGCTTACATCCCCACCAACGTGATTTCCATCACCGACGGGCAGATCTTTATGGAGACAGATCTCTTCTACCAAGGTATTCGCCCGGCTATTAGTGCTGGTCTCTCGGTGTCGCGTGTTGGTGGTGCTGCGCAGACCAAGGCGCTCAAGAGTGTTAGCGGTAACCTCAAGCTCGGGTTAAGTCAGTTCCGCGAGTTGGCAAGCTTTGCTCAGTTTGGAAGTGACCTTGATGCTGAGACTAAGGCACAGATTGGCCGCGGTCAGCGCCTGACAGAGCTTCTCAAACAGCCACAGTACCAACCAATGAGCGTCTGGGAGCAGGTGGTGAGCATTGTGGCGGTGAGCCAAGGCTACTTCGACACCGTGCCAGCTACGAAGATCAAAGCCGCGCAAGATGCTCTGCTGAGCCGCCTCTGGGCCGAGGCTAAGGAGCAAATGCGCACTCTTAATAAGGGTGACCAGAAGTTCGGCGCTGATGAGAAACTCACCCACTTGATAGAATCAACCGCGGGCGAAATTGCCAAGGAATTTGCGGAGTAAGCAACGGAGGTCGCTATGCCCAATACGCAACAGCTCAAAGCACGGATTCGCTCGGTTAAGAGCACCAAGCAGATCACCAAGGCAATGCAAATGGTGGCAGCGAGCAAGATGCGTCGCGCCCAAGATGCAAGCCGCACCACTGCGCCGTATACCACGGCAGCACGTGGCCTCTTGCGCTACCTCTCGCGCCAGGGTGCGACCGACGATCACCCCCTGTTTGCCCAGCGCACGGTTAAGCGTCGCTTGATCATCGTCATTGCCGCCGATAAAGGATTGGCTGGTGCCTACAACAGCAATGTCCTGAAGCGCTATGTCCAGCTCCTACGCGATGACGATGCAGCCGGGATCGACAATACTACCATTGCGGTGGGGCGCAAGGCGGCGCAGTTTGTTGCTCGTCTTAAGGATACGCAGGTGGTTGGGGTGTATGAGGATGTGCCAGATCGCCCAACTGGGCCAGCTTTCCGGGCAATTCTCGACACCGCGCACGATATGTTTGTGAGTAAGCAGGTCGATGCGGTTGACGTTGTATTTACCCGCTTTTATAGCAGTATGACGCAGCACCCTGATACGATCCACCTCTTGCCCGCTGGCCTTGATGCCGAGCAGCTCGATGCGGTGGATGACGATGAGGTAATCCCAGATGATGAAGCACTTTTCGAGCCAAGTCCACAAGCAGTGCTCGACACCATCGCCGCGCGCATGGTGAGTGCCCGGCTCTACCAAGCCCTGCTCGATGCTCGGGCGAGCGAGCACAGCCAGCGTATGCTTGCCATGAAGAATGCCACCGATAACGCTACCAGCCTTGTCGATGACCTAACA
The DNA here is from genome assembly GCA_013333645.2 of Candidatus Saccharimonadota bacterium. GTDB lineage: Bacteria > Patescibacteriota > Saccharimonadia > Saccharimonadales > Saccharimonadaceae > Saccharimonas. Next base: position 106,146 of record JABCOK020000005.1, on the reverse strand, counting down.
CTCGAGATGAACAAACAGCGCCAAGGTGCCATCACGCAAGAGCTGACTGAGATTAGCGCTGGAGTGGAGGCAATGGGATGAAACGCTACGCGCGTATCGTGATAGCTGCGCTTATCATGTATGCGCTTGTATGTGTGGTGTTGCTTCTTGTGGGCGGTATTCTGATGCTGTCTGCTAGCCGTGGTGAGGGGTTGCTTCTTGGCCTTGCGCTGATGCTGCCGTTTGCTCTCGGTGGGCTGTGGTATTGGCGGTATAGCCAGCGGCACAGTGCGAGCTTTGTGAGTGTTACGACTGGCCTATTAGTTGTGATCCTTGCTGGCTTTGGCTCATATGTGGCAGGCTTTCTTGCGTCCTTTGCTGTGCATGGTGTGGAGGCGCAGGCTAGTGATGTTGCTCGCCTTGCCTGGCCAGCTCAGCCTATTATGGCGTGTGCCGAGCTGCCAGTCGTCAGTAGTCTCTTACCATATGTGCCAATTGTGATATTGCTAGCTTACTGCGGCATTGCAGCCCGTGATGCCATGCGGTATATACAGAAGTATCGTACCAAGACGCCAGATAGCCATAATAATCTGCAAGCAAAGAAAGTATAATGAAATGATCGAGAGGAGAAATGAATGAGTAAAAATCAAGGAAAAATCATCCAGATCATGGGTGTGGTGGTGGATGTCGAGTTCGACCGCGAGGTGGAGCTGCCAGCCATTTACGACGCCCTGCATGTCGAGCGTGGTGGCCAGACGCTGACGCTTGAGGTAGCACAGCACCTTGATGAGCAGACGGTGCGAACCATCAGTCTGCAATCAACCGACGGCCTGAAGCGTGGCCAGCCGGTGGTTGCAACTGGTGCACCGATCCGCGTGCCTGTAGGCGAAGCAACGCAAGGGCGGATGCTTAATGTGGTGGGAGAACCGATCGATGGCGAGCCAGTAGCCGATGATGCGCAGCGTGCGCCTATCCATGCCGAGCCCCCTGCCCTCACCGAGCAGTCCAACAAGACCGAGATCCTTGAGACCGGTATCAAGGTGATTGACCTCATTGCGCCACTCACCAAGGGTGGTAAGGCGGGGCTCTTTGCTGGTGCTGGTGTGGGTAAGACCGTGCTCATCCAGGAGCTGATCAACAACATCGCGAAGTTCCACAGTGGTAACTCTGTCTTTGCTGGTGTGGGTGAGCGTACCCGTGAGGGTAACGATCTCTACCACGAGATGAAGGATGCTGGCGTGCTGGATAAGACATCGCTTGTCTTTGGCCAGATGAACGAACCACCGGGGGCACGTTTGCGGGTGGCACTCGCTGGCCTAGCAATGGCTGAAGCCTTCCGTGATGAAGGTAAAGATGTGCTGCTCTTCGTCGACAATATCTTCCGCTTTACGCAGGCTGGTGCTGAGGTGTCTGCCCTGCTCGGCCGTTTGCCAAGTGCGGTGGGCTACCAGCCGAACCTGCAGCAGGAGATGGGTGCGTTGCAAGAGCGTATTACCAGTACCAAGAAGGGCTCGATTACCTCTGTTCAGGCGGTGTATGTGCCAGCCGACGACCTGACCGACCCAGCGCCTGCCACTACCTTTGCTCACCTTGATGCTACCATCGTGATGAACCGCGCCCTGACAGAGATTGGTATTTATCCAGCAGTGGACGTGCTCGACTCGAGCTCTAACTCGCTTGACCCCGAGGTGGTTGGCGAGGAGCACTATCAGGTGGCTCGCGAAGTGCAGCGCGTCTTGCAGCAATATAAGGAATTGCAGGACATCATTGCTATCCTGGGTATGGAAGAGCTGAGCGACGACCAGAAGCAGATCGTTGCCCGGGCACGCCGCCTGCAGCGCTTCTTGGCCCAGCCATTCCACGTTGCCGAGCAATTTACTGGCAACCCCGGAAGCTACTTCAAGCTTGCTGACACCATTCGCGATGCTAAGGATATCCTGAGTGGCAAGTATGACGACAAGCCAGAGAACTGGTTCTACATGTCGCCAGTGCCACTAAGCGAGAAGCAAGACTAGCGCTCCCTGCACATTCTTACACAGCAGCCAACCGAGATATTCTCTCCGTGTTGGCTGCTGTTTTCTTTCCCTATCCTCCTCGCTATTCCCTCCCTCCCCTCCCAACATATAGTACAAATCGATTTGTACTATAGTTACCCTGTTTTTTCTCTGTTACAGCGGACTCTTTTTCTCTTCTTTTATATATTTATATATAATAGGAGAGAAATCTATATGGATATATGGATGTATAGGTAAAGATAGAGAATAGTGTAGATATATATAGAAATATAAAGATAAGTAAATAGAGATAAAGATAGAGATAGATAAATAGAGATAAGTAGAGAAATATAGATATAGATAAGGATATAGATATAGAAATAGAAATAGAAATATAGAGAAAGAGATGTATAGAAATAGATAGATAAATAGTAGAGAAAGAGAGTTATAGAAAGAGAGATGGGTATAAAGATATCGATACATAGAGAATAGATATAGTATCGAGATATATTGGTATATAGAAATATGCGTATTGCAGCGCGTATACTATGAGCAATATGAGAAAGGAGTAAAACGCTCAGCCTCAGATAGACGCACTTTGACTTACCCGATCAAATATGGCACAATTGAAGGTGGTGGGGCGACCAGCGCCCCAAGGACGCGCATGGAAGGAGAACCATGCAAAGAAGGAAGAACGCATGGGACAGCCGTTCCATGCGTGAAGAAGCCAGAAAGGCGCGCAACATTGCGCCGTTCTGGCTGGTTGCAGTTGGCTCTTGGGCGGGTGTACCGCTCGGGAGCTATCTTATGCTGTTCCACTTCGGTGGAACGGCATTTGGTACTCACGAGCTGCCCTGGCTCGTGATGTATATCACGTGGCTTCTCTTCGGAGGGGCTATCGTGGCAGGCCAGCGCCTGCCGAAGGTGTTGGGGCTGCCGCTGATTGCGGCGGCCGCCATCGGAGGGGTATTCATCTCTCTCCTCGCCTGGGGGCTTTCTATCTAACTCCTTGGGTCGTCTCCCACCGCTAAGGGCGGGTTGAGCAGCGCCATGTGGCTTGCTGCTCCCCGCCCTTTTCTCTTGCTTGGAGTAAAATCACTTTGCCTTCTACCTCGCTTTTTCTCTGCTACTCTGCTATAGTAAGGCTATGGATTTAGAACTTGTGACACTGACTGGTAGCAAGCTACACGAGACTGTGTATGAGGTGATGCTGCCGACGCCGGATGGGCAGATTGCGGTCTTCCCGGGGCACGAACCACTCGTAACTCTGGCAGTGCCAGGTGTTGTAGCGGTACGTCGCGCCAAAGACGACAGTGACGACCAGCTGGAATACTTTGCCATCTCTGGTGGGGTGGTCGAGATTAGCCAGACAAAGGTACGTATCTTGGTCGACGAAGCCGAGCATGGCGACGATATCATTGAGGCTGAGAGTAAAGCCGCCCTTGAGCGCGCTCTCAAGCAGCGCGACAACGCTAGTACCCAGGTGGAGCTCGAAAAAGCGCACCAGCTGGTCGACCGCCATGCCGTGCGTCTGAAGGTGGCTGGCCTGCGCCGACGCCACAACAAGCACCGCGTATAATAATATTAGGGTAACAGAGACAACCGCAGAGAGACAGCAGTATAATGACGGAATTTTATCCTCCCCATCCATCATTACCAGATGGGACATATGATTATCGAGATAATAAGAAGACGACAAGTGATTGCTATGAGCAGCCTGTTGTATCCTATCAGCTAGGTAACGAGTATGGCCTTGGCAAGCTCGATACACCACAGCGCCCTCGTGCGGCAGAATTTATTCAGGAACTTGGCGAATACTACGTGCCAGCAGTGCAGAATATCATTGGCGCGTGTATGGATGGCCGACCCGGCAGCACAGCAGAAGCAGTGCCAAATGGTGCAGGCGGTGGCTTGCTCTACCTAGTGACGGATCGACTGGTACGTGGTAATAGCGATGCTATTAATGAAGCAAATGCGCGCGTCCTGGGGCGGATTGGCCAGATACCCGCGACAGTACACGTCCATCGGGACGACCATCATGCTCATGACTATGCTCATGGCGAAGACGCTGGCTGTGCAGCAGCCGACAAGGTGGGTGCGATCTTTACCATCATTGCTCAGCATGGTGAGCAATTGCGCAGCCTAGCCACCGAGCTTGGCCTTGGTGGCGACAGGAGCGACGAAATACACCAGCAGATCATTCGTCATGCAGCAGATGAGTCCAAGCTTGTCATGGCTAGTGGCAACGATCTTGTGGCAATGGTCGACGCGCAGTTAGCAAAGAATACTGATAACACTGATGAGCCTACTGGTGCTCATACCGATATATTGCGCGGCAATCACCATGAGGCAGCGGTGGTAATGAATCAGCGCGCAGGGACAACACTCGACCGCCAGGCTTTGGCGCGGGAATTCGACCGCGCATCCGAGCATCACCAGGCTTTCAATATTGATACATGGGCCTTTGCACCCTCGGCCGAGGCTCTCTACCCAGGCGATTCAACTGCCCAGCAGCAGGCAACCACTGCCATGCTCTACTACAACCTTGCTGCCATCATGGCGTTGTGCGGCCCACGCATGACGGTGACGGTGCTCGAGTAGTTTCTTGGGTGTGGCAAATAACAAGTAAATTAAACCAATCTTTCGACTAAGAGGTCTATTGATTATTGTCTCTTTTGCTTTGCCTGGCAATAGCTATCACAGCAAACGCTTCTTGCTTCATAGATAAGGATATCTCAAGCATCACTACTACCCTACCCATACCAATGGAGAACTATCGCTCTCGTTCGTCCTCATGACGATATAATTTGAGGATATCACCCTCCTTTACCATAGCACAAACACCATCTACTCAGATGTGCGCATAGTCTCATGCCACTGGTGGATGACGTGCCGCGCTTCATCCGTGCTGGTGGTGTGCATCAGCTGGTCGCGCAGCTCCTTCGCGCCGTCAAAGTCGCGAATGTAGATCTTGTAGAAGCGTTTGAGCGTCTCGTATGGCCGTCCTAGCTGTGGCTGCCAGTGATCGAAGAGATCGAGGTGGTAGCAAAGGAGGGTGAAGTTGCGCTGCGCCATAGAGCTACTACCCTGCGCGACACTATCACTATGCGGCGCAAAGCAAAATGGATCAGCAAACACCCCACGGCCAATCATTACACCATTGACGCCCGGGTGGGCAGCTACCAGTGTCATGCCATGCGCCCGATCGCGAATATCACCATTAATAGTGAGCAGCGTCTGCGGCGCAATTGTATCGCGCAGCGCCACGATATCATCGATGAGCTCATAGTGCGCTGCTACCTTGCTCATCTCCTTCTTGGTGCGCAGGTGGATAGTCAGGTTGACGATATCTTGCTGGAGCAGCGTCGTGAGCCACGCCCGCCACTCATCCACAGTACTGTAGCCAAGGCGGGTTTTAACGCTGACTGGCAGGCCAGCCGTCTTGGCCGCGGCAATAGCGGCTACTGCAACGTCTGGATTACGAATCAGCGCCGCTCCCCCACTCTTGATGGCACTCTTGGCGGGGCAGCCCATATTGATATCGATCCCTGCAAAGCCTAGGCGCGCGCAGTGCTGAGCAAATTGCTCCATATCGCCCGGCTCGCCGCCCCAAATCTGTGCCACCAGGGGGTACTCGTCGTCCGTCTTAATGAGCCGGCCAGCAATTGCCCTGTCACCAGCGTGTACCCAGCCCGTCGCATTGGCAAACTCAGTAAAAAACACATCGGGCGCACCAGCCCGCTCTACTACATGGCGAAACACCACATCCGTCACCGCCTCCATCGGTGCCAAAACAAAAAACGGCTGCGGCAAATCATTCCAAAACGACGTCATATCAAGCTATTATAACACAATTGATCAGGGGAGAGCCCCCACGCCCGCATGCGTAGATAGGCGCGAGCGTGGGGGGATGGGTGTGAGCATGATCTATTATAGATCACCCCCCTTCTGGGGTCGGCTCCTCCAAGGCATTTCCTTGGAGGGTATACTTACTCACAGCTGGGATGGCAGGAGTCGAACCTGCTACGAGAGTTCCCAAGAATGCTTGTCTCCATTGACAAGCAAGCCTCTCGTACCCCGCAACCACGCGGGCCATCCCAGGTCGGTCACCATCGACCGACTTTCCTCACAAAAACTCAAGCCGGAGCAGCGCCGGCGAGTTCTTTGCAAGGGTAGAGATAATTGTAATCTACTTGGGCGAGGCTGTCAAGTGGTAGCTCACTAAAGCTGGCTGGCGTATCGCAGTCTTGCGTTGGTGTGCTCCATTCCCCTTGTGATGGTATACTCAATCAGCTTTGCACACGTGCAAGTATATATTCTCAAGAAAAGGAAGAAGCTCCTGCCTCAACGCATGATGCGGATGCAGGAGCTCGGGAGAGACTACAAGCGGTTCTGCTCGTCCTGGCGGGTGGCCAGGGCGGCGAGTGAATCTCGCGAGTCTCTTAGATTTAAGGGAGTCTCCGTGGCAAGTACACGGCGCGCGAGAATGGATCTCGCAACAACGAGACTCCCCGATCGTTGCCTCCCAAGTGGCAACGATACCGCCTTGCCCCTCTTTGTTGTCCGACAAAGGCAAACCTGCGGCGGTTGCTATAGCAGTGCTCAACGCGGGAAAGCGGAGCTTGCTATATAGCGGAGATAGCAGGAATCGAACCTGCAACGTCATTGTTAGGAGCCTGGCTACTCCTTATCTCCAGTGACGGATAGGTGTATAGCCTTATTCTGCTATACTTAATACCTACTCTCTCAGCCTCGCACGTGAGGCTGACCGTCTTTGCAGGGTAAGAAGATTACTTCTTACCCTGCAGTGCGCGAGCGGCTTCCCGCCCGCGCTGGCCGGCCTGTTTTGCCGCCTCAGCCAGCTTATCTTGCTGGCGTCGGTCGGCAGTACCGGCGCGAGCCGCCTGAAGGGCGGTCTGGTGATCCTTGTCCGTCCAGGACATGAGCATTCACCTCCTCTCCGCCGAAGTTTCGGCAAAGACATCGGTGAACCCTTTTTCAAGGACGCTCTCGTGCTGAGCGTCTCGAGTTTTGGCATATCTGATGCCAAAACGGGGTCCACTCAGCTGAGCTGTTATTATATATACCAATATACAGCGGGCCTGTCAATCACTATGCGCATGTCTTGTAGAGATTCTCGTTTTGTTCTTACGTTCTGTTTCATTCTATGCCTATTCGCAACAAATACAGACGATGCGGATTTATTGCAATCAGACAGTCTCACGCTCCCGCTGTAAGGATCAGATAAAAATAAGCAGAGATAATCACCCTAGGAAAACCCACCCGCCAGCGCGAAAGCTAAGGATGTTTCGTATTACTACACCGAAGATATTCCGGCCAGGGTAGCAAAAAAGCTTACCCATGCCATGTGCTTAGCCATTAGCCACTCCATTCTCTCCTGTAGTGCGTTGCAGCACGGGTGTATATACGTCACAAGTGCTCGCGCTTAGCGGCTATTCCTGCTCTTCTATACGCCGCAGCAGATCCTCCTCAAAGGCAAGGATGCCTTTGTAGGTAGCTGAGTAGTGGCTGGTGTCGGGTAGCTTGAGCTGGGTAATGCAGTGCCACACGGCGGCGATGAGCTGAGCAAATTCATTCAGCTCGGCCTGAGAAAAGCTGGTGCTGAGCTGGTGAATAGCACCCGTATCCTTATCCGGCTCGACGAACTGCAGCGTGGCCCCGGCAAAGTCATAGCGAGCATAGTCGCGCGAGTAGCGCACGAGGAGCTCGTAGAACATCAGCTGCTGGCGGTATTTGTGCAGCTTAATCTTCTCGGCATCGGTGCGGCCCTGCCAACTGCGGGCGGGCTTGCCCGTCTTGTAGTCTGTAACGGCGATGGTATTGGCAGCGTGGTCAATATCGACAAGATCGAGCGTACCAGTAAGGCGAGCATCACCGAGCACCACTCCTTGACCGGCAAAGCTCAGCTCGGTCTTTTGCTCGGGGCGGAAGGTCTGCGCCTCGGCCTGCAAGAAGGTGCTCAGTGAATCAAGCCCCTTGCGACTAAAGTACGCGAAGTCCTCTGGCCTCAGCGGCTGGCGGCTGAGCTCTTGCTCGAAGTCGCCCAGGATATCCTCAGCCGGCCGCACTTTGCCCGTGGCAGTAAGATGGGTGTGTGCACGCTGCAGCACGTGGTGGATGGCATTGCCGTAGATGGCATGCGGGCTGGGCGCCTGCGGAAAGCGCAGCAGGTAGTTGGTCAAGAAGGCCGCTGGCCCACCCCGCGAGACATCTAAGAAGGCGGTAAGATGGGTGCTAGAGAGCTTATACTGCTCGAGCATAGGCTGGAGGAGCTGCTGCAAATCGGGCTCGGGTGTGCCAACTGGCGCAAGGCGGCGCTGCCAATCAGTGGTGAGCTGGGTGGTGAGGCTTGGCACGTCATTGGGCATATCGACAGTAGTTGCAGTGAGGTCGACGCCGTCGAGGAAGCTGGCCGGCAGCGTTGCTTTGCCGGCATCATCTTGGGTGCTGTAGCTAATAGTTAGGTGGTCGCGCGCCCGCGTCATGGCGACAAAAAAGAGGCGGAGGCGCTCGTCATACGTAGTGCCAGCCGGAGCAATAGCAAGGTTATCTGGGTAGGTGATGAGCGACACAGGTGAGCGCACGCGCCGCCCCCAGGTGCTATCGACAGCGCCCATGATATAGACATGGCCAAACTCCAGCCCCTTGGCCTTGTGTGCCGTCATAAGATTGATGCGGCCGGTATGCGCCTCGGTACGCTGGCGGATGGTGGTGATGGGCGTCTTGAACTGCCGGTGCATACTGAGGAGATCGAGCATATCGGCAAGCCGAAGCGTCTCATCATCACCGCGATACTCCTGGGCGCGGCTGCGCAGAGTCCGCAAGGCCTCAAGGCAGGCAAGGTATGCATCGGGCTGCTCGGCAAGCTTCTCGCGCGAGAAATAATAATCGTACAGTGGTGAGCGGTAATGTACGGTGGGTACGGCAGGGGCCGCTTCGGTAGAGAGACTAATTGGCTGGTCGAATTGGGCCATCTGCTGCGTCATGTACTCGGTAATCGCACTAGCTATGGCGGCCTGGGTCTTTTGGCTATCGGCTGGCTGCGGGACACCAAGCAAATCATCGAGTACCATCTCAAGCGGTTGATGCTGCGCCTGCCACGCCATATGGATGAGCCACACCATCAAGGGTTGGAAGGTCGGGCTTGCCATCATCGTCTCGCCCCACGTTTGGCGGTTGCGCCACGCCTGGAGGCTGAGCTGCCAAATATCCTGGCTGGCAAAACCAAAGGCTGGGTGCGCCACCAGCTCTGATAGCAAGCTATCGGCCATAGGAAACTCCCCTGCTGCTATGGCCTCGATGACCCGCGCGAGCAGCTCGAGCACCTGGATGACAGGATTATCAAGAATATTGTCGCGCCGCTCGTAATTGATGGCAATACCTGCCGCCTGAAGGTGGGGCACCAGCGCCACCAGCTCGCGGTGACGCCGAGCCAGGACGGCAATTTCCTCGGGCGGCGTGCCACTGTCGATCTGCTGGCGAATCTGCTGCGCCAGCCATTGGCGTTCGGCTAGGCTGGTGGGCAGCTCGGCTAGGCTGATGGCAGTCTGAGTAGGCTGGTGATGGGCCGTAAGTGTCTTATCGAGCTCGGGAAGTACCGCCTCTAACCGATCACTCCCCTGAGTGATAACAGCCCGGGCTGGCGTAAGGATGGCATTACTCGAGCGGTAATTATCCGTCAAGGCGATCAGCTGCACATCGCGGTAATGGCTCCGGAAGCGGTGGATGTTGCTGACATCTGCTCCCTGGAAGCTGTAGATTGCTTGGTCATCATCACCGACTGCCATAATGTTGGGGCGACCCTCGTGGACCGGGCTACTCGTCAGCGAAAAGAGGATGCGCAGCTGTGCGAGGTTGGTATCTTGGAATTCATCCACCATGATGTATTGGTACTGCTCCTCAAGATTAGCGCGCAGCTCAGGCTGGGCATCGAGCGCCTGAGCGAGCTGGAGAATCATATCATCGTAGTCATATAGACCAGCCGCGCTCAGCTCAGTGAGATATGCATCATAGACCTCAGCAAGGGCGCGCAACTTACCGAGGCGCTTGCGATCTCTCAGGACATAATTCCCAGTAGCATCCTTCTCACACCAGTGGTTGCGCCAGGCAGTGAGCGGTGTGGTCTTGCCGCTATCAAGCGTCTCATCGATCGCTCGAGCCAGGCTGAGCGAGAAGCTATCGGCTAGTGGTGGAATGGTGGGTGGCAACGGCGGCAGTGGCAGCTGAGCTGCTTCGCCCGCCAACGGGGCGAGCTTGCCCGCCATCGGTTTGCTTATCCGCCCAGCGGCAAAGACCTCGCTGAGGCATGGCTCGACGGCCGCTAGAAGCGCCTCGTCCGCATCGATAACCTGCCGAAGCTCTGCGCTACTCAGACCAGCCTGCTTGAGCTGGCTAATACTGCGGCTAATGTCCTGCAGGTAGGTAAACTCACCATTTTGCTTACTGCTCAACGGGTTATGGTGATCGAGCTTGCCAAGGATACCGCGCAAAATCTCATAGCTGCCAAGCTCATCAGTAGGCTTACGTGATGCACCATGGTAGAAATACTCCCGGTGGTGATTTATCACCTCACCGCCAAAGCTATGGAAGGTATGGATAGCGACGCGGTAAGCATCTGCCCCAATAATACTGCGCAGACGCTGCCGCATCGCGGCTGCCCCGCTGTCGGTAAAGGTGAGGCAGAGGATATTCTCAGGCAACACGTCCGTCTGGCGCAGGATGTTGGCGGCGCGCATGCTGAGCAGCTCTGTCTTGCCGGTACCGGGGCCAGCCACAACGAGCAGTGGCCCATCGATCGTATCGACAGCAGCGCGCTGCTGGTTATTGAGGTGCGTGTATCGAGTCGAAAATTCGTGTTGAGGCATGTCTCCATTATCGCACACTCACCGCCTCGACTCTAGCGGCTTGGCCGAGATTCCGGTATAATAATTGTCATGGACTTTGGTAACCACATGGATGTTGCATATGTGCAAAAGGCGCTCGCCGCCCGCTTTGGGGTGCAGCTGGTGATCGATCGCGTGGTGGCGCGCAATATTGCCGCGGGGCTTGCCGCCAAGGCATCAGTGTTTTTTGCGACAGATGGGCAGCTCTATTGCTTGGTCTATGGGCCATCGCGCCTTCTGCTTGGCGATGTGAAGAAGATCGCGGTGCGAATTGGTCTGCGCGCTGAGACATTCTTCCCGCCACGGGGTCAGCCAGAGTATTTTGACGAATTTGGCCGGCAGAAATTTCGTGAGATCTTCCCCGGGTTTGGGCGCATCACCGATCGCGACATCATGTACTATCGCACGCTTGCGCCATACAACCCAGCCCTCATCCTGGTTGATGAGGTGAAGGACGGCCATATTTATCAAGCAGATAGCGACGCGCGCAGTGGTTGGCGCGTTGCTGCCAAGTGTCAATATCATCGAGGAGAGGTAAAATAACGATATGAAGGATTATCTAGCAATCATCCGGCGCAACTTTGCCTCGCCCATCGTGCTGGCGATTTTGCTTCTTGCTATGGCGCTAGTCTATGTGCAGGAGTATCGCGATGCCTGGTTTATATCATTTGTCATTATGGTCAATTCGCTGATTGGTGCCGTGCAAGAGATTCGGGCTAAGCGCGCCCTGCGCAAGCTTGAGCTCATGAGCGCGCCGCGTGCCCGCGTTGTCCAGGCCGATGGGACAATCACCGAGGTGCTCTACGATGCGTTGCAGGTTGGCGATACCCTTGCCCTGCACACTGGCGATGAGCTACCCGCCGATGGTGTCGTGCTCGATGCAAAAGGCCTGGAGGTAAATGAGAGCATGCTCACGGGTGAATCTGCCGCGGTAGACAAAGCACCCGGTGATACCATCTACGCAGCCACAACAGTAGTAGCGGGTACAGCCCACGCTCGCGTCACGGCAGTCGGTAGCGCCACCAAGGCTGGTGCAATCAGCACCGTGCTCAAGCAATACGCGCCGCAGCCCACACCGCTCCAGCGAGCTATCCAGCGGGCTATTACCGTCCTGACCTATGGCGCAGTGGTGCTGGCGCTGCTTATCTTCGCGCGCTATCATGTTGCGGGGTTGCAAGCTGTGAGTATTCTCAAGACGATTATCACTGCGGCGATTACCGTTGTGCCGGAGGGGCTGCTCCTGGCGAGTTCGCTCCTGCTTGCCTTTGGCTCACTGCGCCTGGCTCAGGCTAAGGTTTTACCTCAGAAGCTCTCAGCGATTGAAGCAATGGCATTGCTTGGCGTGCTCTGTGTGGATAAGACGGGTACTTTGACGAGCGACGACGTGACCTTCGAGCACGCTGCGTCGTTTGACGCATCGGCTAATGACGAGATGGTCGCCCAGTACGCTGCCCTGGTTGCGCACGAAACCAGTGGGGGTAATGCCACCGGCCAGGCAATTCTTGCTGCGCACCAGGCACTCGCCGCCCACGTTCAAGAGGTGATGGCGTTCTCATCGAGCCGGAAAATGGCAGGGGTGCGGGCCGAGATTGATGGCACAGTGCAGACGCTGATGCTGGGCGCACCAGAGTTTGTGGCACGGCTTGCCCCGCTCTCACCAGCCCAGCAAGCTCAGATCGACGCCTGGGCAAATGATGGCCTGCGTGTTCTCCTGCTGGCTCACTTTGCCGACAGTACCGTGCCGCTCAAGCAGCTCACCGCTGGCTCGGGTCAGCCGCTGGGGGCAATTGTCCTGCGCAACAGCCTGCGCCATGGCGTGGTTGATACGGTGCAGTTTTTGCAAGGCCAAGGAGTGACGATTCGCGTTATTAGTGGAGACAACCCGCGGACGGTCAGCTACATTGCCAAGGCAGCGGGGATCGATCGGCCTGAGGCAGCTATTACCGGGGCAGAGCTTGCCCAGCTGGATGATGCAGCCTTTGCTCAGGCGGCTGATACACATACCATTTTTGCCCGTGTCTTGCCCGAGCAAAAAGAGCGGCTCATCGCCCACTTCTCAGACCAAGGGCGATTTACTGGCATGGTGGGCGATGGCGTCAATGATGCCTTGGCGCTCAAGCGAGCCGACCTTGGCGTGGCGATGTATGCCGGTGCACCGGCCAGCCGGCGCGTTGCCGATATCATCTTGCTCAACAATTCCTTCACGTCATTGCCACTGGGGATGCAGCTGGGTAATCGCATCATGCAGGCCATCGAGCTTATCGGTGTGCTCTTCTTCCACAAGATCATCTATGGTGTGGTGCTACTGGCGATTACTCTCACCCTTGGCATTATGTACCCATATGCGCCGCGCCATCTTACCTTTATGAATATCTTCCTCGTGACGATGCCGACCATTATGTGGACGCTCTTTCCGCCCTCACCGCGGCACCGGATTGACCCGCGGCGCTTCTGGCACGACACCCTGCTGGCGGTGGCACCAATTGCAGTGCTCACAGGGCTAACGGTCGCTAGTGTGTATTGGCTTGGCCGCACACTCTACCCAGATCGCCTTGGCGAGGTAGCAACGATGACGGTGCTGGTAGCGACCTTCTACGGTGTGTATCTGGTATTTTTGGCTGGCCGCATGCTTGGCATCCAGCTCGATAAGCGGGCCCACCTTGCCCGCACGCTCTACATGCTCGCGGTATTGCTCGTAACAGTGGTGAGCTTTGGCATCATCCCGCTCCGCCAATTCTTTGACTTCACCCCACCAAACCTACTCCTCCTCTGGCCTAGCATTGTCATTATTATTCCAGTAACCATACTGCAGTGGTGGTGGGCGTGGCGTGTGAGCCGGCGCTTTGCAGTGCCATCCCGTGTTGAGTAGCGCAAAGTAATTAGTTTGGCATACGTACTTGCAGTAACGGGGATCATAGTACTTATTAGAATTAACACAATAAACTAGCCATCGGAAAGGAATGGCCATTATGTCGAATAATACGGATAGATACGATAAGGTCATACGCAAAATGTTAGACGAGCCTGTGACGCTTGTGCTAACGAATGAAGAAGTGAGCAGGCTAATGGAACTTATTACTGAGCTCACGCTTGGCCCCTATGCGCCTGCCGACGAGGAATGGAAATGGATGGAGAATGTGCTAGGTTTTCCGCCTGTAGACTATTATCATGACCTGTTCGAAAAACTGAGACAATTTCGAGATGCTCCCACCTCACCTAGCGACAAATAAAGGATACCTATCGAACATAGTCTTGACGTGTAGATAGATATTTCAACAATCAGCCCCTCAAGATGCATTTTTTCTTTAAGTATCTCAACGAAATGAGACTTCGTTGGTTAAGTTTAGGAAATCTAACGATCGGGATCACAAAATTGATCTTAGTAATGCTCCTGACAGCCTTATCCCTGACAACTTTGACGACTATCTATCTTGGGTAGCAATTCATGGAACCGCAGGGGGCGTGCGGAAGAACGGAAAAGTACACCATCACCGCACGATTTCATCGATGACACGTCAGATCGCTACATTCCGGACAACTTTGACGAAATCATGCAGCGAATCTACGAGTATGGCGTTATTGAAAGAAAGTACCATACTGAACAAGACTATCTTCAAACAGTAGCAAATATGATCACCACATTCTAGATTCATCCACCCACAACAATCACGCTTGATTTAAAATACAAGTCGAGATATGTTTAGTGTAACGCTAACACCATAAAGGAGTTCATATGTCATCCACTGATCCAGTGTCAAACCCAGTAAAAAATCACGATCTCGATAGGCTAGTTTCCGTCACTCTAACAGTAAAAGAATGGCACGAACTTACAAGCGCTATTGATGAGCTCACGATGGGTGACTACGCGCCCAATAAGGATGGGTGGCGCTGGATGCAGGAAGTGATGGGTGTTGCAGATCGACAGACAATTATGGATTTGAGTGACAAGATTCTTCGAACGTGCGATCAAGAACGAAATGAATAACTAGCGAGAACACGAACAACACAAAGGCGGCGACCACCTTTGAGCGATAATTCCTCCGGTAACAAATCGGCACCATCGCCAGACGATCCCTTCAATGACATGCCAGATCGCTACATTCCGGACAATCTCGATGAAATTATGCAGAGAGTGTACGAGCATGGCGTCATTCTGAGAAACACCAAATGCTCCTCACAGGGCGAGCATGACAAGCAGAAAGGCGAGTCAGAGGTTCGCGCGGGTAGCTAGCCCGCTGATTCCTCCTCTCCTGATCCGAAGGCAACAAAAACGTTGCATGTCCGAAAGTCTGCGTCATAGGATGTCCCGTATGCTCGGTTGGAGCCAATATAGACATCAGTGACACGTGAGTCGACTTGCTGTAGCGCGTGGCGTAAAGCCTGTGTGCAGCTGTCACTATCCTTGATGATACTTAAATCTTCAAGAATGTAGAGACATAGCACACAATCTCGCACATCGCGATCTCCTACTTCGCTGGTAAATCGCTCGACGATATGCGGGATGTCCCGCTCTTTGAAGCTTGCGATGGTAGGCCATCTGGCTCCTCAGATAGTTCTCCTCATCCATCTGGTATTCACGGAGGACTGCTACAGGGATCAGCTGAGCCATTTTGCTCACAACCTCTCTGCTTGTCATGGAAGCTTCTGAGCAGGATAACTCAAAAGCTAATATATATATCAATATATGGCGAGTGTGTCAATAAGTATGCACAAATTTATCTACGTAAGCCGGTCAAGCACCACCAAATGCTCACTGTGCGGCGTGCGAGGGAAGAAGTTGTAGCCTCGGTGGTAGGCAATGCCATAGTGCGTAGCAAGAAGTGCCACGTCGCGTGCTTGAGTGACAGGGTTGCAACTGAGGTAGAGAATGCGCTGTGGCTGGGCGGTGAGGAGCTTGGCGATGACATCGGCGTGAAGGCCAGCGCGTGGTGGATCGAGAATAATGAGCGCATCACGAGTAATATATTCCAGTGCTTGCTCGCTGGGCGCGAGAACGGCCTTAGCCTGGCCTGTGCGGCCTAGCTGCTGGATATTACGCTGCATCTCGCGCACCGCATCGGCGTTGATCTCTACGAGCGTAACGTTATCACTGCTAATCGTGAGGCCAATCGTCCCTACCCCAGCATAGAGGTCGAGCGTAGGCCGGGACGTGTCATCCTGCACCTGGACGAACCGCTGCATATCACGCAGTGCTTGCTCGTAGACCGGCAGATTAACCTGGAAGAACCCCTCGGTGGCGTAGCGAAACGGCACCCCAAGGATAGTATCTTGTAAGACAGGATTGCCAAAGCATGCTAGGCGCTCGGTGATCCGACTGGCTGGCGAACGAGGGTCGGAGTAGATGATCTCGCCGCCCTGGGCTGACAGCATGGTGGCTTCGTCTGGGCTTATAACATCTCCCAGGCGGTCTTTGGTATAGAGCTGCCACACGCAGTTACCCGCTTGGTCGCAGCGGATGAGGAGCGTCTTGAGCTGGCGCGCCGTTACTTGCTTGGTGCGCAGCAGGTCGCGCACCTGCCGGGCGAGTTGGTTGATCTCTGGCCGAGCTAAGCTCGTCCCGTCAACGACAATTTTACCCTTGCTTCCCCGCCGAAAGAACGCGAGGTCGAGCGTCTCGGTACCATCTGGCGCACTGTCGCTATACCAACTGAGCTCAACTTTATTGCGATAGCCATAGGGTACGTCATCGCAAAAAACGTCAATTGGCTCTGGCAAGACAATATCGTGCAACTCAAAGGCCTCCTCGATCAGCGCTGCCTTATAATGCTGCTCACTTGCCAGCGGCATAATTTGCCATGGGCTGGTGCTGAGGTAACTCTCGGGGTCGCGCGGCGTGATACGCTCGGGCGAAGCAGTCAGCACCTCAGTCACCACCCCTTCGACGAAGTGCGACTTCTTCTTGGTGATGCGGATAGTGACGGTCTCGCCCGGTAACCCACCCCAGACAAAGGCTTTGCGACCATCGTCAAGTGTGCCAAGGGCTTGCCCACCACCGACGATCTTTTCGAGCTGGATTGTTGCGAATGTTGGTTTTCTCATTATAGTCTAGTATACCATGTGTCGCGAGGTGATGGCGGTATCGATGAGTGGTGCACGGGGCTTCTCTACTGCCCTTGCTGCCACTGCCAGGTGGTGACCATTGGGTGGTCGGTGTGGTGCTCGCGTGCGTGGGCGAGGCACTGCTCAATCGCTGCGTGGCAATGCCCCGCGAGACGCTGGGCATCGTCTGGAGAGATAACGCCTGTTGCGCTAAGGCACGTTGCGGCGGCAATAGCAAGATCATAGCGGCTAGCCTGCTGGCTAATGAGGCTCGTCATGAGCGTGTCGCCGCAAGGTGCCAGGCCGAAGCTATGGATAGCAAACTGCCGACCATCGACCCCATAAGCAAAGAGCGTTGCCGCAAGGGAGCGCTCTTCGCCCGGGTAGGCGATAATCACTGGCTTGGTTGTCGTCACGGTGCGCGCGAGCGTTCGCCGCGAGACAGGTTGAGCCAGCGTGCCAAAGCCACGTGGCGTGAGGCTCGAGATATTGACGCAGCGCACCCGAGCAGCTGGGCAAGAATGCGCGATGAGCTCAATAGCGGCCAATACCTCTGTGGTAGCAACGTCGCCACACGCGGCAAGTACAATATCTGGGCTCGTGTGGCTGGCGAAGTTCCACGTAGCAAGCCCCGCATGCATCTGAGCTCGAGCCGCCTTAGTGGTGAGCCAGGTAGGCTGCGTGGTATCGCTGGCATGCAGCACATTGATCACCTGCGTGCTCGACAGCATCATATCGAGCGTCACCACCGCGCAGTTGCTATCGGCTGGGAAGTATACCGTCGTGGGGGCATCTCGCTGATCAAGCGCATTGGTTACTTGTTTAGCACTCTGGTGCGAGAGGATGGTATTGAGGCTCGGTAGCGATGTGCCGCGTGGCTGGCTCGATAGAGCTGCGGTATACGAGCGACTTGTGGCGCTCATGTCCTCATGCAGAGACGCTCCAACGAAGACGCTTTGCCTCCCCTGCTCCAGATAGCCAAGCTGCATACCGCGTAACGCATGTGCTGCTGGGTAGCTCATCATATGGCCGTCTGACGCATGTGGTGCTGCACCGGGCTGACTACCCCACTGCCAGGCTCGCGGGTGTGATGCAAAACGCTGAGCAAGCGTACTGCTCTGCAGCGACGGACTTATAAAAAGCCGGAAGCTATCTGGCGCCGCATCCTTAATAAGATCAGCCAGATACGAGCTAACACCGGAGAGCGTATTGCTGCGCTGCGTGCCAGGTGGCGTTGCGACGACCGCATAAGGCTCAATAGCTGGCTGGCGTAGTCGTGTGGCTGACAGGGCGGGCTGCGTAGCGGTGAGCTGAGCTGCTGCACCTAAGGAGGAGTCATTATCAGCATGAGCCGCAGCCGTGTGCGGCAGAGCCTTCGTCTCGGCAAACGTGAGATTGCCTGCTGCGTCAAATAGATTCTCTGGCTCACACCACGCAAGCACCTGAGTAAGCCATGCCTGCGTGCGTGCCTGGCTCGAGTCAGTATCATCTGCTTTGCGGTGAGCAAGCGCTGCCTGCGCCCGGGCAATGCTTGATGGCTGAACGTCGCCATTATCATGTTCGGCTGGAGTGGGCGCGTTCTCTTGTGCTTCGTGCTCAGCGAGTAACGTCTCAAGCTGTTCTGGAGTACACACAAGCAACAGTGGTCGACGGGCTTTGTGTGGGCGTGGCTGGGCTGGCTGGCGCAAAGCAGCAGTGCACTCAGTTGCCCAGGCGAGCGCAGCAGTGTAGTTTGCATCTGGCTGGCGCGGGCCGGCTGTGGTACAGTCAACGATTCGCGGCTCATACCCATAGCCAATAAAAAGCGCAAGCAGCTCGTAGGTGGAAAGCGTGGCGAGCAGTGTCCTGGGCCGTAGCTGAATGATCGGGATAATCGTGCCGTCAGTCGCTGGGCTAAGGAGCTTCGCCAGGTGCCATGGGGTATCGTCTTGGGCAACCACGCTATCGATCAAACAATAGATCATTTGCTCTGGCTGGCCAAGTACCCTGCCGCTTGCCTGAGCGAGTGCACCACCAAGACGAGCGTCACAGAGATGTATTGCATCAGACAATGAAGTTTGCGGGTCGTGTGTTAACGTGCAGAGCGCATCAATCCCCGCTTGCGAGCGAGCAATATCGCAGCCAGGTTGCACCATATCATAGACGAGCGCATGAGCGCGCGCTGCCGCCCATCGCTCGCGATCGGTAATAATAAGTGGCGCTGCGCCACCCGACTGAGCATACTCCGCAATCTGAGCCAAGCTAAAGCTCAGCGCGAAGTCTGCCGCAAGCGCTGCCCGGAGCTCATCCGAGTAAAGCTGCTTTATATCGCTTGGCTGTAACGGCTGGCCAGCTGGCAGTGTGCGCCAGAGTGCACGCTGTGCTAGCACAGTATAATAGGCCGCTTGCCGGTAGCGCATCGTCATCCCACCATTCGTATCCATTGTTTCTAGTATACACGCTTGTGCTTGCTGACGGAATAGGCCGAGGCGAGATTATGCGCGTTTACGACACATAGGTTGGTCTGTTACACTAGCAGTATGAAACGACGTGTTGCCAGCTATGGCCAACATTTTTTGCGTAGCCCCCGCGTGGCGGCTATCTTACTGGGCCACAGTACCATCCGCCGGCGCGATACGGTTTATGACCTCGGGGCAGGTAGCGGCGTCATTACAAGCGCCTTAGCGCGGCGCTGCCAGCAGGTGGTAGCGGTCGAGAATGAGCCACGTGCGCTCGATGCTCTGCGCAGGCATACCGCAGCCATGTCACATGTCCGCATCATTGCGGCCGATATCCGCCAGCTTACGCTTCCTACTGAGCCATATAAAGTATTTGCTAATATCCCCTTTGCGCTCAGTGCCGATATCGTGCGGATGCTCACCACTGCTTCCACCCCACCACGGGCGATCTATCTTATCGTCCAGCACCAATTTGCGTCGAAGCTTGTGCCAAGTGACCGCCACTTTACGGCGGCACTGGGCGCTCAGCTGGCACCGTGGTGGCAGGCGCGGATCCGCTACCGCTTGCGCCGGACAGATTTTACACCACCACCTGCTGTCGATACGGTATTGCTTGAGCTCTTGCCACGCACCGAGCCCTGGCTGCCCCGCAATCAGCAGGCAGCGTACAGCCAGTTTGTGGCGCAGCACTACGCCGAGCCGCGGCGCTTCGCTGCCCTGCCGCGAGCCCAGCTTGGCATTAACCCTGAGCGCAAGCCATCAGAACTCCAGCCTAGGCAATGGGTGCAGCTCTATCAAGCAATGCAGATGAAATAATAATAACTCTTCTAAACCAGGGGGATGAGCGGTCTACTGACAAACGCCCCACGACGCCTATAGTGGCTCGTACTGATAAAACCTATTGCTGTCGTGTGCACGTGCATTGGTGATAATATGCGCTGGGCGCGTTAGGTCGCGATGCTGCTGGTGGTAAGCACGCGTTGCAGTAAAGACAGTTTGCTGCTCGGGCACAGTGGTAACAACACGCAATCGGTCGTTATAGCGGGCAATCATGTCATACATTGGTCGCTCCGTCTCAGTCACGGCAAGCGTCATAGGGCGATCGACGCGCACGTTGTCACCCTGGAGTTGGTCGTTAAGAAGCTTGACGTCGCTCGAGTAGTGAGCAAGAACATCTGGATTATAGCGATACGTCTCGGCATAGCGCCCAATACCAGTAAGGGTAAGCCCACCAATCAAGAGCGTCATAGGCAGCAGCCCAGCCACCCGGGCATATGGGTTGCGCGGAAACATCTGGTACCAATGGTTAATCAGCCACGCCACGCCAAATGCAATGATGATCGCTACCACCGGAAAGAGCGAGGTCACCAGCTGTGGATTACTAATCACCACGCCCAGTAACGGCAGCCCCACCAGGAGCGCTGCGTAGCTGCGTGCTGTATAGTAGTGGCTCAGGAGCGAGGCAAGACCAATTAGCATAATTAAGATCATACCGACCGAGTACAATGGCTGCACGAGGTATGACTTATTCGACGCAAAGAGCCCAAAGAGTGTGACGCCAAGGTGGCGAAGGTTTGCTCCCACATTGATCGGTTCGAGCGGCAAGCCAAAGAGTTGCTTGAGTACATCATGGTTAGTGATGCTTGCGTAGATAAGTGGCAGCATCGCCACGAGGCCAATGACGGCTGCCAGAGCAAGGCGGCTGCGCTGCACGCGCAGAATTGTATAACGAGCGTGTGGATGAGACACCCCCAGAATCCCAAGGGCAATAACGACATAGATACCAAGTGGCGCATACAGCAGGAGTGCCGCCAGTACGCAGGCCGTCACTTTCCAGAGGGTGGAGAGAAACTTCTTCGTCCGAATGGCACGCGTTGCAGCATAGAGCAGCCACACAGTGAGGCAGCTAAAGAGTATAGCTGGCGTGCCATCTTGCGCCAAGAAAAGAAACTGCGCCGTCATCGTCACGAGGATCGTTGTAATAAGCGCAATGTTCCGGGAAAACCAGGAGCGAAATAGAAGAAGTAGCCCACGCGCTGTCATCAAGGCGATTACCATAGATGGTAGCTTCACCGACAGTGGTGTCACGCCGAGTACTGCAAAGCTTAATTTTTGCAAGCCATGATATGGCGCATTGATAACCATAGCAGGAGTAAGATTCTGGAAGGATAATTGGCTGCTTTGTAGTGCGCTATCGAGCTCACCCTGCCGCAACTCACCGGGGATAAACAGCCCAGCCAGCACAACTGCCGCAATAATTGCTACCACTACAAAGCCATAGCCGAGGCTATACCGCCAGCGGTACAAATGGTAGTCGACAACTTGCTTTGCCATATTGCCCTATTATACCCGAGTTTGCGGGGGTGCTCAAGAGCGAACCGCCTGCCCTTTGCGTGTTCGCAGCACCACATACCACAGATAGAGCGAGCCAAGACCAGAGATAGCCAGGCCAAGAGCAGCACCAGCCGTCGTCTGAAGAAAAGTGTGTGGGCCGAATCCATCTTGAACAAAATAGTGATGGTAGAGATGCACAGCAGCCAATGCAACAAAATAACCAAGGATGGCCACGAATGCTACCGCTTGCTGACGATACGGCGCAATCGCTGAACGCAACGTGCGAATAATGACATAGACGGCTTGCACGGCGAGGTTGATTGCATAAACAAACATAATGAACATGGTGATATACTCATGTGGCTCTATCCTCTCAAAGCCAGTTGACGTGATGTAAATACCCATTGCTTCAACAAAAGCGAGAAAGACGCCGATAAGGATAATCCCGCAGCAGGCAAGAATGATAGCGAGCCGCTCGATGATTCTGCGCGGCGTCTGGGTCGTTGTGGTTGTTGCTTGAGCTACGGCCATAGAATCTCCTTCATTGCACTACGGTGTTTATGGTTGTATTATAGCATAGCTCGACGGATGAACTCACTCGATACCATAAATAGCGTTTATGTGAGTGACACAGCTTCATTATTCGCTTGCCGCATTGATGCTGACCGTCCCAACTGATACCACAGGTATATTGCGCCGAGCGTGATCATGATAATACCCATCAGTACCGCGAGAGGATTGACAAATGCCATGATATCCTGCTGTGATTGGCTTTGTATGAGTGCTCTGTACCCTATCTCGACACCTGCGAGCAGTGGATAGAGCAGTGTAACGCCGAGCCCAAACCCTTCTTCGTGGTAGCGCTGCCCCGAGCGACGGGTGTAAGTATGGATTAGCGCAATTGCCTCAATAATGAGGGCAATCCCGAGTATCCAGAATAAACCTACGACGACATACTCTATCCAAATCAGGAATGCAAACGGCCCAATGGCAGAGACTGCTACTGCCCAGCCAAGATAGATGAGCCACCCAGCAGTACCAAGGAGGCCAAGTGCTCCACCGACCATCGCACAGCGGACCAGTAGTGGGCAGGACGGTGAAGGCGAAGACGATTCTTTAGTGGGTTGTGTATGTGGTGATGTCGTGCGAGCTGCCATTGCTGCGGTCCTCCTATGTGTAATAGCTATAGCATAGCATTAATCATGTCGCCTGTCGAGGCTCATGAAGCGTGGTATGTCTAAAAACCTAAAAGTCTTTTTCGCGCAGCTTTGCTGTGTATTAGTGCTGAGTATCCCATCGAATACCACATACACACAGCACTCAGAGTAGTTACCATAATGCCGAAAAGGCACAACTGTGGGCTTGACGAAAACACATGAATTTGCTGCGCAGACAAAGCATTATAGACGGCCTCACCCGCTATCAGTAATGGAAAGAACAGTGCCAAGGCGAGCCAAAATCCCTCTTCGCGATAACGCTGGTTACCACGGCCGGCGTATGTACGAATAATTGCAATTCCTTCGATAATAAGCGTAATACTCAACCACCAGAAAAGAGTTACCAAGCTAATATGTAACAAAAAATATGGTGTAAAGAGAAAAACTGCGAACATCCAGCCAAGATATATCAGCCACCCAGCAGTACCAAGGAGGCCAAATGCTCCACCAACCATCGCATAGCGGACCAGTGGTGGGCAGGATAATGAGGAAGAGGGTGATTCTTCGGTGGATTGTACGCGTGATGATGTTGTGTGGGCTGCCATTGCAACGGCTCTCCTATGTATAATGGTTATAGCATAACATCAATCGTGCCGCCTGTCGAGGCTCATAAAGCGCAGCCGCTCGGGGTGGAAGTAGAGTTGGATTTTGCCCACTGGGCCATTGCGGTGCTTGGCGATGATGAGATCGGTGATATTTTGGAACTCAGGATTGTCTGGCTCGTAGTAGCCAGGCCGGTAAATAAAGGAGACGATATCGGCGTCTTGCTCAATCGAGCCCGATTCACGCAGATCGGCTAATTGTGGCACCGGCGGGGTGCGTGACTCCACCGAGCGGCTCAGCTGGCTCAGAGCAATAACCGGTACATTGAGCTCACGAGCAATCAGCTTGAGCCCGCGCGATATCTCACTCACCTCTTGGACGCGGTTGCCATTGTGGTTGCCATTAGCCTGCATCAGCTGCAAGTAGTCGACGATCACCAGCCCAAGCTGCTGGTCGTGCATGGCGCGCCGTGCCTTGGTACGCATTTCGAGGACGCTTAGGCCTGGCGTATCATCGATGAAGATTGGCGCTTCGGCCATCTCACCCATCGCCTCGGAGAGTTTAGCCCAGTCATCATCACTGAGGTTACCAGTGCGGATATTCCAGCTATCCACACCACTGGCATCAGCGAGCATGCGGTCGGTGAGCTGCTCCTTGCTCATCTCGAGTGAGAAAAAGAGAACAGGCTTTTTCTCGATCGTTGCGACATTGTAGGCGAGGTTTGTCACCAGTGTCGTCTTACCCATGGCGGGGCGAGCTGCGATAATAATAAGGTCGGAGCGCTGCAGGCCAGCCGTCATCGTGTCGAGGTCGCGGTACCCCGTGCGAATGCCGCGCAGCTGCCCTTTGTTGCGGTGCAGCTCTTCAATACGGTCGAAGCTATCGGTGAGAATACTCTCTAGGCTCACGAGGTCTTGCTTGAGTGACTGGTCAGACACACTAAAGAGCTCTGCCTCGGCCTTTTCGAGCAGCTCTTGAGTGGTGGTATTTTCATCAAAACCAAGCTGGCTAATATCGGCACTGGCTTTAATGAGCCGTCGCCGCACTGCTTTTTGGGCGACGATCTCGGCATAGCTACTGGCGTGGGCTGCGGTCGGGACGTAGTTGGTTAGCTCAGTCAGGTAGGCTGAACCACCTACCTCGGCAAGCTGGTCTTTTTTTTGTAATTCATCAGTTAGGGTAAGGAGGTCGACTGGCTTGTGTCGCTCGTAGAGGCGCATCATTGCCCCAAAGATCATCGCGTGACGCTTATCATAAAAGTCTTCTGCGCCGACATGCTCGCTGGCATCGGCCAAAACTTCTTCGTCGATAAGTACCGCACCAAGCAAACTCATCTCAGCATCGAGACTTTGTGGTGGTACTTTGCCTTTTGGTTGGGGTGATTGGTCAGCCATCGATAGTAATTTCTTCTCCTCCCCCCATCATAGCAAGAATGGCGGCTTTTTGGCGATCTTTGGGCGGCTTGCTGGTAGCTAAGACGGCAATCTCTGCAGTAATACCAAGGCGATTTAGTGCTGCGCTGAGCGTGGGGAGGGCGCGATCGATCTGCATTTTGGCGAATTTTTTGCCAGCGTAGATCGTTAGTGTCTGGCCGTCAAACGCGTGCCCTGCTTTAGTCAGGTACGTGCGCGCTCCGACTGCTCCGACCGCATCGAGAAACTGCTCCCATGGGAAGTCGATTGGCATGGAACTTGCTGCGGGCGTTTCATCGTTTGCTGTAGAAACGCTTGGTTGCTTGGCTGGTGTATGGTCAGTAGCGGAAGCACTTGGCGTACCAGATTGACCAGCCGATGATGCTGCCGCACCATTTGTCTCTTGACGGTGAGGGTCTGAAGAAGGAGCTACAGGAGATGCTTGCGGTGATGGTGCAGCTGGTGAGTGGGTATATGGCGCAACTGGCTCACTGACGGTAGCGGACGATGACTGACGATGAGGTGCTGCGACTGGTGGCGCTGCCCGGCTTGCAAGAGCGGTAAGCAGCGCAATGCGCGGCCAACCGGCTCGCGGTACGGCCAGTAGTTTATCGAGTAATGGCAACAGTGCTGCGTCCTCTACAACGCGTTGGCGCGCGATACCAAGCAGCTGCTCGGCAAGAAGCTCAGCCGGTGTGCCAGCCGCCTCAGCCTCATCGATCAGCTGGGCGGCGTGACCAATATCTGCCGTAGCATAAGCAGCCAGCAGCCCCTCTACTAGCTCATCCTGCGCAAGGCCCAGCACCTCTGCGACCATCGCGCGGTCGATTGTCTCATCACTTAGTGAGCGCAGTTGGTCGAGCAAACTAATGCTATCTCGAAAGCTCCCCTTCCCCTGCTCCGCAATCAGCTCCAGTGCATCGGGTGTAATGGCAATCTTCTCCTGCTTGGCAATAAACGCCAAATGCTTGGCTGCATCACGCGGACTAATTGCTCGGAAATTGAAGCGCTGCACCCGGCTCAAGATCGTCGCGGGGAGCTTGTCGGTGTCGGTCGTCGCAAGAATGAAGACGACGTGCTCGGGTGGCTCCTCTAGTGTCTTGAGCAAGGCATTAAAGGCCGACTTGCTGAGCATATGAACTTCATCGATAATGTAGATTTTTTTTGGACTGCTGGTTGGTGCAATTTGCACCTTGTCGCGCAAATCACGGATATCCTCCACAGAGTTATTGCTCGCTGCGTCGATCTCGATAATATCAAGATGAGTTGACTCATCGGTGTATGGCAGACCGTTAATCTCATGCGCCAAGATACGCGCGATCGATGTCTTACCCACCCCACGTGGCCCCGTTAGGAGATAGGCATGGGCAATATGCCCACTCGCAATTGCCCGCTGCAAAATCCGCGTGATATGCGACTGCCCCACAATCTCATCAAGCGACCGACTCCGATACGTCCGATATAGTGCTCTGCTCATTTGCTATATTATACCGCAGAATGGATGGAGATGCGATCGAAATACAGAAGGAGTAATTGCAAATAAATCAATAGAATCAAAAAGCTCCAAGCGCGAGCAAGAGGGTTCCCGGTTCCCTGTTATATAAGCTGTTGATAGCTGTAACTTTATAATGGTGCTTCTACTGCTGCCCAGGTTGCGTCGGGTTTATCCTCAGGAATGATGACAGTGACCTGATGACCAATCTCAATCCGGAAGAATGTCACACTTGCCAGCAGGATTCGGTATTCTCTCCCCTGTGCTTCCACGTAGTACGCGCCATCGTGTTGGGTGAGCGTGCCGATAATCTGCTTGCGCTCCACTCGCTTGATTTGCTTGTAGATAAAGCCGCCATCGTCGG
The DNA here is from genome assembly GCA_013333645.2 of Candidatus Saccharimonadota bacterium. Taxonomy (GTDB): domain Bacteria; phylum Patescibacteriota; class Saccharimonadia; order Saccharimonadales; family Saccharimonadaceae; genus Saccharimonas. The sequence goes on along the minus strand of JABCOK020000005.1, from coordinate 79,431 downwards.
CAATTGTCAGCTTAAGCTTGTCACCCTCAACCAGCTTAGACTTGCTGGCATAATTGGCTGGCACAGGATAATTCTTGCCATCGGCATCGACCATTACCTGCCCGTCAAAGATACCTTCGACTATTTTGCCTGACACTTCTTCACGACTATTGCTTGGCACGACGACTTCGCCATCGTCGCCAATAATACTCATCAATAATTCCTTTGCAGCGGCTAGGTTCGTCTCTGCCTCTTGAATCAGCGATCGCAATCGCTTTACCTGTTTCTCTGGTAATTCAGACATATTTTCTCGCAATTCCTTGTCTGTTTTCTTAGTTATCAACCCATTATATAGCGATGGGGTGGGGCCTTGTCAAGGCACTTGGTGGTTATCCACAGCGATAACAGGGGTAGCCAATAGTTCGTTGTAAAAATGGTACGATGCTTAGAGCGCTACGCATATGGAGTGACGCACAGCAATCAGGAGCAGTGAGCTCGACGGATAACCAAAAACACACCCAAGCGGGTGTGCTGATGGTATCAATGCGGTCGGTAGGGTGATTACGCCAGTTCGACGGTAGCACCAGCCTCTTCCAAGGTCTTCTTGGCAGCTTCAGCGTCGTCTTTGCTGACCTTTTCCTTGATTGGGCTTGGTGCGTTGTCGACCAAAGCCTTTGCCTCACCCAGGCCAAGGCCAGTGAGTTCCTTAACAGCCTTGATGACGGCAACCTTTTGGCCACCAACTTCTTTGAGGGTGACGGTGAATTCGGTCTGCTCGTCTTCAGCAGCACCAGCGTCGGCGGCTGGGCCAGCGACAGCAACTGCAGCAGCGGCTGGCTCAATACCGTATTCGTCCTTGAGGACATTTTTGAGTTCGTTGACTTCCAGAACGGTCAAAGCAACCAGTTCTTCGGCCAGTTTTTTCACATCTGCCATGATGGATTCCTTTCAATGATGTGCGGTAGAATTATCGCACGAGTTATTGTCTGCATAGTGCAAACGTTAGTACAATGCTGCGCTTGGTTACGCAGCTGCTTTGGCGTCTTCGATGCCATCGAGCAACGCATGAAGGTTACCCGAAAGTGCGTTGGTAGTGTCGTGTACTGGCGAGAGCAGCTGTGCCACCACTTCGGCCACCAGCTGATTCTTGCTTGGCAAGCCAGCCAGTGCAGTAACGTCGGCTGTGTTGAGAGCTTCACCTTCGCCACTAAAGCCAGCAACCAACTGGACTGTTGGATGCGTCTTGGCAAACTCGTGCAACACCTTCGCTGCCATCACTTCGTCGTCTGGCGAGATTGCATAAAGCAACTGCCCAGCCAGGGCCGAAGTGTCGGTATTTTTGTAGGTGTCATGCTGCGCAAAGGCAACACGCACGAGACGGTTCTTCACCACCTTAATGACAACACCAGCTTCGCGAGCTTCGCGGCGCAACGCCTGCAGATCTGCCACACTTGTCCCTTGGTAGGTCGCGACGGCAGTGCCCTTTGCTTGCGCGAGAAGCTCGCTTATTTCAGCCACCAAAGCTTGTTTTTTATCTTTGGAAATTGCCATAAGATAAAATCCTTTCTTTGGAGTTGTAATACCTACACACCGAGAAGGGGTGCAGTATTACTGGTTTGTTGTTGTATCCGACCGCATTGTTAACGTCCGACATATGCCGCAAAAAATCGCCTCTGCACTATTGCAAAGACGAGTCTCGAGTTTCGTATTAGAACGCTGGCGTAAGAGGCCACGGCGTATCCGAAATTCCCTCGGTAGCATGCTTATCGGCTGCTTTGTTATATACAACAGCCCGCTACGGTCTTTGGCAATGTCTGAGAAGGATTATAGCAGATGGTGGTGGGTGGATGCAAGGCGTGGAAAAATATTTGTGTCGGCGCGTAAACAGAGCGAGGAAGTAGCTTAGCTGTGCAGTTGTGCTTGGGCAAGCATTGCATCGATTTTGCGATTGGTATTGTTGATGCGGCTTCGGCTTGGTTGGTGCAGGCTTGTTTTGCCAAAATCTTGCTTACGCCTGTTGAGATTGCTCATGCGCGTGAGCTGCTCTTCTGTCGGCTGGAGCTGATAGCCAAGCTGCTTACCAAGCTTGTATAAGATATGTGCTGCTATGCCATGGCGTGTTGCCTTGCGATCCTCCTTGGTGAGGACCTGGACTTCAAAGGGCAAAATACCCGAGGCCTGATCCTCATACAGGCCTGTCATCTTAGCAACGCGAAAGCCTTTCTTGTTATCTTCCTTAAAATCAATGTACTCTTCAGCACGAGTACCCGGATAACGAGCCTCAAATGCAGCCTTAATATCCTCGATGAATTGAGTGTCTCCCTCTACCTTGAGTATCTTGTCTCGGCCTGGCGCAGCATAGGGGGTAATAATATAGTCATCATCCTCGTTGGTTGAAGTCTTGTTATTTTGCGTAGCTTTATCTTGTGGTGGCGTAACAATATCGTTATTGTTGATCATATCCAAGAACACATCAAGCAGTTCATCGCGATCCTCTGTAATGAATGTGATGCCATCAATATCGAACGGTACTTCGAGCGAGCTGTCTTTTTCTGGTGGAGACAATGAACGTAGTGTCTGTGGTGTAATATCGTCAAATTGCTCACAGAGCTCGTCGATGCATTGAGCCTTTAAATCGTCCAAAATCTTTATCGTGTTCTCGTCATATGCTTGCAAGTCTTCGTATGGTATGAATTCTCGCCCATCCTGACGTTCTTTCTCTTTAGCTTTTACACTATTCATCTTGTCATCATACGCTTGCAGTATGTCTGGTGAGATAGAGGTGCGGATTTTTTGATACTCTTCTCTCTTTTGTTTCTCTGCTTTTTTTGCTGCTTCTGCGAGCTTACGCGCGAGAGAGCCAACAGACTTGAGCCGCCATACCGCTCGGAGCTCAGTATGCCACTCATAGCTACAGTTGCCGTTCCCCACCACAATATTGTGGTTTGACTCTTGGCCAAGGACAAGCTTGCTGTCACCTCCGCTTTTGTCTGTTTTGCCAATCATGCGCGCGAGAATTTTTTCTGTAATGTTGCAATAGTTTTGGTTGCGTTCTTCGGCAGTGATGACGTGACCTGGGTTGTCAGTATCGGTAGTACCCAGCACGCCAAATTCCGACAGGATGCGCTCAGCGAGATCCACAAAATGCCCTTGGCCGGTATTGCGCAGTTGGAGGCATATCACCTTACTTCGTAATGCCATTGCAAGCCCATCAAAGCCAATAATTTCGCACAGTGGTGCAAGCAATGCCTCGCTCTTGTAGGCTAGTTCATACGCTTCCGATGTATCATAGCGAGTGTTGTTAAGCTTGTTGAGTGTATTGACAGCCTCCATGAAAATTGTCGAAAGCCCAACGCTCTCTCCTGCATCTAAAAGGTCATCAAGATCGAGCATATTCATTGGCTGCTGCCAGAGCTCTTGCATGAGGTTCTCTGCTTGCATGCGGTCGTGTGTTGCAGTCTCAAGAAGCTGACTTTGTTTCTGTTCATCTGTAAGATATTGACTCTCCGCAGAGGAAGGCTTTATCCTTCCTTTTGATTTTTCGAGCTTTCGAGCTTTCGTAATGGCTGTGTACAGAGACTCTTTGTTCTCGGTGTCTGGTTTAGAGGGCATCTTCTGCGTATTAAGAAATTTACTCCAGGCGCTTGACAGCTGGCTGGTATCCTGCAGCATCGAAACGATTTGGTTAAACTTTTTATATGCATCTACTTCCCACTGTTTTTTATGATCTTCGAGCATCTTGTGGCGGAGGCTGGCAAGGTTCTCTGTTTTGAGCAGTTCATCACGATTGCCTGCTGTATACAATAAGTACGCAGTATATGCGCTGTGATTGCTATATTTTGCAAATAGCTCTCCAGCAAAGTCTCGCATGAGGCTCAAGCCCGATACAATTCGCTTTGTTTTAGACTCTGGTGTGTTAGTGAGATTGAGCGCTTTTTCGTATAAATCGTATCGATCTTTATCAAAGCCCGCATTTGCCTCGTGCGCTAAGGTGTTATTTACTGGGTTAGCTGTACGCTCTTTTGTTGGATTCGACACAGTGCATACAACTGTAGCAAAGTTATCAAAAAATCACAAGGGTTGACCTCTGCAGGATGCATACTAATGAACTAATGCGATGCGTGAGGCTGGGCTGTTCACACTAAAGATACTCCTATGTTGTGTGAATATAAGGTTATTATGTAGGGGGTCAGGTACAGTTATATTACTAATATTACTTCTTGCTAAATAGCCCCATAGGGTATTTAGCATAATTATTTTAGATTAATGATCGATAGAACTTCTTGCTGTATCTGGTATGGCGACTTAAGCACTCCATCATCGCGAATGCACTGAATTGTAGGAATGTGGTGGTTTCTCGCGAGAATGCGATAGCCATCATGGACGCGCTGCTGAAAGTCGCTGTCTTGTGATTCGAAGGTATCTAGCGTCGCGAGAGCACCTCTCTGCTTTATACGATGCATGCGTTCCTGCTCGTCGTTGAGCGTGAGGATGATGAGATAGTCTGGCGGTGAGATAGCGTTGGCTGGTAAATAAGCCGGTAATGTGCCGAATATGCTCTTGACTCAGGCCTTCGCCATACCCCTGATAGGCGAGTGTCGAGAAATAATTGCGAGACGCGAGGACAGTTTCGCCCCGCTCCAGCGCTGGTTGAATAATCTGCTGCCATAGCTCGCGCCGTGCAGTACTAAGTAGTGCGAGATTAATCTCTGGGTCGCGACGGAGATTGCCATTTTTGATAACAGTGCGGAGATAGTGAGCAATTGGTGTGGTCTGGGCTAGGTCGTTGCTGCTCGGCTCCTCCACAACTGTCACTACGTAGCCTTGACTTTGATAGTGTTTGGCAAGAAGCTCTACTTGGGTCGATTTGCCCGTGCCATCAATCCCCTCAATGACGATGTAGTTACCTTGGTGCTGAGTCATTCACATAACCTTATATTAATTGCAAAATACCCCCCACCCTATATATCAATCTTTCGTAAAACAGATTCAGACGGTATAATGCCCTTTGTAATATAATCTGCAAAGACTTGCCCAGCTTCTTCTCCCGTAAATACCTCTTCTGGATGAATGCGTATCGTAAATGGTTCGCCATCGCGCTGCCAGGTGAGTGGAACAAATCGCTCTTTATCAGCTACTGGCTCTCGCGCGACCACATAGTGGATATATGGATACTGGGCTGTGTGATTGTCTGGATCTGGCACGCGCACTTCTATAGTCATGCCGGTATTCGACCCAGCACATTGCATATAGTAGCCATCAGCCAAGCTATCCTTTGGTACATTCTTTGGATGGGCAATACCATCTGGCAGGGCCCACACACAGATACTAAAGCAGCGGTTGCCATCAAGGACAGTTGGGTCAGCAATAGCCTGGCTCACCTTTTGTGCAACCTGCTCTGGTGTCTGCGGCTGCAAAAATCGCTCAAAATAACCAACACTACCAACGAGCGAGTAGACATATTTTTTCATATAGCACCTCCATTGCTGTGGTGATGAATGAATAGTATGAGAGTATCACCACTCATTCCATCATACCATGCATAGGTAGGCACATAAATAATACTGCCAGCTTCCCTGACTGGCAGTATTATGGCAAGTGCTATACCTTTTCTAACTAGTCGAGCTTGTGCTCAACCTTGATGCCAGGTCCCATCGTCGTTGCAGCTGCGATGGATTTGACATACACACCCTTGAGTGAGCTTGGTTTCTGAGCTTGCAGGCTAGTGAAGAAGGCGTCGGCGTTAGCACGGAGCTTCTCTGTACCAAAGCTTACCTTGCCGATGCTGAGGTGAATCGCGGCTTGCTTGTCTACGCGGTACTCCACCTTACCAGCTTTTGCCTCAGTCACAGCAGTTGCAATATCGGTCGTTACGGTGCCGCTCTTGGGGTTGGGCATCAGCCCTTTTGGCCCAAGCAGACGGGCGTACTTACCAAGCTTTGGCATGTACTGCGGGGTGGCGATCAAAACGTCAAAGTCTAACGTACCCTTGTCGAGCAACTTGATGATAGCCTCCTCGCCAGCAATGTCTGCCCCTGCTTTGGTAGCAGTTGCAACCTCGGCTTCTGGCGCAAAGACGGCAACGCGAACAGTCTTACCTGTGCCGTGCGGCAGGACGACTGTCGAGCGGATATTTTGATCGGCCTGGCGCGGATCAACACCAAGGCGGACGTGCAGTTCAACACTTGCATCAAACTTAGCAGGGTTGGTCTCGGTTGCCAGCTGGAGTGCTTCGTCCAGCGAGTATGCCTTGTCTTTCTCAACCTTCTCAGCTAGCTTGCGATAGGCCTTGCCGCGGCGCTCAATCAGTGGGCGAACCTTTGGTGCGGGCCCTTTCTTGATAGCTGCATCGACATCACCCTGAGGGGTTGTGTCGCCAGCCTCTTTGCGGGCTTCTTTCTCAGCCTTCGCTTCGGCTTCGTCGAGAGCCTTTTGGCTACGCTTACCAGCCTTTGCCACGGTGGCTTCGCGCTGGGCAATGACATCCTTATCGTTTGCGGCAGCGATGGCTGCCTCAATCTCTGCAATAGTGTTTTTTTCTGAAACATCGAGTTTCAGCTCTGCTGCTTTTTCAAGCAGATCGGCTTTTTTTGCCATAGTATCCTTTCTGTGGTGCAAGCGGCTTGGGTGCCTCCCACGATTACTGATTAACCTTTCTAGTATAGCACATATGGCTGTGTAGCATGAGACGATACACTTGTGTAATATGAGATAACGGAGCAGTTATTTTGAGTGCGCACTGCCAGTTGTGCTATAATGAGAGACGTTGTCGGGGTGTGGCGCAGCTGGTAGCGCGTACGGCTGGGGGCCGTGAGGTCGCAAGTTCAAGTCTTGTCACCCCGACCATTGAGTCAACACTCAAACCCACGTCATGGAAGCCCCATGACGTGGGTTTTTGCTTGTTTTTGCCGGATTTTAGGGCAGGAAGGCCATCATCTGGCAGACCGTGCAAGCGAATACCGAGGCCCTGCGCGATGCCGTCATCGAGGCCTTCCGCTTCGACCGCCAAGATGTTGCGCGTATAGCCACGCCTGCGCTGCTGGACGATCTGGCACGCACCAGCCTTGGTTTGCGCTTCGGTGACCCAGCCTTCGGCCGCCACTCTTGCATTATCCTCGTTGCCATCAGCGTTGCATAGTTTTGCTCGACTCGCGCCAAAGTAGCCATGTCTCGAATGCCATGTCGATTGTGCATGACACCAGTTGCTGGATCGACGTATGGGTCATTGGCTAGCTCGTACGCCATACCCGTTAATGTGCTTGCCGACCTTCCTCGTTGAGGCTAGCCTGCGCCTGTGCTACCAACTCATCAGCCGAGACGTCTCCTCGTGCAAAGGCCTCAAGTAAGCGCTTGGTAGTATTCGTAACCGCCACACCTTCAAGCTCGTGTGAGCCGATAATTGCCCGAACTAACTGCTGGCGTTGCGTTATTTCTGCTGCTGTCATATCTATAAATCAGCATAGCAATATTGCAGAGTATTACCAAACATACCGCACCCACTATCGGCCACCTAACCTTTACCCTCCTATCCTACCATACTTAAATAGAAGTATGACTGAAAAAGACTTCCAGCGCATACAAGAACTACTAACCACTAACTTCAATGCCATGGAGGAGCGAAACAATAAGCGTTTCGATAAGATCGAAGGACGTTTGGATGCTATAGATAGCCGCCTCGACAAACTCGAGCGTGAAATAAAGGACGTTCGTGGCGAAGCGAAAGACGTGCGCAGCGAAGTCAAAGATCTGTGTAGCGCTATGGAAGAAGGTTTCGACGCTATTAGTAGTCAGTTCAATGAGATTGACAACCGATTCACAAAACTAGACGAAAAGATCGACCGCAACCATCAGGAAGTGACCACGCAGATTGACGCACTCAGTAAAGACATCGAGTCTCAGCACCAAGACGCCCTCGAAGCGAAAAGTGCACTACGGCTGCTCACCACGCAGCATGAGCAGCTTGCGAGACGTGTGGCGATTATCGAGAGTAGGTTGCAGACGGCGTAGCGCAGACACCTCGATCGCTCTGTTGGACGCCGACTCACTTGCGTCTGCTGCTTTGTCTGCCGCTGCGTCAGCGATGTAGGTGCCGCCTACTTTGCTGGAGGGTAGGTGTTCTAGAACCCAACCTTGGACGTGCCCGGCAGTCCGCAAGGATGCTCTGGCTGCCCCCTGGCAGCAGGATGTGGCCTGCATAGCGAGGTGCATCGCGTTACCCACAATCAGATCACGATTCAGCCACAAACAGCCCGCCAGGACGGGAGACGGCTAACTGGCTCAGCGTCTGGTGATTCAATCATTGTAGCTACGTCAAAGGCCCCTACGGCAGTAGCACTCTTTGGTACAAGGTCAAGGGATACGGCTCAGGATGGATAGCTGATTCTATTCTCTCTATGGGAAGCGACCTACCAATGACCAGAATGTGTCCAGAGAGCCAACAAAAATCGACGACAACCACTCCAAATCATTCACCGATTTTCACGGCTAAAGTGAATAATAACTCTGGGGTGGAGTATGTTAACGGGAGAATAGGCCCTACCTTATTTTTGTGCAAACTTTATGCTTTATATGCTTTAGTTATGTTGCAGAGGTGGTGAGCTAGTACAAAGTGTCGACATGAATGCAAGATCGTGTTATTATCATAGTTAGGTATGGCTTCTCCGCATTCCTCATCTCACCCTTTGTTTCGCATTATTATAGTTGCAACCATCATCATCGGTTGCCTCACTATATGGTACGGTTTCATTGCCTACGGCTTACCGGCGCTGCGACCACATGATTCCATGCGAGAAATATTTGCGCGTCGTGTCATGCCAGTCGTCACTCAGAATACAACAATTATGTATGACACTGGTTATGCCAGAACCTCGCTTTTTCATAGCGACTACGATGGCTCGATTATAGGGAGAATCGATAATGCCACGAAACGGAAGGAAATAGCGTCGCAGACGGTAGCTACGATATTTTCAGACTGTGCGCACAAAAATAATCCACAGCGATGCATGCCATGGAATAAATTCTCTGCACTTGGCGCAGAAGCGCCTGGCGGCACGGAATCTTTCTTGCGTGAGATCATGAGTACGGCGTCGCTCTATGGACCCAACTGGCCAATCCACCTGCCAACGCCAGCTCGCTCAGCGGCATCGTCTTTGGTCGACCACGCAGTCTCTGCACCAAATGCCACATGCACGTTCAATGTCCGTAGAGACTTTTTGTGTCTCGATCCAGATAGTGGAGCCTTTGTCTACCGGTATTGGCGGGGGCATGGGTATCCGGAGAGAGATGGATAAGAATGTATTTCGACGTTGATCGCATCGATTAACTGCACTTGAAAGCGCCTGTAGAAGTGTCTGTTTAATTTGATTAATGACACTATATGGTTGTTTGCGATCTTCCAGATGCTTCGGTAGACGGCTCGCGCTGATCTATATGCCATATTCGGCGTTACCTCACTCACCCCGCACCACCTTCCTTACCGTATCCTTGCTGACGCCCAGCTTTTGGGCGGTGTGCTTGACCGTTCCGAGCTCAGCGTAGGCCTGCCGCACCCGCTCTTGGAAGGCAGGGTCGGCTGGGTTGGTGCGCAGCGTCTCCCCTGTCTGCTTGAGGTGCCGCGCCCCGTCGGCACTACTGCAAGATAAAAGACGCCCATCACATACCGCCAACACGCCTCCCATTGTTTTACCTAGTCACCACTATAAGCAAAATGCTCGCGAGTACATTGTAAGTATTGATTGACCGTTTAATAATAAAAGTTATTATGAGCGAGATACCACCATTCACCGATAAGCCACCAGTAAATCTAGAAGATACAGAACTGCAAATTGGCATGAAGAAAATGCAAGAACAGTTGCTGGGTGTTATGGCACTTGAGGAAGTAGATTGTCAGAAGGTGACGAGCGCGATTCGAGAAACTATAGCACCAGCCAAAGCAAATGATACCAAGATCATCACGGTGACCTCGCTGACTTGAATGATGCTTTCGATGTGCTTCTTGAGTATCGCAAAATGCAGGAGCCGCCCATAGAGCGTTTTTCGCCCGAAACCGATGACCCAGAATACCTAGCTTTTCTTAAAAAGATTACCGAGTGCAAAAGCGGCAGTGAGATGCATAGAATGATCATGGCGCGCAAAAGACTAGAAGGTCGTCCAGACTTAGCCTCCATCTAGTAGTTGTATTTCACTTCCGCAAAGGAGGCCTTATTAGCTAGAGTTGGTAGTGAAGTAGTTTTACGTGATAATGCAGTACTACTTAACACTTGCTGTATAACTGAAAAGATATCTCTGCAGATTTATCAACCACGTTTGTTATCAGGATAATCACATCGCTATTTTCAATGAATCTGCAGAGGTGGGTGATACATACTAACAATACGAAACGCCCATGCTAGCCCAAGTGCGCCAACGATAATCAATATACTTATAGCTATCTCTACCTGCTTGTAATGCCACACGTGAAAGCGAGGAATGGTAGCAAGCGTCGCGACAAGGAAGCTCAGTGCTATGGTTATTGAGGCGGGAATGAATCCACGTCCAGCCTGGAAGGCAAATGCGCCCATTAAGAACGTTGCTGAGCCATAGATGATGCGCGAAATAGGCCTACTACCACGGCCAAGCCATAGCACACCAGCTGCAAAGCAGGCTGCATCCATACTGAAAATTATGGTAGCTGCCCAAACTGGATCTATTCGTGTGTAGTGAGTCGTAGGGTAATTGACTATATATGATATCGCCTCTGATATCAGCGCAACAATGACAAAGATTAGCCATAGCCGTACCATCTGCTTGGTGCGACGCACTGGTATATTTTGTGGTTGCTGGACGTGGGTGGATGATGTACTTGTACTCATAATCTTTCCTCTTGTGCTATAATAGCTTCTTAATTTGAAGGCGGTGCAACATTACTCTCTTTCTTACTGGCACTAGCATGCTGTTTATCTACATTCCACTCAATTCAGCAAACTCATAGACAAACGCCCCGCTGCTCGGTGAAAAACAAAATACATCGTTGGTGCGATGACTCGACGAATAGCGTGCCACGCAGCGGTTGTCGCTGCTGATGGCTGCTCGAGCTTGATCACTAAACTTCTTTGGTGGAATAGTGTGATTACCAAGGATAGCGGTGTCTCTGAATACCGACTCAGGGTGAGGGAGGTTGTCTCCGTAATGGTACCACTCTGAGCACCCATGTGGGCAATCAGTAAAGGGCTGCATACTCAGTAGGCGATCGCGCGTCGCTTTGTCGGTGATGGTGCCAATAACCATACCATTATTGCCATCCCAGCCGTCTATGGCATACCCCGACTGATAGCTCACATCCATATGGCGAATTGCATCGTGATCGAAGCGCCCATAGAAGATTGTCGTTGTGAAGCTACCAATCGTCCCCTCATACAGCCACCAGCCAATCGCCGCAACGACGAACACGCCAAGAATAAGGATTGGTATAGAGATTTTGTCGAGAAGGAGTTTACGCATACTGTTATTGTAAACTACTATTGTAAAATATGTCAATTTATACCAAAAATACCTCTGCACGCAGAGGTATTTTGATGTGCGCCGAGTAGATTAGTCAGTGACTTCCACGCCCATGCTGCGAGCAGTACCCGCCACCGTCTTGATAGCTCCTTCGAGACTAATGGCGTTGAGTTGCTCCATTTTTGCCTGAGCAATCTCCTCAAGCTGCGCTCGGGTGATCGTCCCAACCTTGTCGCTGTGTGGCTTGCTACTACCCTTCTTGATACCGATCGCAGCACGGATCATATCATCAACGGGCTGACCGAGGCTGCGCCATGCAAAAGTGCGGTCCTCAAACACTTGGATATGAACAATAACATCCTTACCCATATCTGCCTTGGTGGCGTCGTTGAATGGGTTGATGAAGTCCATCATATTCAAGCCCCACTGACCAAGTGTGCTACCAACGGGTGGCCCAGCGGTGGCACGGCCAGCTGGAATACGAAGCTTCAGGTTGCCGATAACTTTTTTTGCCATTATATTTCCTTTTACTCAATTACTACTGGTATTGAGTGCGTAACGTTGTTATTATAGTGGATCGCTCATGCAAATGCAAACCGCGTGCGAGGCTTATACCTTCTTGACCTGCAGCGCATCAAGCTCAACTGGTGTGTCGCGGCCAAACATACTCACCATCACCTTGAGCTTGCCCTTGGTGGTATCGATCTCACTCACGGTGCCATCAAAGTCTTTGAATGGCCCATCAATGATACTGACCACTTCCCCTTCGCTAAAGTCAATCTGATGCTTGGGGTCTTCCACGCCCATGCGTTTCTTGATCTTCTTAATCTCAGCCTCGCTTACAGGGGTTGGCTCGGTGCCGCTCCCCACAAAGCCTGTGACGCCAGGCGTATTGCGTACAATATACCATGTCTCGTCGGTGAGCTTCATCTCGACCAAGACATAGCCTTGGAAAATCTTAACTTCAACGACTTTGCGCTTGCCATTTTTGATCTGGATCTGCTTCTCCTTAGGGACGATGGCATCAAAGATTTTGTCGGCCATATCAACGGCCTGAATGCGCTGGCGGATACTATCGGCTACCTTCTCTTCGTAGCCACTGTAGGTGTGGATGGCGTACCATTGCCGTGTGCTGTCGTAGCGTTTTTTTGTCATTGTCTACCTCCCCAGGATAATTTGAAATAGATATTTAAATGCAGCATCGAGCAGCAAAAGCGTCGCACTAAACACTGCAATAAAGCCAAGTAGTGCACCAGACATCTTCCATGTCGTCGCGCGATCGGGCCAACGCACCATACGGAGCTCATACCAGGCTCCAGCAAAGTAATTGCGAATCGCCGAGAATGGGCCACGGCGCTGACGCTTTGGCTTAGTTGCTTTTGGTTTTTTGGCCTCGGTTTTGGCTGATGCCACAGAGGTTGTCTTTTCTTTTGACGTTTTGGTTTTGGTGGGCGTGGTGTCTTGCGCGGTGATGCGCGTCACGCGGTTGGTTGATGATTTTTTGCTTGGTTTCGCCACAGCATACTCCCCAAATTTAATAGCCTGTCTTTGCAGGCTGTCAAGCTCTAGTGTAGCGCGCTGCAGTGAGGGTTGTCAAGAGATGAAAGCTCCAATCTACTCTTTTTCTTCGTCAATACGCACAGTGTTATCACTATCATGCAGTTCAGCAACGGTAACTAGTGGCAAAACGAAGTGTAGCAGCCAAACTCCTCCAGAGAATGCGGCTAAGATTTCTTATGCTTCTCACGCAGTGCTGCTTGCTGGGCTGCAGCTGGCAGTGCAAAGAAGAAGGTCGAGCCATGATTAAGCTGACTGGTAAACTCAATGCGTGTACCGAGCTTGCGAGCGAGCTTTGCAGCAATGTAGAGACCAAGGCCAGTGCCGCCAGTTTCGCGAGTGCGATAGTCTTCGCTGCGCCAGAAGCGTTCGAGGATGTGTGCTTGGTCACTCTTGCTAATGCCAATGCCGGTGTCGCGCACAGCGATGATAATGCGATTACCCTTCTTGCGCGCACTGAGGTGGACCTCTCCTTCTTTGGTGTATTTGAGGGCATTAGAGAGGAGATTTTGGATAAGCTCGCGTACATATAATGAGCTTGCGACAACATGGCCCAGCCGCGGCGATGTCTCGAGCGTGAGAGCGAGCTGCTTTTTGGCAGCCTGGGAACGATACTGATGGTAAAGATCATCCATGAGCGCACGGACATTAAGCAGCTCTGGCATGTCGGCGGCGCCACGCTCAGCCTGTGCAAGGGTGCTCAGGTCATTAACCATCTTTGCTAAGAAGACGATTTGCTCGTGGGCTGCATCAAGGTGATCTTTGAGCGTGTGCTGTGGCATATCGCGCCGGTGGAGCATAAGCTGGATATTGCTGAGTGCCCCCTCGGCTGCCGTCAAAGGAGTGCGAAGCTCATGGCTCACCACGCTAATAAACTCATCGCGCTCTTCTTCAAGCGATTTCTCTTTCGTAATATCGCGCAGGATGAGGACGTAGCCATCGCTTGAATCACTCATTGTGTTGAGCGCACGTATTGGAGAAAATATGATACTAAGACGGAGCATCTCGCCCGATACTTCCATCCACACATCATCGCGTGTTTGCGTAACGGTTGCAGCGTGAAGCAGCTGGGTCAGATAGACTGGTTGCTTGGCACTATCGCGCAGCGGGAGGATGGTATCGATTAGCTTGCTATGTGGGCTTGTATTGGTATCAAGTAAATCGAGCGTTGCAGCGTTGTAGAGTTGGATAATACCCTGCTGGTCGGTTGCAATAATAGCGGTCGCGAGATTGTTGATAATCGTTAGAAGCCGATCGTGCTGCAGGGTCATTGCCTCGCGGCTAGTATGTAGTGCCGAGCGGTAGAGATTATGGCGATACGCAAGAGCAACAATGACCACACCAAGCATAAAGGCCACCAATGTTGTTGTGGTAATATCAACGATACTTTGTGGCGTCAGCCAAAATGCATCAAGTGCTGCTGTAATAAAAAGCACGAGTGCACTGAGCAGCCACCCAGAAAAGCCAGCATAGGCAAAAGCCGCCAGCATAAACAGCGACCACGCACAGGTAAACGGCACTGCTACGCCAGAGATGCTCAGGAGGTAGCTCGAAGCCAGCCCATGATACAAGACGAGCTGCCACGCTCGCTGCTTGTTCGTCTGTGATGAGCGGAAACAGGTGTAGAGACCAAGAGCAAGCCAAGCGCTGGCTGCTGCATAGAAAGACCATTCACCTGCCCCAGGAATGCGCTGCATTGCATCAAGGCCGAGAAGTTTGCTGTACGCAAAAAGCAAGAGCGGAAAGACAACGCTGCTGACTCGCACAACAGTACTGGTTTGGCTATTGGTAGCGTATGGCGACACGCTTCTAGTATACCTGGAGTATGACGGTAGGCACAAGCGTTTTGTGCAATATTTGCTGATGCTATATCATTGGTGTTTCGTGCTTAAGCCGCTGCCGGTGTGATCGGTAGTGAGGATCATACTGCTCTACCAGCCCCCAAAAGGCTGACGAGTGATTCATGTGGTGAGTGTGGCAAAGCTCGTGAATCAAGACGTAATCAATCAGCTCATTGGGGAGTTTCATGAGCGCAATATTAAGGCTAATTGTACCTGTGCTGCTGCAGCTCCCCCATCGAGTGCTCGCATGGCTGAAGCGAATACGCTGGTAGGTTGAGTTAGTGCGTGCAGCAAGCTCGTGGAGGCGCTGTGGCAAGTAGGCTTTGGCTTCGCGGCGCAAGATGGTTGCAACTTCTTGCCGGATAGCGCACTGAACGGCTGGCTCGTCTATGGTGTGTTCTGGTGGGAGAGAGACGAGCAGCTTTTGCCTTGCGGTGCGCACAGTGGGCCGATCAACCATCTGTGTGCGGATGATAGCGATTGAGTGATGTTTACCAATTGTCTCTCCGTCTTGATAACCATGCACCGCGTGCTGGTGCAGGAGCTGGCGAAGTGCTTGACGATGGGTTGCAATGCTGTGGCGAACGAGAAAGAGTGGTGCGTACCGTGGGGCGCTGGCATAGAGCTGGCCATTTGGTGAGAGACGTATTGTGATGGAACGCACTTTGGCGCTGCGCTTGATAGCGATATCACCAAATTCATCGTCGTGGAGCGTAGAAGACATAGATAAAAGCCCCCCTCCTTTTAACCAAGATGTTATTTTATTGTACAATGTAGCGTGTCGAGCGAATTTGTCCTCGCCGTGGGGCGCTCGACATAGTGCGCATTGGGTGGCTGGCTGGTGTTGGTGGTGGCACTTGAGTGCGCTGCTTTGCTACTGGTGGAGTTGTGGCTGGTGCTTTGCTCGGCAGAGCTTCGTCTTCAGTCTGTTGACCGATTTGCTTTAAGAAGGTCAGGGCAGCCCGGGACTGTGATGAATACGGGTGCTTGCCACTGATGACAAAATAGAGTTCGCCCGCGTTTGGCTCGCTAAAGCGCCGCACATAGTAATCAAACGCCTCGCGTGAGAGTCGCTGGTTCTTGACACTTCGGCTACGGGCTGTCGTTACATCTGTTTGGACCCAAATAATCACTGGCCGATACCCTTCGCTCCGTGCCCAGCGGACAAATTCACTTCGGCGAGCCCGGGTGTTGCTATCGCCTTCGTATAAAAAGGGTTGCTTGGTCTTAGCGATCTCTTGTAAAAATGTTTTCCCTACTACTGCTGCGGCTGCATCGTCTTGGCAGTAGCCCGAGAGCTCGTTAATATCAATAAAGGGTGAGCCAAAGGCCTTGGCAAACTGAGCGGCAAAAAATGTCTTGCCGCTACCGGGCAAGCCAACCATGAGTATTGCAAAGGGCCGAACTGGAGGCGTTGGTTGCATGTATTTTATTATAGCAGACTCCGCGTGGCGTGAGGGATTTTTAGCATAAACGAATCAATAGTTACTTTGCAATAGAAAATTCTTCCGGTTTGGCTATAGATTTGATATACTAATAGATAGTAACAGAGGGGCATAGTACAACGGCTAGTATAACGGTCTCCAAAACCGTAGATTGAGGTTCGATTCCTCATGCCCCTGCCACAATAGTATTCAACCTCCCCGACGGAGGTATTTTTTGCCTAAAGGAGTGATATACTGGAGTTATGTCAGCCCATGATGCTATCACCCACCGCGTTAAGCGTGTCGTGCGGCAGGTTTCGCCAGCAGCTTTTGCGGAGCGTTCGGCTGCGCGCAAGATAGTGCAGCAGTTTGCCGAGCAAGCTGGCTTAATTTATTTTGGGACAATCAACCCGCGAGATGACGACTACCACCCAATCCGCGGCTACACTATGTCGACGACCCATCGCGATAGGTACTATAGCGTGGGTAATATTCGCGGCTATAATGTCACACTTGTGTCGCGGCGAGATATGGTGCGCATTGCTAATAGCCCCAAGCCCTCGCCTCAACAGTGGCTGATAGCCGCGGTAGATATGTACACGCGCCGTGATGTACCGTATATGTTTATTGGCCGGCAGGGTAAGATTGCCAGCTACCCGAGTTACAAATTGCAACCACTCCGGCTCGGGATGTTTGGGCCGCAGCCAGAAGAATTTATGCAGAAATATACGGTGTATGGTGAGCTTGGGCGAGCAGTCGAGATAGAGCGCTACCTCACCCCCGATGTAGCAACAGTGATAGCATCGCATTTCGATGATCTCAGTATTGAGATCTCGAGTGGTGTCCTCTATGTTTATGCTGCTATGTCAACGCCAACGATGTCGTTGCTTGACCGGATGGTCTCTGATGGTCTATGGATGGCAGCGACATTTGACGTATTTGCCGAGCAGCTTGCCGCTGCGCAAGCTGAGCGCCATACCACTGTTCGCCAGGGTTATCGCCATAGATAGTCTTGATCACTGAAACCAAACCTGAGCGATAGTTTTTCATACCCCCTTCTCTCCTCTGCTTTCCTTAAAAACACAGTAAGAGCTAATGCTGCTCAAAACGCGGCCGTCTACGCGAATGATTGAAAATTTGCCATGTCTAGCAATAGTCCTTTAGGAAAGTTACCCCAATAAAATAGTGAGTAAAAACTGACGCAGAAAAACAGAGACTACAGGTAGTAAAACGGAAACAATCGATTATAGAACCGCATCGGTCGCTATGCTAACTCTTTCAATTGATCGCTGACACGAAAAACAGCATTCGTGAGTGAATGCTGTTTTTGATTATTATTGCGATAAGACTAGCCTTTGCGCGGCTTAACCTCGTTGCGGCCGAGCGATTTCTTCGTCTCTGTGTAAGTAGCGTGCCGGCGAGCAATTGGGTCATACTTACGCAGAACAAGCTTATCTGGAGTATTCATCGTGTTCTTACGTGTTACGTAGGTACGGTGTTTGGTGAGGTTGCTCACAAGAGCAATAATCTTTCGCTTGGTATTGTTCTTCTTTGCCATTTCTTTACTCGTTAGATTTTATAAAATATCTTGGTTGATTATAGCATAGCCTATGGTGTAATGCTAGTGGCGATGAGGATTTGCTATTCAGTAGCGGCATAGGTTGCCCAGTTGGCCTGCTCGTCAACACTGAGCGCTTGGGCCTCGGCAACAACCGTAGCAAGCTGCGAACTGCTCACCGTGAAGGTCTCGCCACTGTCAATGTCATCACGCTGCCCCATTAAGGCTACCAAGCGATTCTCGGTATATGCAGCCTGCGCAGGGTTAAGCTGCTGAGCTTGATGATGACTCTTGATAAAGCGCCGCGCCAAAAGTGATTGTGAGTCACCATCTTGGGCAGTCAGCATAATTGGCTTTTGCTCTGAAGTGGTAGCCTGGTTCTTCTTCTCAGAATGAGCTGGAGTGTGCTGCGCTTGCGCTTGACTAGAGGTAGTTGCTGGGCGGTTAGCTTGCTTCTTGTCTGTATTGCCGCGATTATCACGTTGCTGCTGCGGCCGTGGAGCAGTTTGTGCAGGGCGGTGCGGAGCTTCTTGTGGTTGCTGAGCTGGGATCATTGCTACAACATATGCGAGTGGCACTGTAATGAGCAGCAGGACAATTGCCGCAAGACCAGTTGCATATTGACGAAGTGCGCTCGATGGAGCAGGTGCGTGATGGCGAGTGAGTGTAACGAGTGCCCATAGTTTGCTCGTGAGCGCGAGGCTACCAGCGATAGGAAGATAGAGTGGCAGGAGCCATAGGTCGCGTGGGTGGTGCTTAAGGTGTGGAATATTGCGCACGGCCTGCCATATAAGCCAGCCAAGCACAAGCCCAAGGATCGTTACACTGCTCCAGAGCGTTGCAGTAGTCGCTGCCCCAGTCAGAGTACTGTATAGGTTGTTGACGAGCGTGCTACTAAGCACGATTAGCGCCCCAAGATAAAGCAAGCTCGCAAAGCAAAAGCCAATGTGCGTAAGCCAGACAAGTAGACCTGCTTGCCAGATACGTGCGTGCTGATGCCAGAGTTGCCAATAGGTGGCGCGACTCAGCTGGGTATAGCTGCTTGCAATCCGGTAGAGCTCTGCCGGGTGGTTGATCTGCGTGAGAGCACTGTGCTGGTAGGCTGCATGGTGTTTTGAAGGCAGAGACAGTGCGATACTTGATGGATGATGCGCGGCACATGGCTGCGCTACTGCACTGCTCTGAGTAACGTGCTTAAGCAGCTCAAGCCGAATGGCAAAGGTGTCGCTTGTTATAGCATAAGCCTGGCCGCGGCGGCGCTGCATAGGCAAAATAACACGCTGCTGCATATCGAGGAGCCAACTGCCGATTCGCTGAGAGAGTGTCGCCCCACCAGTGTATTGTTGGCGGCCACTGACGAGCCCAATAGTTGGCTCGGCAAAGGGTAAAAGGAGGTTAATTGTCGATGTTGTCCAGCGCGCACGCGGGGTTGTGACAATCACAAGGCTCACACGCCGCACTTTTTCGATTAGCGAGGCAAGCTGCGCATCATAGCTCATCATCTCAGGCTGCTCGACTACCGTTGTTGCATATTCTTTGGCGATTGCTTGGAGAGATTGGTGAGCGTGCGAGGCGTCGTTAATCGAGACAAGTAGCTGCGTTGGCTTGCTATGCTCTTTGATGCTGGCGAGACAGCTCTCGAAAACTTCCGGGTCTTCGTCCTCAGCAACGACTAAGACTGCGTATTTTTTGCGAAGGGTTGCAGTGTAGGTTTTATTCTTGCGAGCACTCGCCACGCGGAGCCACCAACTCAGGACGATCATGAGAAATATCACCCCTCCAATCCACCAACGATACCTGTCGATTACTTCCATACACTGTATAAAACCAGCCATTGCCATAGACTCCTCTTTATTTAATGGTTATCCTTATTATAACACGAAACTTTATCGTACAAACACTCTATCGACAAGAGATCGCTCGAACGATAGATAATATGTATTGTAGCCACGAATACCCCCATTTGTCAATGGATTCTAGGAGAATTATGTATAGACGTATCATAACCTCCCCAATTGTGACATTGAGTATGGCACAAAAAGCCAAGTCATAGATGCTATATGAGGTAGGCTGACCACTGGTAGAACCTCGCATGCTCTATAGACGAAGCAGCGAAGAGTAAGGGTAAGTGTGCTGGCAGAATGAGCGCACCAAGAACCAAATCAGTAAGGCTTGCTGGTACGTACCTCGTATGGTAGAATACCAAGTAATGCCGCGATAGCTCAGTTGGTAGAGCGCATCCATGGTAAGGATGAGGTCTCGGGTTCAAGCCCCGATCGTGGCTCCATGGCTGAATTTGTTGATCACCCCATTGCTGGGGTGATCTTTGTTATTGACCGATAGTGAGGGTAGTGAGGATGTTTTTCGCTCGCTGAAATATATGGCGAGAAGCCCTCTTCCTTGCCGAGTACTATCAGAAACGAGTTTAGACCGGCCGGCGGTGGCGTGGTAGCCGATAGACACGACCTGTTGGGGCTGGTGCTTGGTGACGGCCTCGCTGTGGAGGAGTAACTTCGGCTAAGCCATAAGCTGCCGCTGTAGTTATTGGATAGTCGTCTCTATAAGACTCAATTGATGATCGTGGAGTGCAGTATAAGCCAAGTGGATAGTCACACCGTGTGATTGACCGAGGCCTACCACCGAGAGAATTCGATTTATCATAGGAGCGAGTAGTAAATATGCTAATAAAGTCGATTTGCTCTTCTCTTACGGTGGACGACATTAGTGAGTTACCTGGCTTATACTGAGCATATAGCAGTGAGCTGGGCGCATTATGAAGTATCTCCAACTCCATAGCTAGACAGCCAAGTGCATTGCGGATGGCGAGGATTTTATCACGGCCATGAGTGATTTCTTTGGCATGGAGAGGGCTTTTTGCAGACCCGCTCATCCCTATCTCGCGACCCCATTGCACGGTAAATGGTGTGAGGTCGCGGGCAAGTTGCTCGACGTGGTTGGCGATTTTGTCGCGCTGTTTAGTGTCTACCTTGCTATCCTTTCGCACAACAAGGGATGGAAAAAGTGGTATAAAAGGATGCCTGTGGAGCTCTTCCTCTGATATTGGCCACTCGGTTGGCTGGTAATCTTCTCGTACGTGACGAGCTTGTGGCGGCCTATCGAGCGTAGCGGCAATAAGAACATGATCGAAATACTTTTTTGTCATAGAGTGCAGTATATCGCAAAAGTTCTTTTATTAACAGAGGTGCATTACATGATCACAAGAGATTGTGTGATTTATGCTTTCGCACTTTGACATTGGCAAAAAATTTGCTATACTAGTTCACAGTTAGTTCATTTTATTTGCCGGAGTCGTCTAGTGGCAATGACAGGAGACTGTAAATCTCCCGCTTTTTAGCTTCGTAGGTTCGAGTCCTACCTCCGGTACCATTTCTGCCGCTTTAGCTCAGCTGGTCAGAGCAACTGTTTTGTAAACAGTAGGTCTACGGTTCGAATCCGTAAAGCGGCTCCATACGTATATAGCGAAGACTTTCTTAAGGAGGAGGTCTTTTTTGTTTTTGCAGTTACGTAGTAGCTGTAAATTGGTAGGAGCTTATTCCACTCTTTGTATTGGCTATTGTAAGAACAATGTTGGAAGTGTGGTAATTGTGTGTATGTGTAGTGAGTATGTGATATATCAGGCTTACGCAGCGAGAACCCCCGCCCTGAGAATGTAAATAAGGCAGCATACATACTGCTGCCTTATTATTGTACTTAGCCTTCATCTACCTTATACCGCTGGCGCTACATCGTAATGCGGCGTGGCGCGCTGCGCTGGATGCGATTGGCGGGCATTGGGGCTCGTGCTGGTGGATGAACAGCAACGGACTGTCGACTATATGCGGCATTTGGCTGCGGCTGCGGAGGTGCTTGAGTATACGCTGGCGCTGCTGGAGCAGGCAATGCAGCCGGTGGATGGTAATACGCCGTTGAAGGTTGGTGTTCTACCTGCTGAGACGGCACAGTAATGCGTTGCTGGGGTTGCTGGCGAGGCTCTGGTTGTGCTCGGTGCTGCTGCTGCGGTGATTGCGCAGAGGTAGGCTGGGGCTGCATCTTGGTCCGAATGCGCTGAGCTTTTTTGTGGTCGCCAGCTCGTTCGTAACCTTCGGCCAGGAGCTGATATGTTTGGGTACCAGGCTCTAGCTTGGCAGCCCGCTCAAGTGACTCTAGCATTTTCTTACTATGGCCGAGCTTTTCCTGCACCTTAGCATAGGCAATATGTCTGGCAGCGAGCTTATCCTCCATTGCCAGTGCTTGTTCAAAGGCGAGAGCAGCTTTGTCGTAGCGCTTGGTTTCGTAATAGATGAGGCCAACATTGTGCAAGCTCGAGGCGCTTGGCTCGAGGCTTTGAGCGATCTCAAAACACTCAATCGCATCATCAAATGCCTTCTGCTTAGCGTATAAAATACCGAGACGATTATATGCGGTTGCATTACGCTCATCTACCCGCAGAATCGTGAGCAGTGCCTTCTCGGCGCGGAGATAACGTCGATCGCGGAGTGACTCCTGAGCTACCTCCCACAGGCGATCAAGCTTACCCGAGAGGCGCATTGGTAATTGTGAGGTGGTCTCGGTAACTGATTGCTGCTGCCACAAGGCAAAAGCGCCAGCGCAGGCTACCAATAATAATCCATACATAGTTATAGTATACCACATGCCAGCAGCTGAATCCGCACGCTGGCATTGGCAGTAATGCGCTCGTGTGCGCGTGCGATATGTTCTGCCTGGGTAAGCAGCTGCCGCGATGGTTGCGTCCGGAGTGTATGCCATATAATGTGCAGCACACACTCAAGTAAGAGCAATGCACGAGCCCGATCGTGGCTGTAGCGCTGCCCAATCACGATGCGTTGGCGGGTAGCACCAGTGATATACTGACGCGCGTCAGTCATTGCCAGAGCAATGGTGCGAAACTCCTCGCTATTGGCAGCCAAGCGTGCGATCGTCGCAGGTTGCTGCTGCGCAATAAACTGTAGCTGGGCGCGGTGCGTCGGGTCAATAATGCCAAGTTGATCAAGCTGATTGGCTGTTTGAGCTCGCTGAGGTGGAATAATGTGGACGGTTTGGACGCGTGAGCGAATTGTTACCAGCAAGCGTTGGGGCTGATGGCTGGTGAGGATGAGATGAAGTGCGTGAGGCGGCTCTTCGAGGAGCTTAAGGAAGGCATTTTGGGCGGCAGGTGTCATCCGGTCGGCGTCGTCGATAATGACAAATTGCCGAGCCATTGCCTTGCCCTGAGTAAGCGTGTGAAGCGAGCGAATATCATCAACGCGGATCGTCCCGCGTTGCTGGTCGGCGTGGCCCTGACTGGTATGAGGCTGGAGGATAAGTGCTGTGCGGCCCGCAACCTGCCGTGCTGCGGTCATAAGCCCAAGTCCAGGCGCACCAACAAGAAGCAATGACTGTGGTGGCTGCTGCGCTAGCTGGGCAAGACGCTGCTCGGTGCGGGGGTTATAAACGAGCGATGGCATCGGCTCCCTCAGGAAAGAGTGCCATAAAGGCTGCTGGCGGCGGTGCAACAAACGTCTGACGTAGGCCCGCACGAGTCGTGATTTCGAGCTGGTAGGCGTGCAGAAGGAGGCGCTCCCCTGCTGATCCATAGATGCGATCACCAACAATCGGTGTGCCAATATATGCCAGATGGACACGCAGCTGATGTGTCCGGCCAGTGCGGGGGCGCAGAGCGAGTAAGCTCATACTGGACTGCGAGGCGAGTACTTTATAGATTGTTTGGGCAGATTTGCCGCGTGGATCGGCTCGAAAGGTGCTTGGCGCGGCCGGGTTACGCCCCAGCGGGACATCGATCTTGGCTTGCTGCTGACGGGGTTGCCCTGCCACGACCGCTAGATACGTCTTCTTGGCGTGGCGCTCGGCAAATTGCTTCTTAAGCCGCTGGAAGGCCTCGGGTGTGCGTGCACCAATCATTACTCCACTGGTGTCGCGGTCGAGCCGATGAACAATCCCCGGCCGATTTGTCTCCAGCCCCACAGAGGTATAACGCCGGAAGAAGTCTGCTACCGTAAACTCATCATTGAGCGCACCTTTGCTGTGTGTGAGGATACCAGCTGGCTTATTGATAACAATCACATCATCATCGATATAGAGGATCGGGAGGGTTTTGTCGCTATAGTCAACCGCGTCAGGTAGGTTGATGGCGATGCTGTCGGTCTCTGCTACCAGTTGGCGTGGCTGACAGACAACTCCGTCATTGACGGTGACGTGGCCAGCCTTGATGTGTTTTTGCCAAGTAGAGCGACTGGTCTCGGGGTGGCGCGTTGCAAGCAGGCTATCAAGGCGCTGGGTGGTACGCCGCTGCTGAAAAAGATAGACATCCTTGCCCTTGAATGGTAGGCCGTAGGTTGTGATGTCGCTGAGTGGGTTGGGGAGAATTTCCCCTGTTGCATCACTCTTTGCGGTGTAGATCTGCTGCATGATGTAGGACGCCTGATCCTCCGCTGTGTCGTCGATGAGCAAAAAGTACTGCCGGCGGTCGAAGCGAAAACGTACCAGCTGGTTGATAGGCTGTGGGTGGCTACTGGCGATTTGGTCGATGTGGCGCGGGACATTATCATCAGTTGCTTGACGAAACTGGCGTAAGATAGCAAGGAGGTCGCTTGATGTGATTTTCATACAATGACTCCATCTCGCGCTATACTCATGATGTACTCCGCAGGCCAACCGCCTTTTGTACGCGGAGGAGCGTGATGCTAGCGACCTCATTCATTGCCCGCTCAGAGCGCTCGAGAGTAGCAAGTAGTGTCTCGTCGGAAATGTCCGCGAGCCGTGTTTGAAAATCAGTGAGGAAGGTAGCCACCGCCTCAGCTACTGCACGCTTGAGTGGACCATATTGGGTCTGCCCTACCCACTCGGCATTCACCTCGGCTTGTGGGCGATTGGTCAAGATTGCAAGCAGTTGAAGCAGATTCGTAATGCCTGGCTGGCGTTGCCAGTCGAAGTTGATAACACCAAGCGAGTCTGTCGTGGCAGCCATGATCTTTTTGCGCGCTTGGGCGGGGGTATCAGCAAGGTTAATCTTGGATTTTTGGTCGGTTGAACTCTTACTCATCTTCTTTTCTGGGTTCGTCAGGCTGCGAATGCGTAGACCGGTGTCGCGTTGGATGAAGGCGGTTTGCTTGGCAGTTGGCTCTGGTACAGTGAAAAGCTCGCCAAACTTATGATTCATGCGCAGTGCAATATCACGGGTAATTTCCAGGTGCTGGAACTGATCCTCACCGACTGGCACCCATCGAGCGTTGTAGAGAAGGATATCAGCTGCCATTAGGACAGGGTAATTAAAGAGCCCAACGGTGACGTTATTGTTGTTATCAGCTGATTTTTCTTTAAACTGCGTCATGCGGCTCATCTCGCCAAAGCCAGTAAAGCAATCTAAAATCCATGTGAGTTCACTATGTGCTGGGATGAAGCTCTGCCGGTAGAGAAACGTATGTTCGTCGGTGATGTCAAGCCCTGCCGCAATGAAGTACTTGAGGTTTGTTAGCGTATTCTCGTAAAGTGTCGTGTGGTCGATCGGTGTGGTAAAGCTGTGGAGGTCGGGCACAAACATGTTGAGCTGGTAGCGCCCAGCATAGTGCTGCTGCAACTGTACCATTGGCACAAAAGCACCAAGATAATTGCCAAGCGTTGGCTCTTCATTGCTACGAATTCCGGTGAGGATAACTTCTTTGGACATATACGTAGTATAGCATTTTCGGTGGCGAGTTTGAATAAGCGGTCAGAACATGCAGTATATGAGGTACTATACGAAACGATATCATTGACATAGCGTAGCGTTTCTGGTTAGCTAGATAGTAAGGATTCGTTTCGAACAATCGAGACGAGAGGAGTTAAGAAAGACGACGGGAGAATGCCACGAACGACACTCATAATGTACTGTGTATTGATTTGCTAATGTCAAGAAAAATCTAAGGAGCACCATGCTAAAAACCATCAAAACGAAAAAAAATACGACAAAATACACTCTTGTTGCGCTGGTGGCAGGCTTTGCGCTGCTGAGCGTGGGGTCGAGTTATATTCACGCACGATCTGCTCAGAAACTCAGCAATAGCAATCTATCTAACATTACTGCCAACACCAATACTGATGGATTCCAGCAATCAAACCACTACAATACGCCAAAAGGCTTCATGAATGACATCCAGACGATCTTCAAAGGAACGGATGACTACTACCACCTTTACTACTTGCTCAATAAAAACTATAAGTCGAGCAATGATGGTACCGAGTGGTACCATATTCGCACCAAGGATTGGGAGCACTTTGAAGATCTTGGTGTGGCGATTCCTAAGTTTGTTAACGGCTGGTCGGCAGTTGCCTCGGGTTCGGTGTATCAGAATCGTAATGGATTTTTCCGTGACTTACCCAAAACGGCAATAATTGCCTACTTTACGAGCTATACTGAGACTGGCCAACACCAATATGCGGCATATTCGCTCGATGATGGTCGCACCTACCACCCGTATAATCACAGCCAGCCAGTCATGAAGGCAAAGTCCAAAGAGCAGAACTTCCGCGACCCACACGTCTGGTACAATGAATCTACCAAGAAGCTGATGATGTATCTGGCTGAGGGCGATAAGGTTGGTATCTACTCAAGTACTGACGGAAAAAAGTGGGAATACCAGGGTGCAACCATGCTCAACGGTAGCACGCTTGACGGCAAAGAACTTGGCCTTATTGAGTGCCCTAACCTCAAGAGCTTTTATGATCCACAAACAAAGACTACCAAGCATGTACTACTCTTTGGGGCTAATGGCTATCAATATGGTTCGACAACAGGCAGCTACTACATGATTGGCCACCTCGAAGCCAATGGTAACTTTGTCGCCGAGCAGCAACCAGAGCGGCTTGACTACGGAACGGATTACTATGGCGCTAATTACTACCAAGAAAGCCCAACACGCGTTAAGAGTATTGGCTGGATGGGTAACTGGGAGTACTCACAAGGGCAGATTCTGAAGGATGACGGTCAAGAAGCGAAGCATATCGGCTCGATGAGCTCAACCCATTCCCTCTCGATGACCCAAAAGGATGGAAAGTATGTCGTGCGGTCGCGCTTGATCAATAACAATGCCCGCACCAGCGGCCTCCGCACAAAGCAGTCGGCCCGAACGTCGAAAACGGCACCTGATGGCTACCACAAAGAATTGCTCAAAGTCAATCGCAAAGCTTCGCAAGAAATTAGCCTTCACTTTGCAAACAATACGGCCAATACGAAAGGCCACGTTCGAGTCTTTATCAATCAAAACGACAGCCGCGTGAGTGTTGACCTTAACACCGAGACTGGCACCTACGAGGTGAAACGGAATAGCTCGAAGATCACTGGTGAAGCGAAAAATAAGTACGAGAAGGCGTATGCAGTATATAATAATTGGCAAAATCGCCAGCGCTACTTCGTCTATCTCGTTGCCGACAAAGGGAGTCTTGAGATTGCTATGCCAGATGGGCAGATCTATTCGCTGATGAAACTATCAAGTGATCCAAACATGCAAGTTGTGGTGGAGTCAAGTACTGATAATAGCGTATCGGCGACACTATGTGACTTCCAAAACAAAACACGGTAACATAACACAAGAAGAATTTCTTCTCTAACAGATAATAAAGCTCCCTTATTGTAGAAGGGAGCTTTATTATATTCAAGAAAGGTGTAGTAGTATGCAGCACTGTATCATGCTATATAGGAATAGCGAGCTTATTATTGTTCGAGGTGTTTGGCAATAAGTTTGGCATAGCGTTTGCGGATCTCGTGGCCAGTGATGGCTGTCTCAATCACGACATTATGGCGCTGGCGCTGGATTGCCTTGAAGTGCTTTGGTATCATCACTGCATCGAGTGTACCGTAGAGAATCGTTATCGGTAGCGGTGGGAGATTACAAGCATCACCGAGTGAGGTTTGGAGTAAAATGCTATTGCGTGCCGTCTTGGCGTATGGCGAAAACCCTTCGCGGCTGACATGAAAATTCTTCTGTGTCCGTTTGTATTGATTGACTGCGCCAATGAGCTTTGGTGATGCGTTGATCGCCTTAAGAAATCCTTTGCCGATTGTCTTGAGTAGCGCCTCGCGTAGTGGGCGCTTAGCGATATCACGTGGTAGATAGATTGGTGGTGAGCACAGCACAAGCTTTTGGACGCGGCGAGGAAACAGCTTAGTATATTCAATTGCGACTAGTGTACCAAGCGAGTGTCCACACAAGATTACCTGACGCAGTGGTGCAGCATGACGAATCGTTTTGCGTAGAGCACGCGCATGATCGGTCAGGGTATAATCGGGCCAGGCAGGCTTGCGCGATTGGCCAAAGCCTAGCAAATCAACTGCCAAGACTGGTTGGTCACCAAGCTGATTTAGCACATCTTGCCAAATATTATGATTTACCCCAATACCATGAATAAGCACAATAACTGGTTGAGATACGTCGTGCCAATCGCCACATACTTGGGTATGCAGTGGATACGCCAGGCCAAATAGTTCGTGGAGTTTGTCGTACATACTAGTGTGATATTGTATCATTTTTAGCGGGCTGGCTGCAAAAGAATGGTGACATTATGCATATAAGGGACCTGTAGTAACATCTCTAGTGTCTAGAAGCTACTCTATCTCATCACTCTTAGTAATATTTTACTATAGCAAATACCCTGCCATGCTGACAGGGTATGTTATGAAGCAGGCAAAATGCTTAACGCTTCGAGTATTGCTCGCGTTTGCGGGCGCTGCGCAAGCCGTATTTTTTGCGCTCTTTTTCGCGTGGATCGCGGCGCAAGAATTCGGCCTTCTTGAGTGTGCCGCGCAGGTCTGGTGCACCGACGGTAATCGCTTTAGCGATCGCCATCTTGATAGCATCAACCTGACCGCTGAGGCCACCACCCTTCACCAAGACGGTAACATCAAACTCTTTTTGCTTACCAACCAAGGCCAGTGGGTCGGTCACTTCAGCTAGCAATGTCTTGTTGCCTGATAGGTAGTCAAGCGCCGACTTGCCATTGATCGTCACATTTCCCTTACCTTTGACCAGTCGAGCGCGGGCAGTAGCGCTTTTGCGCCGGCCAAGACCATAATCGTATGTTGCTTGTGCCATTTATTGTACCTCTACTTTCTCTGGTTGCTGTGCGGTGTGGGCATGCTCTTCGCCAGCAAAGACGCGGAGACGAGCTAGGCGGTCTGCTGCAAGCTTGTTTTTGGGTAGCATGCCCTTCACAGCAGCAGTAATGATGCGCTCTGGTGCGTTTTCGCGCACTTCCTTGAGCTGAGCGTCTTTGATACCACCAGGGAAACCACTGTGATGGTAGTAGATCTTATCCGTCTCTTTCTTGCCAGTCACAACAGCCTTAGCCGCGTTGATGACGACAACGTAGTCACCCCCATCGACGTGCGGCGTGTAAGTTGGCTTGTATTTGCCGACCAAGTACTGTGCAATGGTTGTTGCGGTGCGGCCAAGTGGTGCTTGGCTCGCGTCGATCAAAATCCAGCGCCGGCTAACATCGGCTGGCTTCTGCGAGAATGTTTTGTGAGCCATAACTACTTCGCCTCCTTTGTAGTTGTCTCGGGCTTAGGCATTGATTTGAGTTCGTCAACAAACTCAATCACTGCCATCTGCGCACCATCACCACGGCGCAGGCGTGTCCGATACACACGCACGTGGCCACTTGATCGATGGCTGAGTTGCGGGGCAATCTGGTCGACTAATTTGATTGCTGCAGCTTGTGTGCTGAGCCCAGCAATGACAGCGCGGCGATGAGCGAGGTCACCCTTCTTAGCTTTGGTAATGAGCTTTTCGATGTAGCGCACCAACTCCTTGGCCTTTGGCAGCGTTGTTTCGATTCGCTCCTCAACAACCAAGCTGGTTGCTAGGCCTTTGAGCAGGGCTCGACGTTGATCGCGTTCGCGGCCGAGCTTGCGCCCTTTGTATCCGTGTCGATGCATTTAGAGCTCCAATTCTGCTAGTTTATCTTTTACTTCGTCGAGGGCTTTGCTGCCAAAGCCTTTGAGCTCGCGCAGGTCCTGCTCTGTCAAAGTGACAAGGTCATGAACAGTGCGAATCTCGTTGTTGATGAGCGCGTTTGCGGTGCGGGCACTGAGGCCGAGGTCTTCGATTGAGGTATTCAGCTCGTTATCTTCCTCAGCAGTTTGAGTACCAAGCGCTGGTGCCGATACAACAGTTGTACTACCAGCAAGAGCGGTATACTGATTGACCAAAATCGCCGCAGCTTGCTCGAAGGCATCGCGTGGCGTCAAGCTACCGTCAGTCTCGACGGTCATCTCAAGCCGCTCTAGGTTGGTTTCTTGACCAACACGAGTTGGATCGACCTTGAAGCGCACACGCGTCACAGGGCTAAACTGCGCGTCCATGGCGATCATGTCGCTGTGCAGCCGGTTAGCACTCGACTCTTCGATCGGGTAGTACCCCCGACCAGCCTCGGCCACCAGATCAATAACGACATTAGCCTGTGGATCGTCAATTGTGCAGATGACGTGCTCAGGGTTGACAACCTCAACCTCAGCATTAGCTGCAATATCCCCAGCGGTTACTGGGCCAGCGCCCTGCTTCTCAAGGCGCAGCTCGACTGGCTCATCGCTGTGCACAACCAAGTCGACACCCTTGAGGTTAAGCATGATGTCAACAACATCCTCTTTGACGCCAGGCACGGTGGTGAACTCATGTGTCGCACCCTGCATTCGGAAGGCTGTAAAGGCTCCGCCGCGGATACTGCTCAGCAATACCCGACGCAAGCTGTTGCCCAGCGTGTTGCCGTAGCTGGCGTGCAGTGGCTCAATGACAAACGTGCTGCTGTGCGGCCCATTGTCGTCGATGCGTGCCAACGCTGGATCGTGAATTAATTTAGACATGTACAAAATTCTCCTTACCCTTGTTAGCGTGAGTAGTACTCAACAATCAGTTGCTCGTTGATACCAGCCTCAGCTTCTTCGCGCTTTGGCTCGCCCGATACTTCGATTTTGAGTTTTTTGATATCGCTCTTGAGCCAACTCAGAGGTGGTTGGGAGGTGTTGCCGTAGATGTCGTCAATTGCAGTAAAGTAGCCAGACTTTGCACTCTTTGGCCGAACAGTAATGACATCCCCTGCCTTGAGGCGGATTGATGGAATATCGACGCGGCGACCATTAAGCTCAAAGTGACCGTGACTCACCAGCTGGCGGGCCTGGCGACGGCTCGTTGCAAAGCCAGCACGGTACACAGCGTTGTCAAGCCGGAGCTCGAGAAAACGGAGCAGGTTTTCACCGCTTAGGCCTGGTTTGCGAGTTGCTTCGTTCATCAGCTTAGCAAACTGCTTCTCTAGTAGGCCATACATGCGGCGCACCTTCTGCTTTTCACGTAGCTGGGTTGCGTACATGCTTGGCTTGCTCTGACGGCCATGAGCGTGCTCGCCCGGAATACCGCTTTTGCGTGCCAAAATCTTGTGTGCCTTAGGGTGAAGCGCCACGCCTTCGCGGCGGCTCTGCTTCACGATTGGGCTTCTATCTCGTGCCATTTACGCCCTCCTTGCCTTTCGTGGGCGAACGCCACCGTGTGGCACACCCGTTACATCTTTGATGCTATTGACGGCAATGTCGAAGCCGGCCATTGCGCGGATTGCCGCATCACGGCCGAGTCCAACACCCTTGACAAATACGTCAACAGTGCGGATGCCGTAGCTACTCTTGGCAGCTTCTGCGGCTTTTTCTGCAGCAATCTGTGCTGCATAGGCTGTGCCCTTCTTACTTCCACGAAAACCACATGCACCAGCGCTGGCAGTGGTCAAGACGTTACCCTTGCTATCTGCAAATGTGACAATAGTGTTGTTAAAGGTTGCCTGTACATGCAGCTGACCAGATGGGACTGATCGGCGCTGCTTTTTCTTGGTGGATTTTGCTTGTGCCATATCTCGTCCTTTCTCCTACGTCTTACTTGCTGCCTTTGGCTGTGCTCCGCCGACGGCGATCGCCTTACCCTTGCGAGTTCGTGCGTTCGTTCGAGTGCGCTGACCGCGTGTTGGCAAGCCATTTTTGTGCCTGAGACCGCGGTATGCACCAATGTCTTTGAGGCGTTTGATATTGTTGGTACCAGGCGTTGCAGATCGCCTTCGGTGACATAATCTTTGTCGATAATGTCGCGAAGTTTCTGCTCCTCAGCCTCGGTGAGATCTTTCACCCGAGTGGTCGGCTCAATTTTTGCCGCCGCAAGGATGTCTCGAGCAAGCGTGCGCCCAATACCATGGATGTAGGTAAGAGCAATGTGCACTTGCTTGTCTGATGGGATAACTACCCCAGCAATTCGAGCCATGCTTAACCCTGCCTTTGCTTATTCTTAGGTTTTTTCTTGTTGATGACACGGAGTCGGCCTTTGCGCCGGACCAGCTGATCATCGGGGCTGATCTTTTTGACACTCGCACGAACTTTCATGAGCGTACAAATCTCCCTACAGGAAAAACCTGCCGTTACTGAGAACAGCGGTGATATCAGGCCGCCGCTCTACGTTATTAAACGCGTGCGCGGAAGACGATTCTACCCTTCGTGAGATCGTAAGGGGTTAACTCGACTTCCACGGTATCGCCTGGGACCAAACGGATGTGATGCTTGCGCATCTTGCCGCTGATATGAGCGATAATGCTTAGGCCGTTCTCTAATTCTACCTTAAATTGCGTATTAGGCAGTGCTTCCACTACCTTGCCGCGCAATTTGATAACTTCTTTCGAACTTGCCATAGATATACAGCTTCGTATTATACGCTATTTCTCTGTAGGAGTAAAGAGAAGTAGCCGGCTTTTTGCATCATTTATTGTGAGATTATGGACAGTACTATTCATATATCAGAATGGAGCCGTAAGAGAGGTAGCTCTTGCGATAAGCGACTTCTAAACGTAGCATCCCTCTAGGCTTTTAATGACGTATAGGCTTAAAAGCTGCTTACTATCGTTCCATAGCCTCAATTCCATCACGGTTCCACATTCTCCTCTTGTATTTGAATATGCAATGATGAGGCGCTATGCCACTCATAACGCACGTTCTAAAGGCTCATGAACGAATTATTATGGAATCATATCAAAAATACCGCCTCAGACAGAAGTGGCGGTATTTTTGTGAGATATACTAGTGATAGCCTTTATGCCTTTGCGGCAGTACGCCGTCGGCCGAGGAACCCACGCTTCTTTGGCTTAGTATCAAGGTCATCGACCGAGAAGTCGTCATATGTTACCATCAGCGCTCGTGAGTTAATCTGACGGAGTGTCTCGAGGCCAACCGTCACGACAATAAGCAAGCTCGTACCGCCGATTGCCATGTTGTTGGCATTAATACCAAGCTGCGCAAAGACGTAGTCGATCGCAAACGGAATGACGGCAATGAGCCCCAGGGCGAGCGACCCAAACAGGTTGAGTCGATTGACAGTGCGTGACAGATATTTTTCGGTGGTTGGGCCAGGGCGAATCCCTTCAATGAAGCCACCTTGGTTTTCAAGACTCTCCGTAATCTCGCTCGCATTAAAGACGATACCAGTGTAGAAGTAGGTAAAGGCAATGACAAGTAAGAAATAGATCGATGGGTAGATGAGCACTGTCAAGCCACCGGTAGCGTATGTTTGAGCGGTGGGTGCCTGGAACCACTGGATAAGGTTATTTGCTAATTGCTGATTTGCACCAGGTGTCGCATGCAGTAGCTGCCCCACAAAAGCTGGCAAGCTGAGGAATGCTACTGCAAAAATAACTGGTACCACACCCGCAGCGATGAGCTTGATAGGCAAGATACTCTTAATGCCACCATACGAGCTATTGCCGCCAACCCGCTTGGCATAATTGATCGTGACAATGCGCTGTGCTTCATTAATCTTAACGAGGAGATAAAGTAGGATGAGGCCGATTGTCCCAAGGACAACTACTGTCCAGAAGGTTGTCGGGTTAACGGGTAGTGAGAACCAGCCAAAGACGCTGAGCGAACCATTCTGAGTATTAAAGAGCGATGAGTAGATTGACCCAAAGGTGGTTGGCAGCTGACTGATTACACTAGCGAAAATGAGTAAGCTAATACCATTACCAACGCCCTGCTCTGTCATCAGCTCACCGAGCCACATCAAGAGTAGCGAGCCAGCAGTAAGCGCCGTTACTGCGACAATCCACTCGTGGAGCGAGCCTGCCACCGTACCAGTCGTACTCCCAGCCAGGACCGATTGACGCAAAAAGTAGATGATACCGATCGATTGAGCAATCGCCAGCGGCACACTAGCAATACGTGTCCACTGGTTGATCTTGCGTCGGCCCGACTCACCATCTTTGTGCATCTCCTCAAGGCTTGGGATGGCTTTGGTAAGGAGCTGGGTAATAATGCTGGCGTTAATAAACGGCCCAAGGCCGATCAAAACGATAGACAGCTGGGCCAATGCTCCACCAGTCAGGATATTTAAGAAGCCACCAAAGTCACTCGCCGATACGACGTTCTGGATAATATCCTTAAGTCGGCTTGGCTCAGCCAACGGCACTGGCACGTGCGCCAAGAAACGATAGGCGACGATGAGCCCTAGCACGATACCAAGGCGCTTCTGCATGTCTTTATTTTTGAGCGATCGAAGAATAATCTTCCAGTTCATATGTTGTCCCTTTTGCCACTAACTACTAAACGCTATATCTAGTACAGTATACACGAATTGCTCCAGAAGCGAAAGGGTCAGTTGTCAATCCGGCTTTAAGCTCAAAAATATGCGAGAGATTTGTGCTTTTGTAGCTGAAGTTCGGATACAGACTCATGGCAGCTCATAATAAATAGCGCACGATGTATATTCTCATGATATAATGCTAGATGTATTATTAATTTACTCTGATAATTTAGCTTGTTTCGATCTTGCTAAAGTTACAGAGTTGCACATAAAAGGAGGAGCAATGGCTCAAAACAACCAAGGGCTCAAGATTCGGATTCGCCTCAAGGCATACGACCACAAGGTGATCGACCAATCAGCCAAGCAAATTATCGACACTGCCCTGCGCACTGGCGCAAACGTCGCAGGTCCTGTGCCACTACCAACGCGGCGCAGCAGCTACACAGTAGTAAAAAGCCCGCACGTTTACAAGACTGGTGGTGAGACATTCGAGATGCGTGTCCACAAGCGCTTGATTGACATCACCAATGCTACACCCAAGACAATCGACAACCTCCACAACCTCAGCTTGCCAGCTGGCGTGGATGTCGAAATCCGGATGTAGCATTTGCTATAAGTAATTGAAAAAGAGTGATAACAACTATCACTCTTTTTAATTTTTATTTATCCTTTATTTATGCTACCTGCTCAAACTCCTCTGCTGATAGCCTGCCTGGGATATCATCAAGCGTAATTAATACTGACTCCATAGCTCTCATATCGTCTGAGTGAACTATCTTTGACGATGTCATGAATGTAAAAACAAAAATACCTCCCCTGTGGGAGGTATTTTGTGAGTTTGCGAGTACTGTGCAAACTACTTGACGATGTTGGTCACAACACCAGCACCGACTGTACGGCCACCTTCGCGGATAGCGAAGTCTTGACCCTTGTCCATAGCGATTGGGGCGTTCAAGGTCACCTTGAAGGTCACTTGGTCGCCTGGCATCACCATTTCCTTGTCGGCAGGGAGCTCAATCTCACCAGTCACGTCCGTTGTGCGGAAGTAGAACTGTGGCTTGTAGCCCTTGCTAAATGGTGTGTGGCGGCCACCCTCTTCCTTCTTGAGGATGTAGACTTCCGCCTCAAACTCGGTGTGTGGGGTGAGTGTGCCTGGAGCGACAATCACCTGACCGCGCTCGATCTGGGTGCGCTCGATACCGCGCAGCAACAGACCAGCGTTGTCACCTGCCTGACCTTGGTCGAGGCTCTTCTTGAAGGCTTCAACACCAGTCACGACAGAGGTCTGAGTTGGCTTAAGACCAACAATCTCTACTGGGTCGTTGATCTTGATGACACCCTGCTCGATACGGCCAGTTGCAACTGTACCACGACCCTTGATTGAGAAGACATCCTCGATTGGCATCAAGAATGGCTTGTCGAGGTCGCGCTGAGGCAACTCGAAGTAGTCGTCCATAGCAGCCACCAGCTCCATCACGGCGTCTTCTGCCTCGGTGTCGCCCTCGAGCGCCTTGGTAGCAGAACCCTTGATGATTGGTGCGTTGTCGCCATCGTAGCCGTTCTTGGTGAGCAGCTCGCGGACGTCCATCTCAACCAACTCAACCAACTCTGGGTCAGCCAAGTCCATCTTGTTGAGGAAGACGACGATCTTTGGCACACCAACCTGGTGAGCAAGCAGCACGTGCTCGCGTGTCTGTGGCAATGGACCGTCGTTGGCGGCAACCACTAGCACAGCACCGTCAATCTGAGCGGCACCAGTAATCATGTTCTTGACATAGTCGGCGTGACCTGGCATGTCAACGTGCGCGTAGTGGCGCTTCTCCGACTCGTATTCCTGGTGGGAGCTGGCGATGGTAATACCGCGTTGCTTCTCCTCAGGAGCGTTGTCGATGTCTTCGTAGTTGCGAGGCTTGTTTACATCGCTTGGAAGACGCTTTGCCAACACGTGAGTGATGGCAGCCGTTAACGTTGTTTTACCGTGGTCGACGTGACCCATAGTACCAACGTTAATATGTGGCTTACTTCGATCGAAATCTGCCATGTAGGTAAGTACTCCTTACTTATGTTAATATTTGGTACGACGCGAGCTACT
The DNA here is from genome assembly GCA_013333645.2 of Candidatus Saccharimonadota bacterium. Classification (GTDB taxonomy): domain Bacteria; phylum Patescibacteriota; class Saccharimonadia; order Saccharimonadales; family Saccharimonadaceae; genus Saccharimonas. Next base: position 42,916 of record JABCOK020000005.1, on the reverse strand, counting down.
TGCCGGAGTAGAGACACTACGACAAAACGCGTCGCGCGTTAGGATTTATTATAGGGTGCGGTGGCAAAAAAGTAAAGTAGCTAGTCCCACCAAACATACCACTGTCGACTGCTATATACCTGGTTTGCCAAAGCTTCAAAGGTCTCTGACCCTTGGTAGACTGCGTCGCCATATGAGAAATAGAAGAGCTCAACGGCAACCGCCTTAGCATCAGCATCGGTCTGCGGTGGACACTCGACGTAATACTCAACAGTATCATGGCTGATAGCGGCAGGCACAGCACCGTACTTCTCATACCAATAGCGCGACACCGCCACCTGGATGGCTGGCTCGGGACAATCATTCCAACCACCCATACAGAGGTAGGCTAATGCCTCATAAGGTGCTGTAGTTGGTAGTTTGATAATAATAACCGGATTGTCGCTATCTGCCTGGAATGGGTTGATGAAGTCAACTGTAGTAGGGTCATCGTCATCAGGCGACGCCGAGAAACCCGGCGCAAAATAGTCATCCACAGTAGAGATCTGCTGATCCTTTTTTACTGTTTCAGCTGGCAGCTCCTGCGCGATTCGAGCAAAGAAGGCTGGTACATCAATTGCCTGCGATGCTTCCATGGTGCGGCGCACAAGCTCGGGGACTGTCTGGATGCCAGCGTTCTCTAGGCCTTCCGCTATCTCATCTAGGATGAGGTCATCGAGCGTCACAATCACAGGCGTGAAGCCCTCGTGCTTACCCTGCTCGCGGAGCTGCAGGTAGTGCTGCGTTGCATTAACAACTTCGCATTCTACGTAGTCCACACCGCTCCCGGCAAAGAGTGTTTTAAATCGCTGCATTGTATCTGACATAGTATTCCTCCTTGAGCGCATTATAGCATGGAGAATATCTATCAATCATTGCTGAGTGCAGCAAAGAAGGTGCGAACTTTCGGCTGTGCGGAGTGAGTAATGACCTGCGCTGGTGTACCATCTTCAATAATCTTACCCCCGTCAAGGAAGACAATCCGTGATGCGACATCACGCGCAAACGACATCTCGTGTGTGACGACGATCATTGTGATCCCTGTTTCGGCAAGGTGCTTGATGACCGCTAGTACCTCGTCAACCATCTCAGGGTCGAGCGCACTCGTTGGCTCATCAAAGAGCAAGACTTTTGGCTGCATTGCCAGGGCACGAGCAATCGCTACCCGCTGCTTTTGCCCACCCGAGAGATGACTTGGGTATTCTTGGGCTTTGGCGCGAAGGCCAACCAGATCGAGCATTTGAAGCGCCTGACGCTTGGCCTTCGCTCTCGATAGTTTGCGCACCTTAAGTGGCGCTAGCGTGATATTTTCAAGCACAGTCATATGCGGAAAGAGGTTAAACTGCTGGAAGACCATGCCAAGCTCAGTTCGGGCTTTGTTGAGGTCGGTCGCTGGATTGGTCATATCAATACCATCAACCCATACTTCCCCGCTTGTCGGCGTTTCGATCATATTAATACAGCGAAGCAGCGTGCTTTTGCCACCACCACTCGAGCCCAAGAGAACCACAACCTCTCCCCGCTTGATTGTCAGGTCAATGCCGCGCAAGACATAATTAGTGCCATAGTGCTTGCGGAGTTGCTTGATATTAATCATGCGCTTTAAGTCTCCTCTCTACTCGGTTCATCACCCACGTAAATAGCGTGGTGAGGGCGAGGTAAATCATTGCAGCAGCAAAGAGCGATTCAAAGGCGGTGGCCGTTTGGAAGCGGATATTATCAGCACCACGCATCAGATCGTTCATGCCAATCCAGCCGACGACTGATGTCTCCTTGAGGAGCGAAATCCCTTCGCTGATCAGTGACGGCAATGACTGCTTGAGTGCTTGAGGCAGGATGATATAACGCATGGTTTGCCAGCGACTCAAGCCAAGCGAGCGCGCCGCTTCGACTTGTCCGCTATTGATACTTTCGATCCCGCCGCGAATAATCTCAGCAATGTACGCACCGCTGTTGATACCAAAGGCAAGGCTTGCAATCCACAGTTTTGGCACTCCACGGTACGAGCCAAATACCACGTAATACATAATGAGTAGCTGCACCAAAGCAGGTGTGCCGCGAATGACCGTGGTATAGGCATGAGCCAAGCTCACCCATGGCTGCCAGCGCTGGAGGCGATGTAGTTTGCATGTGCGAAATGGTTGCCAAGCAGATTGCTGCATCAGAGCGACAACCAGGCCAATCACAAGCCCAATGATTGTCGAGAAAACGGTGAGAAGGATGGTCACTTCTAGGCCGCGCCACAAGAATAGATAGCGCTCGTCGCCAAAGAGGATATCCCACACATTCATGGCTGCGCCACTCCGAAGTGTTTTTTGACGAGTTTATCGTAGCGGCCATCACGCTTCATTGCGGCAATGCTAGCGTTTACCTCAGCGAGTAGTTTGTTATTACCTTTTTTGATAGCAATGGCATAATCCTCGTGCGAGAGGTTGCGTGGCAAGGCAAAGAGCTGCGGGTTCGTGGCGAGGTATTGCTGAGCTGGCCCATCATCCATAATGGCAGCGTCGATCCGCCGACTACTGAGCTCTTGCACCACACTCGCTGTCGACTGGAGTTGTACCACCTGTGCTTCACGAATCTTGTGTGCCAGTGTATCGGCTGTAGTGCCAAGCTGTACGCCAATTCGCTTGCCAATGAGGTCATCACTGGTGGCAATTGTTGAGCCAGTCTTTGGTACAATTATCTTTTGCGCTGCAGTATAGTACGCGTGCGAAAACTCAGCATTCTTACGCCGATCTGGCGTGACAGTCATACCAGCTGCAATGAGGTCGATTCGCCCAGCCTGTAGTGCCGGCAAGAGGCCATCAAAGGCGATCTCCTCAATTTGTAACGAACGATTTGTATCCTTAGCAATCTCCCGCACAAGGTCAATATCAAAGCCAACGATCTCCTGCCCTTGCTTATATTCAAACGGCTTAAAGCCAGGATCAGTGCCTAGCACAAGTGTTTTTTCCAGACCACTGCCAGCAGTCTTGGTGGTAGAGGCTGCTGGGCTCAGCTCAACATCCCAATACATATACCCTAACAAAATTACTACCATAGCAGCGAAACTCAGCCATGTAAGCCGTGTCAGTCTGCGTTGCCGACGAGTCGATTGCGCCATGCATATAAGTATAAGCGCTTTGCTAGACGGATGCAAGTACTTGTATTGTTCTATTTACCGCGCTATGATAAGAATATAAAAGCAACACGTAAGGAGGCACCCTATGAGTAGTCTTACAAAATACAATCCCTTTGAGGAATTGCGCGCATTGCAGCGGCAGCTGTTTGACAATCCCTTTACTACGACACTCAGCCAAGCTGTCGCGACTGACGTCTACACAGTAGATAATACACTGGTTGTTGAAGCACATGTGCCAAACTTTGCCGATGACGACCTCGATGTAAGCCTTGACAATGGTGCGCTCGTCATCCGCGGCGAACGGCACGAAAAAACCGAGGACAAACAGCGCAACTACGTCGTTCGTGAGAGCAGCACAAGCTTCTGCCGTCGTGTACAGGTACCAGATGGTAGCGATGTTGAGCAGATTAAGGCCCATCTGGAGGACGGCATCTTGAGGGTAACGGTACCACTCAAGCCACTACCTGCGCCGCAAAAAATTGCCGTCAAGAAAATAGCCAAGCACGACAAGAAAACGAAAAAGTAGTACGAACCATAGCCTTGCGCCAACAAAAGCCAGCATATATGCTGGCTTTTGCGTACTATTCACCATTCCTCGCACTGAGACAAGATAATAAAACACCCCTGTAATAGAGGTGTTTTATAGAGATAATACAAGAAGGTTTACTTACTGCGCTTCTCGATAATCTCCTGCGCAACGTTTGGTGGAACTTCCTCATAATGGGCAAGTTCCATCGTGCTAGCAGCTCGGCCCTGCGACATCGAGCGGATGTCGCTGGTGTAGCCAAACATGTTTGCCAGTGGCACAATAGCCTTCACGAGCTTCGCGCCGCCCATCAAGTCTTCCATTGCCTCAATGCGGCCCCGGCGGCTATTGAGGTCGCCAATGATATCACCCATGAATTCCTCAGGTGTTGTCACCTCAACCTTCATCACTGGCTCGAGCAAGACTGGGTTGGCCTTCTTGATACCTTCGCGGGCAGCCAAGTGAGCAGCCAGATTGAAGGCGAGCTCGCTTGAGTCGACATCGTGGTAACTTCCGTCGTACAAGGTTGCCTTGACGTCGACAACTGGATAACCAGCAATCACACCACCATCGAGTGTCTCCTTAATACCCTTCTGCACAGCTGGGCGGTACTCTTGTGGCACTACACCACCCTTGATTTCATCGAAGAATTCGTAGCCCTTGCCTGGCTCGTTCGGCTCAAAGCGCACCCAGACATCACCGTATTGGCCACGACCACCAGACTGCTTGGCATGCTTACCCTGCGCCTCAGCCGTGCCCTTGATAGTCTCGCGGTAGGCGACTTGCGGTTCACCAACATTGGCCTCAACGTTAAACTCGCGCTTCATGCGGTCGATCAAAATCTCTAGGTGAAGCTCACCCATACCGCTCATGATAGTCTGGCCTGTCTCTTCATCGGTGTAGACGCGGAAGGTTGGGTCTTCTTCAGCCAGGCGTTGCAGAGCAATACCCATCTTCTCTTGGTCGGCCTTAGTCTTGGGCTCCACCGCGATCGATACCGGTGGCTCGGGGAAGCTAATTGCCTCAAGAGCAATTGGATGCGCTTGATCGCACAAGGTATGGCCCGTGAAGGTGCCCTTCAGGCCCACCACAGCAGCAATGTCACCAGCGCCCACGCTGTCGATCTCTTCGCGCTTGTCGGCGTGCATCCGGACGATGCGCCCCACACGCTCCTTCTCGCCCGTCGTTGTGTTGAGAACATAGCTACCGGCAGTCAAGCGACCACTGTAGACACGGATGAAGATTAACTTACCAACAAATGGGTCGGCAGCCAGCTTGAAGGCTAGTGCAGTCATTGGCTGCTTGTCATCAGGCTGGCGGCTTACTTCGTCGCCAGTCTTGGGGTTCTTACCCCAGATTTCACCAACATCAAGCGGGCTTGGCAGGTAATCAACCATCAGGTCAAGCACCTTCTCGACGATCACACCGCGGCCATCGCCACCTGTCACCAGGAAGAAGTCACCAGCCAAGACACGTTGACGTAGCGCTGCCTTGAGCTCGTCAATAGTAATGGCATCCTCACCCTCATCGAGGAACTTCATCATCAGGTCGTCATCGGCCTCAACAGCGTTCTCAACGAGCAGACTGCGAGCTCGCTTTGCCTTGTCGAGCATATCAGCTGGGATCTCGCCCACTTTAAGCTCGTGGTCGGTGTAGTCATCATAGGTGTAGGCCTTCATGTCGATAAGATCAACCACACCACAAACATCCTTCTCAAAGCCAATTGGCAGGTGGATTGGGAAGGCCTGCTTACTGAGGCGGTTGTGGATTGACTCGATCGACTTGTAGAAGTCACCACCAGTCTGGTTGATCTTGTTCACGAAGCAGATACGTGGCACACCGTATTTGTTGGCCTGACGCCATACGGTCTCACTCTGGGCTTCTACCCCCATCTTGCCATCAAAGACGGTCACTGCGCCGTCGAGCACCCGCAGGCTGCGCTCCACCTCAGCGGTAAAGTCGATGTGCCCAGGGGTGTCAATGATGTTGATCTTGTGGCCCTTCCAGAAGCAGGTCACCGCTGCAGAGGTAATAGTAATACCACGCTCTTTTTCTTGGGTCATCCAGTCGGTGGTAGCACCACCATCATCGCCTTTCACTTCGCCAATCTTGTGGTTGATACCGGTGCGGTACAAAATACCTTCTGTCGTCGTCGTCTTACCGGCGTCGATATGGGCAATAATACCAATGTTGCGAAAGTCCTTCAGAGGGACATTCTTGGGGGTTGCCATAGGGGGCTCCTTCTCTCCTTACGTGTTTTTTAGCATGAGTAATACAACTCTCAACGATTGATTATAGCATGGATTGGATGTGGGCGGTAGAGTAATTATCACCCCTGATGAGTCCATCTACTCCTGCTAGCCAGGGAGCCGTTCGCCGTTTTTTGACCATACGCCGTAGCGGTCTGGCGCGGTGGTGCGCATTGCTTGAGGCACGGCATCATACTCACCTGGTGGTAAGCCGCTTGTATTGACGTAGAGTAGCTTGTATTCGGTTTGCTGAGCATTGGTGACGTACAGGTAGGTGTTGCTAGTTGCGTCAGTGGTACTACCCTGGGTGATACTAGGAAGCGTGGTAATGTAGGTCGGTACTAATTGGCGCAAGAATGTGGCACTATCGCGGCGCTGGTAAGTGGGGGTGGTACTGCCAGCAGCCTGAGCAACCGGGTATGCACCATTTTTGGTATAGTAGCGATCAAGCGCTTGGCGCATTGCAGTGAGGTCGGCCACGCGAGTCCGCCCCTGTGCACCAGCTTGGATACGTTGGTACGAGACGAGTGTCAATGTAGCGAGGATGGCAATAATAACGATCACAACCAGCAACTCTACCACAGTATAGCCAGCGTGTTTTTTCTGTATTAACCAATTTTTCATAGCGCTCATGCTTTGCATTATACGAAGTACCTTGCGTTTAGGCAAGGGCCATTGCTGCCAACCTAGCTAGCAGTGTATAATGACACTATGCTATCACGTGGATCATCCTCCTCACCTCAATATCGACGCTCACGCCTAACACCGCGTGGGTTGGCCATTCGCTTTGCTTTGGCTGGTTTGGCGGTTGTTGCTATTGCGGCAGGGATTATTTATATCGCAACTCGGCCACACAAAGCCAAGGACACCGAACAACACACCGAGACAAAGACTGGCCCACGCGAGCAGCTCACTGCCACCAAGACGCTCGAGCGTGCTAAGAAGTACTTTAAGGGTACAGAGGCCGTTAAGTCATCACTGTCAACACCGGTCAAGGCCGAAGGTTCTCGCTTTTATTCTATCGCTACCGACCCAAGCAAAACCAAGAGTGCTGCCGCTACCCTACCCAAGGCTGAAGCTAAGCGCAACGTTACCGCCCTAGAGCACATGCTCGACTATGATCAATTCACGCGCTATGTCGTGCAAGATGACGATAAAGACGGCCCGTACCTCGCAGACTTTACGCGGAGCAATGGCGACGTAACGTGCCAGATTAGCAATACCCCACTTGACCCAAACGATCCGAAAAACAAGGAAACTCGCTTCGTTGAGTTTAAATGCCTTGATGCTGCAGATTATAAAGACCTCGCCAAGCAGCAAGCTCCTCTCTACAACGCCTACTCGCCTGCTGCAAGTTCGAGTTATAACGTCGGCATTGTCGGCACGATGACAGTGCGCGAAAGCAAGCTTGCAGGCTATCGCTTAGCAGAGATACCGCTGGGTGGTGTACAACCCGAGTCGCACCTCTTTAATTCGCAAGGGACAGCGCTGTTTTATCAATCGAGCGATGGGCGCTGGGTATTCTTCCAGATCCGCCAAAACGATATGCTCACATGCGATGTCTACAAAGTCCAGCTCCGCAACGCCAAGAAAGTCGACCTACGGCAAGTCTACGAAGGCGACAAATGCCGCGACCTCAGCAAAGGCGAAGTAGTGACGGTAGAAATGCCAAAGTATCAGTAGAGTCGCGAATCAGTGTACATACTATAGGCTAGCCAGTACTCGCTAGGGGTGGTTTGTGATGATATAGTTGTTAGGAAGTAGCATAACTCGTATTACATAACCAGTGATTTATTGTATAATCAAAGTTAGTAAACCAACTAAGCCAATTTTACAGAGGAAGTATGGAAACACAACTAGAAGGCCCTATTACCAATTATATAAACCTAGTTGGGATAAATGTAGATCAAGCGCAGGAAACAGTCGCCAGTATCACCAATGGCTTAGCTGTAGATCCAGTAATACATACTACAGATCCAAGCTTTCTGGCTGCCGACTCATCAGAGTCATATTGGTTATACTACAACGCAGGCCTCGAACTACATTGGCGTGACGATGTACTTACTGATCTTTCTCTTCATATTCAAGATGATAACTTTCATAAAGCACCATACGTCCCACTTTCTTATCAACTGCTGACTTCCCTTCCGAATACAACCACAATACAGGAAGTCGTCAGCACATTCGGAACCCCAGAATTCGAAGGGGGGCTCTGGGGGAGAAAAAACTTACGCTACAGAGCAGACGAGGAAAAGTACGTTGCATTTTGCTTTGATGATAAAGGAAGGTTATGGTCGGTTAAGCTTGGACTATATCGCGCTTTAAGAGGATAGCTCTGTCCGCAGGCCAATTTTAGATCAATATCAAAAAACCAACAGAAAACTCGTCGTTATCCTGACGAGTTTTCTGTTCTTCTTCGCATTTACATTTATAATTACAATATCTGCCACCAGTGCTGTTTTGTCCTAGGTTTCGGACGACGCTGATCCACAACATGAAGGCTCACTGGCCCTTCAATAACTCGCCAATTGACATAACTTTTCGGTCGTGGAGCAAACTCTCTGCCAAGAATTGTTTTCGTCGACTTTACCAGCTCATCTTCAGGCATAGTAAGTGCTTCTTCATTGGTCATGTCTGGATGTTGCCGTACCGTGGTAGTAAAGTGCTCGTCACAATTCATATTGCTAAAAACAAGAGCCCCATCTCTCAAGTGGGGCTCTTCTGCTCTAGACTAGCTATTCCCTATAGCTCGTCAGTAGCAATTGTCACTTCCGGCTCAGCTTCTTCGGCTTGGGCTTCGGCGACAAACTCATCCTCTGGAGAGTCATTTTCCTCGAGCGGCAGTGGGTGCGCACCCGTACCAACCGGTACTTTGTTACCGATGATGACGTTCTCCTTAAGACCCTTAAGGTGGTCGGCGCGGCCACTGGTGGCAGCGTTGATCAGCACGCGAGTCGTGTCTTGGAACGACGCAGCAGACAGCCAGCTATCACTCCAGATACTCACCTTGGTGATACCAAGCAGCAACTGCGCATACTGGGCTGGTGTTTTGCCCTGGGCAACGAGCTCCTTGTTGGCATCAACCACTGATGCCTTGGAGATGATGTCGCCCATGACGAAGGTGCTGTCGCCTGGATCATCAATCTGCACCCGGCTAAACATCTGCCGGACGATGATCTCAAGGTGCTTGCCAGCCACATCCTGGCCCTGCGCGGCATAGATACGAAGTACTTCGTTAATGATGTAGCGCTGGGTTGCCTCTGTGCCCTTGAGGCGCATGAGGTCGTGCAGGTTGAGCGAACCAAGTGTCAGGCGATCGCCTGGCTCGACCATATCGCCTGGCTTGACGACGAGGTACATCGTGCCAGGGATTTCGTAGCGGACTGGTGCTGTAGCATTGCCTGTGAGCACGAGCGAGTCACCAGTAGACTCAACCACTCCATCAAATGGTGCAGTAAGTGGCTGCGTGCCATCGTCAAATGACGCAATGACGTCGCCAACCTTCACCTTACTGCCCGATTGTACCATCACCATGCGGCCATCGAGCGGCATACGCTCTACCTTGCCTGCTTGCGGCGTGACCTGTACAACGTACTTCTTGCCATCTTCCCAGATATCGACCAAACCAGCGACTTCTGTGACGTAGGCCTGACCTTTCGGGTTACGTGCCTCAAAGAGCTCTTCGACACGCGGCAGACCTTGGGTGATGTCTGACCCGCCAACACCAGAGCTGTGGAAGGTATTAAGCGTCAGCTGCGTACCTGGCTCGCCGACTGACTGAGCAGCAATGACACCAACTGGCTGCGAACCATCGACGAGCTGGCCAGTTGCCATATCGATCCCGTAGCTCTTGCGTGGAATACCATGCAAGTTCTTGGTAGAGAGGACAGACTGGATACGTACTTGGTCGATCGACTGATCTGCCTCGATAGCGTTGGCAATCTCACGTGTAATGAGCTGGTCGCGGTCGAGGTGGCCTGGCACTGCCTCGGCGGTGTAGCGGCCAAACAAGCGGTTACCAAACTCGATCATTGTCTCCTCAGACTCATTGCGGTAGATAGTGAAGCCATCGTCGTCACCCTCTTCGTCCTCAACGGTAAAGACATCCTGCGAGACATCGACCAAGCGACGCGTGAGATAGCCAGAGTCGGCCGTCTTGAGGGCGGTATCGATAAGCCCCTTGCGAGCACCACGCGTTGCCACGAAGGCCTCCAGGCTCGACAACCCTCGCTTGAAGTTGCTACGCACTGGCAGCTCAATCTCGCGGTTGGCAGCATCCACCTGGATACCGATCATCGCACTCGCTAGCTTAATATTGTTGACACTACCACGAGCACCAGAGTTCACCATCGTTGCGACAGAGGTATCCATGTGGGCCAACTGGCTGCGCAAGAAGTCCTCTACCTTGCGGTCGACGGTGCGCCAGTTGTTAACGGTCAATGTGTAGCGCTCGTCCTCGGTAATGAGCCCTTGGTCGAGCTGCTCCGAGATCGCAGCAGAGCGTGCGTCACCCTCAGCCACGAAGTCAGCAATTTCATCAAAGCTGAGATAGTCTTCCATACCAGTCGACACCGCAGCAGTGGTGGCAAAGCGGAAGGCCAAGCCCTTCATGCGGTCAGCAGTGATAGCAGTCTCAGCAGCGCCATAACGCTCGAAGATCTGACCAAGCACCCGCTTAAGCTCTTTCTTGGTCTGGACGTTGTTGTTGTAAGGGAAGTCCTCTGGCAGGATTTCGTTGAAGAAGACACGCCCCAGAGTAGTCGTCCGGATTTCACCCTTAGCCCGGATGCGAATCGGGCTCTGCAGGTGGAGCTTGCCCATGTCGTAGGCTAGCTCAGCAGCCCGGCTGTCGGCAAAGACGGCAACAGTGTCAGTCTGAGCCGAAGGCTTCTCATATGTGAGGTAGTAGTTACCGAGCACCACGTCCTGGTCGATACTGAGGACAGGGCTGCCATCGGCAGGCTTAAGTAGGTTATTGACGGCGCTCATCAGCTCGCGCGCTTCGGCCTGCGCCTCGGCACTGAGCGGCAAGTGGACAGCCATCTGGTCGCCATCATAGTCGGCATTAAAGCCGTTAGCGACGAGCGGGTGGAGCTGGATCGCCTTACCTTCAACCAGCTTTGGCTGGAAGGCTTGGATACTCAGACGGTGCAGTGATGGCGCACGGTTAAGCAGGACATACTTGCCCTTGATTACCTCATCCAATGCATCCCACACAACCGCTTCACCTGCCTCAATTAGGCGCGTTGCACTACGGATGTTGTGGGCATAATCGCCCTTGATGAGCCAGCTGATGACAAATGGTTTGAAGAGCTCGATTGCCATCTGCTTTGGCAAGCCACACTGGTGGATCTTGAGCTTCGGGCCCACCACGATGACCGAACGGCCCGAGTAGTCGACGCGCTTACCCAGCAAGTTCTGGCGGAAGCGCCCTTGCTTACCCTTAAGCATATCGCTAATGCTCTTGAGGCGGCGGCGGCCACCAGTTGCGTTGACAGCGCGGCCACCACGAGCAGCCGAGTTGTCGATCAGGCTATCGACCGCTTCTTGCAGCATACGCTTCTCGTTGCGCTGAATTACCTCTGGTGCGTTGAGCTCGATGAGCTTCTTGAGACGGTTATTACGGTTGATGACACGGCGATAGAGGTCGTTGAGGGCACTCGTCGCAAAGCGTCCACCACTCAAGGCTACCATTGGCCGCAGGTCTGGTGGAATAACTGGCAAAACCGTCATACACAGGCTCGATGGCTTAATGCCCGCCGCTTGCATACCCTCCAGCACCTTAAGGCGCTTCAGTAGCTTCTTCTCGCGTTGACCGCGTGCCCCTTCGGCTTCTTCTTGCAAATCAGCGATGAGTGCATCGAGGTCGATATCATCAAGGAGCGCCTTGAGGGCATCACCACCCATACCAACCTTTACGAGCTCCTCATACTCTTCGGGGAGGTTACGATAGTCGGTATCGCTTAGGAGGGCGCGCTTTTGTAGGCTCTCAAGCTGAGCTTTCTTTTGGCTGTAGGTTGCCTCAAGCTCTTCGTACTCACGTGTTTGTTGCTCGGCAAGAGCCTTCACGTCTGCCCCATCAGCTTCAGCTTCACGCTGAAAGCGAATCTTGATGGCAGCCCGTGCCGCCTCAGTCTCAGCCTCAAGGTCAGTCAAATAAGCGTCGCGTGTTTCAGCGTCGACGTCGAGGATGACATAGGTCGCAAAGTAGGCGATCTTCTCGAGATTGCGCACCGTAATGCCCAGCAAGAGACTCATTGCACTAGGTGTGCCACGCATAAACCAAATATGCGCAACAGGGGTGGCCAAGCTAATGTGCCCCATCCGTTCGCGACGCACGATCGACTTGGTGACGAGTTCACCATTTTTATCTACTGCAGCTTCGCGGCTGCGCACACCCTTGAGCTTGCTGTCGTGTGGGTTGATATCTTTGACTGGGCCAAAAATCCGCTCACAAAACAGGCCATCACGCTCAGGCTTCTGGGTTCGATAGTTAATCGTCTCCGGCTTGGTGACTTCGCCGTAGCTCCACTTGAGGATATCCTCGGGGCTGGCGACGGCCAAGCGTACCGCATCAAAATTGGCGATATCGTGATCTGTTACCACGTGGGACATCTTAGGCTTCCTCCTCGCTTAGGTTTTCTACTGTGTCAATATCTTGGACGGACATGCCGCTGTCATCGGCGATCGTGCCAATGCCGTCGGATTCATCAAGATAGGTTGCTTCGTCATCGCTCTCGTCAGATGGGACGGTTTTGTCAGCAGGGCCTGCAGCAGCAATGACATGCTCGGCATCAACCGACTCGTCAGACTCATCCAGCAGGTCAACACGCAGACCCAGACCTTGCAGCTCCTTAACAAGCACATTGAAGCTCTCAGGCAGCTTTGGTCCGGCAATTGGCTCATCCTTGATGATTGCCTCGTAGGCTTTGGCGCGGCCATACACGTCGTCTGATTTAATTGTCAGCATCTCCTGTAGAGTAGTTGCCGCACCGTAAGCTTCGAGTGCCCAAACCTCCATCTCTCCGAGGCGCTGACCACCATTTTGAGCTTTACCACCAAGTGGCTGCTGAGTCACCATGGTGTATGGGCCGGTGCTGCGGGCGTGGATCTTGTCGCTCACCATGTGGTGGAGTTTGATCATATGCATCACGCCGACTGTTGTACGCTCCTCGAATGGCTCGCCGCTCAGGCCATCGTAGAGTTGGCTCTTGCCGTCGCGCGCAATGCCAGCCTTTTCAAGCTCATCCTTGATAGTATCGGCTGGTACACCATTGAATGGCGGCGTGGCAACCTTGTAGCCGAGTGCTCGTGCAGCCATGCCGAGGTGCGTCTCAAAGAGCTGGCCAAGGTTCATACGGCTTGGCACACCAAGCGGGTTGAGGATGACATCAACAGGAGTACCATCAGCTAGGTATGGCATATCCTCTACCGCCATAACGCGGGCACACACACCCTTGTTACCGTGGCGGCGAGCCATCTTGTCGCCAACACCAATCTTGCGCAACTGAGCAACAAAAATCTGAATTTGCATCAATACGCCTGTCTTGAGCTCGTGGCCATTCTCGCGGCTAAATACCTTGACGCCAACAACTTTACCGCCACCGGCATTGTTCATGCGTTGGCTGGTGTCGCGCACATCCTTGGCCTTTTCACCAAAGATTGCACGCAGCAAGCGCTCCTCACTACTGAGCTCTTGCTCACCCTTTGGCGTAATCTTTCCAACCAAGACATCACCCGCCTTGACCTCAGAGCCAATCTGTACAATACCACTCTCATCCAAGTGGCGAAGGCTATCCTCGCTCACATTTGGAATATCGCGTGTCACGATCTCTGGACCAAGCTTCGTCTCGCGCACTTCGACGGTGTAGTCCTTGATGTTGATGCTGGTAAGGGTGTCATCTTCTACCAAGCGGCGGCTCAAAATCACCGCGTCGTCCATGTTATAGCCACCCCACGGCATAAAGGCTACCAGCAAGTCCTTACCGAGGGCGAGCTCACCATCGGCAATGGACGCGCCCTCGATGAGAGTGTCACCCTTCGCAACAGTTTGGCCACGATTCACCCGCACTTTTTGGTTAATACAACGATCGTCATTGCTCTTGGCAAAGTGAATCAAGTCGTAGCGCTTAACGCCATCAGCATAGCGCACCTCGACTGCTTCGCCATCAGCTCGAATCACTTCCCCATCAGCCTCAGCTGTAATGAGCTGGCTGGAGTTGCGTGCCACCTCGTGCTCAATGCCAGTGCCAACCGTTGGCGACTCTGGCTGCAAGAGTGGCACTGCCTGGCGCTGCATGTTGGAGCCAGTCAAACTGCGGTCAATACGGTTCTTCTCGATAAATGGCACAAGGCTCGCAGTCGACCCGAGGATCTGCTTGTGTGCAGCGTCCATGTAGGTGACTTCGCTGGTATCTACCTGCCCTGGCTGGAGGAACTTTCGTGCACTAACGCGATCGCGCACAAAGGTACCATCCTCATTGAGACGAGCACCAGCATCGGCAATCACCTCAGTTACTTCTTGCGAAGCATCGAGGTAGACGATTTCATCAGTCACGCGGCCATCAACTACCTTGAGGTATGGTGTCTCAATAAAGCCGTATTCGTTGATACGTGCGTAGGTGGCGAGGTTCAGCACCAAGCCAATGTTAGCACCCTCTGGTGTCTCCACCGAACAAATCCGGCCATAGTGGGTGGGGTGAGCATCGCGCACCTCAAAGCCAGCTCGCTCACGACTCAAACCACCAGGCCCCATCGAGCTCAGGCGACGCTTGTGGCTCAGCTCCGACAGTGGATTCACCTCATCAAGTAGCTGGCTCAACTGGCTACTGGCGAAGAACTCGCGCACTGCTGCCACCACTGGGCGAGCATTAATCAGCTGGCTTGGCGTAACCGTCTCGAGATCACTCATGCTCATACGGTCCATTGCATTGCGCTGCATCCGGAGCATACCAACGCGGAACTGGCGCGCTACTAGCTCGCCAACCAGCTTCACACGGCGATTGCTCAGCGAGTCGATATCATCAGCTGGCTCTTGGGTGTTGTTGAGGCGAATAATTTCACGCAAGACACCAATCAAATCACTCATCTGTAACGTACGATATTCGGTCGTATTAGGCACATCAACACCCAGGCGCTGGTTGATCTTGTAGCGGCCAACGCGGCTGTAGTCGAAACGCTTGAAGTCGAAGAACATGCGCTCAATCATCTGGCGAGCGTTCTCTACCGTAGCGAGATCACCTGGGCGCAGGCGGCGATAGACCTCAATTAGCGCTTCGTTAATACCGTGCGCTGGATCCTTCTCAAGCGTAGCTTCGATATACTTCAGCTCACCGGTGTCGATATCAGCAAAGGCCTCGCGAATGGCCGACACCTTGCTCATACCAAGAGCACGCAGCAAGGTGGTGGCTGCAATCTTGCGGCGGCGATCGATCTTCACGTAGATTGCGCCCGATGGGCTCGGCTCAAACTCAAGCCATGCCCCACGGCCTGGGATCATCTTGGCACCATAGAGGTTGCGCCCTGCCACGCGGTCGGCACTAAACAGCACACCAGCACTCCGAATCAGCTGGCTTACCACCACACGCTCTGTCCCATTGATGATAAACGTCGCGCGCTCCGTCATCCAAGGATAGTCACCCATATAGATGCTCTGTTCTTTCACTTCGCCAGTCGTCTTGTTGATAAGCTCGACGGTGGCTTGCAGTGGTGCGTCGAAAGTCAGGTTGTTTTCTTTCGCAAACTGCTCTGTATGCTTGGGCTCGCCAAAGGCATAATCCTTAAAGCGCAGCTCAAGCTTCTGGCCAGTATAGTCTTCGATTGGGTTGAGCTCTGCGAAAATTTCGCTCAAGCCCGTCTCGACGAAGTCCTTCCAGGATTCTTCTTGGTGAGCCAGCAAGTCGGGTACTGCTAGCGCGGTGTCATTGCTGGTAAAAAACACACGCGATGGAGCAGTTGTTGCCGTGGTAGGTGTAGGCATATAAACTCCTCTTGAATTATTGTTATCTATCTGCACGCGTAAGGACTCCAAAACCCTGCTCGTGCATTTGTTGTGGCACCGAAGCTTTACTCAATATAAGTTTTCGCACACTAAAACGCCACGCCACCGGCGTAGTCCGCACCTAACCCATATTACACAACCTTCATTAACATATCATTATAGCGAATGAGCTGTGAGTGCGTCAAGCATTTTTCTATTTAAAATTTAAAATTTAAAAATCTATACTAGGAGCTACGTATAATTATTCTCACTCATACAAGCCTCGAGCGTGCCCGCCGACATTGTATACATATCGCCCTGTTTTGGGAGATATACACAACTTTTGGACTGGTCCGTGATTCCAAAGAGCACACTTTGTGCTTGGATCTTGCAGCACCTCACGAACATACTGTAGAAACACACCCTCTTCTGTTGACGGTGATAGCGAGAACCCTTCGTCAATTGTCTGATCTCGGCGTTTAGCATCAGCCACCGACAACCAACCATCGCACTGGCCTGGACAATTGACGAATGGATTCTTTGCGAGTAGTTGCTCACGCTCAGCCTGCGTGGCAATAACACCAGACACGCTACCCATTGCATAATTATCCCACGATATCGCCTTCCCTGATGAGTAGTCAGCCGCACGCGCTAATACATCTCCCATAACGGTTTGGGTGCGCATAAGCTCCTTAGTGTCTCGCTTGGCCTGATAGAAAAAGGCAAGCGCCGCCATACAGACAATAATCAACACGATTGTTACCAACATAACAACAGTCATACGCCGTGAACGGAAGCGTCGGGGCTTTTTTACTCGAGGTGGAGTGTTTGTAGACTGGGTTGTCGATTGGTCGCTATGTTGTGTCATAACCTTACTATAGCACAAAGCAGCTACTCGTGCTATTTTGCGTTTGCGTGCTGGCCAATCACTTCATCAGCCAGGCCATACGCTACGGCGTCTGCAGCACTCAGCCAGTAGTCACGCTCCATGTCAGCCTTGATTTTATCGAGTTTCTGGCCAGTGTTGTCCGCCATAATGGTGGCCAGCCGCTCCTTGAGAGCGATGCTCTCGCGTAAGCTAATTTCTTGGTCTGTCACTTTGCCGCGCGTACCACTGCTCGGCTGGTGGATCATCACTCGGGCATTAGGCAGGACAAAGCGTTTACCCTTCGCACCGCTACTAAGCAAGAAGGCACCCATGCTTGCCTGCAGACCAATACCAATCGTCTGCACATCTGGCGCGATGTATTGCATAGTATCGTAGATCGCGAGGCCATCATACACACTACCACCAGGGCTGTTGATGTAGAGCTGGATGTCTTTGTCTGGGTTTTCATTAGCAAGATGGAGCAGCTGCGCGACAACGACATTGGCTGTCATCTCAGTCACTTCTTCGCCGAGGAAGATAATGCGATCCTCGAGCAAACGCGAGTATATATCATAGCCACGCTCACCATCACGCGTGCGGACAATGACGTTGGGCACTAGGTAATCATTCGGTTTCATCATAGTACTATTGTAACGAGAAAATTAGCACTCGTCAATATAGAGTGCTAATTTCTGCTATGCGAGCTGTATTATCTGCTACTTCTTAGTATTCTGCGCCACCAGCCAGTCGATCGTCTTCTCTGTCAAGAGGCGGTTGGCAATCTCGTGCTGCACCTCTGGCTCATCAAAGCGTGCCACCATAGTTGCATCATTGGCGTACTGTTGCTTGAAGGCACTGATGCGCTCTTGTAGCTCCTCTGCTGTGGCTTCGATCTTCTCAGCCTTGCTCAGCTCAGCCAGGACAAGCCCAGCCTTAATGCGCTCATCGGCCGCTGGCTTAGCCTCCTTCTCGATCCACTCGTCTTTGTCCTTATATTCCTTCTCGGCAAGGTACTGCTCAAGAGTGCGACCGCGGTGAGCAAGGTTTTGCACTAAGTCTTGTTCGATCGAGCGAAGCTGGTCGGCTCGCAACACCTCCGGGATAGCTACCGTACTGGCATCGGCCAACTGCTTGACGGCTACGTCGCGCAGCTCGTCATCTGCTTCACGCTGCTTTTGCGCAGTAATTTCTTTCTCGATATCTTTCTTGAGGTCATCAATAGAAGTAAATGGCCCAACCTTCGCAGCAAACTCATCAGTCAGTTCAGGCAGTGTCACTTTCTTGACCTTCTTAATGGTCGTATCAAAAACGACTGCTTGCCCAGCTAGTTCGCTCGCATGGTAGTCCTTCGGAAAGGTGAGTTCAACCGCCTTCGTTTCACCAGCCTTGAGGCCAATCAATGCCTCTTCGAAGCCTGGAATGAATGACTTGCTGCCGAGCACAAGCGGATAATCTTTCCCGGTGCCACCAGCAAAAGGTGCACCATCGCGCTTACCGACAAAGTCAATCGTCACTTCATCGCCGTCCTGAGCTGCTTCATCAGTGTCCGTACGCTCGGCCATGCTGTGGCGAATCCGGTCAAGGATCTCCGTTACTTCTTCTGGCGTAACGGTTATCTTCGCTGGCTTGAGCTTGAGTTTCTTATAGTCACCGAGAGTAATCGTGGGCATAACCTCTGCCTCAGCAGTAAACTCCAGCTCACTACCAGGCACAAACTTCTTAATCTCCACCTCTGGGCGTTCAAGCACCTGCACGTCACTCTCGAGGAAGGCTGCAGCAACTGCTTTGCTCAGGGCGTTGTTAAGCGTCTCCTCGGCGAGGTGTTCTGGATTGGTATTCTTTGCAACCAACTCGAGCGGGGCATGACCCTTACGGAAACCATCAACTTTAGTCGTCTTGGCGAGTTTACGCAAAGCAACCTGGCGAGCTGCCTCCAGTTCGTCTGCACCGACGGTAATTGTGGCGCGTACTTTGGTGTCTGATAGGTGGTCTAGTGTCGTCTTCATAGTTGGTTATTGTATCATATGTCGCTGGCAGTGTGAAATAGGCATGCGACAGACCCAAGTATGCATGCGTATATATGCTGTTTCGCAAGACGAGCAAAACGGGAAGCTAACAGAGATGAGCTGTAGCTGTAATAGAGACATAGATGGTGATACTACGATAAATCAAAGTCATCATCTTCACTGCGCGATGGCTGACGACGATAATCCTTAACGGCACTGACGACGCGCTCCAGGCTGAGCTTTTGCTCCTCGCTTGTCGCAATATTCTTGAGGGTGTAAATCTCGTTCTCCAGCTCATCCTCACCAACAAAGAGGAAATATGGGATCTGTTTCTTGATCGCTGCCTTGAGCTGCTTGTCTAGTTTGCGGCCAGTGAAATCGACTTCCACATTGACGTCCTCATCGCGCAGGTCGTCCGCTAGCTCTAGCGCACCGCGCATTGCCCCGCCAAGGACGATCATATAAATATCGGTTGTGGAGCTAAACTCTGGTAGCAGCTGATGCGCCTCGAGAAAGAGCTGCATCATTGATAGGCCCGGTGCAAAGCCGACCGCACTGATGGGCTCAGCGCCAAACATCCCTACTAAGCCATCATAGCGCCCACCACCAAAGAGCGAACGGTTATTATCTGGATGAGTGTCGAAGAACTCAAACACTGTACCCGTGTAATAGTCTAACCCACGCATGAGCGTGATATCGAAAATGGCATTTGTTACGCCGCTACGCTCAAGTAGTGTAAAGAGCCGCTGCACATCGCGCACCGCCTCGCTATCGCGAATTGATTCGGGGAGATCGGCCATAGTACGTGCCGTCAAGAGCTGAGCAATCCGCTGCAAGCCGACCGGTGCCGCCGCCTCACCAAAGATCTCAATCGCCTGATCGCGAAAAGCCTGTGGTGGAATCTTGTTCTTGCGGTCAAACAGTCGAATCATCAGCTGAGCCTGCACGGCATCGAGCTCAAGAAACTGCGCCATCATAAGGTTGATCAACTGGCGATTGTTGATGCGAATAGTGTACATGTCGTCCGTCGCGCCAAAGGCCTTCATGATACGGCTACCAAGTGCGATAATCTCGGCCTCGGCCTGCATGTTATCAACACCAAATATATCGACATTCATCTGCCAAAATTCACGCTCTCGCCCCCGTTGTGGTCGCTCATAGCGCATAAACTGGGCAATACTAAACCAACGCGCTGGATAGGCGATCTCTTGGCGGTGCTTGGCAATCATCCGGCTTACGCTCGGCGTCATTTCAGGACGGATCGCTACCTGTCGATCGCCACGGTCAATAAACTGATACGTCTGGTCATTTACTAACTCGTCACCACTCTTGGCGGCATACACTTCAACCGGCTCAAGCAGTGGTGCATCGTATTCTTCGTAGCCGTAGCTCTTGGCGACGTGACGCCAGGTTTGAAAGATGTATTTGCGCACGCGAAGATCTTCCGGATACCAATCCCGCGCCCCCCGATATGATTCCGATGAAAGTTTTGTCATAGTTACTGCTATTTTTGCATAAACGGCATGGAAAAACAAGCCCTTGGCCGGATTCACTGCTATATAGCGACACAAGCGCTACATACTCCTTTGCTACCGTATATTTGAAAAGGAGTAAAGAGAGTAGAATCTCTACTCCTGATCCGAGCGTAGCCGATACTGCTGCACCCAGGCATACATCGCAATGCCCGCTGCTACGCCGACATTAAGGCTGCGCGTGCTGCCAAACTGCTCGATCGCGATAATGGACGTGGCTTGCTCGAGCAGCTCGGGACGAATACCAGGCCCCTCTGCCCCAAACAAAAGCACGGCACTACGCGGCAGCGCGACCGAGTGAAGTGGCTGTGAACCGGCAACATTATCGACCGCAATGAGTGGCCGGTCAGCAATAGCCTGCAAGAAATCTTCAACCGTTTGGTGATAATGCACGTGCAGATACGTATCCGTCATCATCGCGCCACGCTTATTCCACTGCCGCCGACCAATGATATGGACATGCCGCACCCCAAAGGCATTGGCACTGCGGACGATCGTCCCCATGTTGAAATCGCGCACGACATTATCAATCGCAATATGAAGTGCCGAGCCATGCTCATCAAGATCGGCAACGATCGCTTGGTGAGGCAGCCCTTTATAGCGGTCTACCACATTGCGATGGTCGGTTGCCGCAGGAGCAGAGTGTTGGGTGTGCTTCATGGTGCTTATTGGTGATATTATGCTGCTATTCCCATAGTGCCAGCATTATTTTCTTTAGCAGGCTGCTGTGCCATCCCGCTGATCTTGCGAATGATGCGGATGCCCTCTTCGGTAAGCTCACCCTGTGTTGGCTGTCCGGTGCGTGATGATATAGCCAGGCCGTACAGTAAGCGTCCTGCAGTATCTGGCGTAAGATCTTCGCCTGATCGTGTAGCAATTAAACCTAGCGCACCGACCACCCGTCGGCGCACCTCAGCATACTGCTTATCTCTAGCTTCACCCGAGTTGGCGGTGCCGCACTCCTTTCGGGTTTCTTTGATCTCTTGTTGTATCCACTCTAGTTTGTTGAACTTTTGGGACGATGAATGGGTAGAGGTCATATCATTACTCCTTACATAACGTAAAATAGTGGCAGACCCGCCACAGTTTATTTACCTGATTGTATCACAAAACTCTTTACGCAAGGCCGAAATTCGTATACAATACACGGTAAGAGCCTGCGGTGCGTATATCTGCGGATGTGGCGGAATTGGTAGACGCGCTAGCTTCAGGTGCTAGTGCCCTGCGGGGCGTGGAGGTTCAAGTCCTCTCATCCGTACCAACAAGCTCTTACCCGAACCCACCCCAGTCGAAACAGCCTGGGATGCGGTTCCAGATGATGAACAGCGCTCACCCACCAGGGTGGGCGTTGTTCGTGTTGTGGGGCTCATCGACGTGTCGCCGACTGGAGGTAATACGTGTGCACAGTGCGCAGGCTCTTACAGTTGTAGCGTGTAGTCAAGATGAAAGATATTAAAATTTGATTTATCAAAATAACGACGTTTGTAAAGGAGCTTCACCTTCGCCTACGTCTGTAAAGACAACACTCCGTCCAACAAGGAGCTTTATATCTAGCAAATAATTGCTCAAATGACCATGCCAAATTAAGCACTGGCCAATTGCATAAGGTCCGTCAAGGAGGCTCCATGACATCGAACCAGCAGGCAGAATGCGACATTCTTCAGACTTTTGTTTCAGGTTGACGATCGTCGGCAGCATATCGCACCAAATCGTGTCTGAAACTGAGATATCCCGGTCGTCTGCAACTAGACGAGAAACAGCATGCAGATCAGCCGTTACCTGTCCTGCAGAAGGTAGAGTAGAGATAAGATTGGTCTTCAAATTACCTCGAACTGTCTGCGCGATACCATGAGCGTGCGATATTCTAGATTCCAGTTGACGGATAGCTATTCCGTCAGGGCGGCTCGCAATCCTCATAGCTGCCAACGCGCCCTGTTCGTACCAACGGGCTGGATGACGTGATTGTGCAGCTGTACCAACTTTTACAACTCCACCTCCAAAAGCAGCCAAATAGAGGTAATGCTCTTGGGATACGTAACTGCGTAGTTGTGGCGGCACAGCATTCAGGTATTTAGCGTTGTGTAGCGCTACGAAACCTTCTTGAAACTGACAAGACCGACATTGATGTCCTTTGGCCACCTGAGCAGCATGCGGGCAAGGAGTATGTGCTCCAGTAGTGTCATAAGAAAAGTCATAATAACCAATACAGTGCCGTTCGGTCCCCTGTGATATTGGGATTCCGGCGGACAAGTTGATCGCAGTAATGACACCATTACGGATGATCTCGTAATGAGGATTACCGTTATTTTTCCACGTTATTCCGCAAAATATATCCATGTCTGTCACTTCTTTATAAGAGCATATCAAGATATTATACTGCCCTACTGCTCACATAATACACCATTACAGCGATGGTTAGCACGGAGATTATCTGCTACTATAGAAAAAGGAGATTTAATATGCAAGAAGCTACAGCACTATATAACTCTTCCCTCGCCGCATACAACCGTTTAGCACCGACATATG
This sequence comes from Candidatus Saccharimonadota bacterium, assembly GCA_013333645.2. Classification (GTDB taxonomy): domain Bacteria; phylum Patescibacteriota; class Saccharimonadia; order Saccharimonadales; family Saccharimonadaceae; genus Saccharimonas. The sequence continues at coordinate 20,088 of JABCOK020000005.1, read as the reverse complement.
GTTTGAAGGATGGCGTTGAGACTATCAATGAAGACCTCGCGCGTTCGTTTGTTGCAATGCTTCCACCGCATGGCCGAGTTCTTGACTTAGGTTGTGGGCCAGGCCAGTATAGTCGGTATTTTGCCTCACAAGGTTATGACGTTGAAGCAGTTGACAATAGCCCAGCAATGATAGAAGAGTTACATCATCGAGGAGCGTCAACAAAAGTAACGGCTCGATGCCTTGACATGAGACAACTAGATTATAATAACAGCTTCGTTGGTGTGTTTGCCCTTGCCAGTCTCATACATCTCAGGCAAGAAGACCTTCCTGCTGTCCTTGCGTCAATCCATGCAGCCCTTGTCCCTGGTGGCGCATTCCTTGCAAATTTTGCTATATCCGATCAGGGGCTCCGCTTTGAGCGTTTAACAGCCACCGATTACGCACAGTCTGGGCGATTCTTTCAGCATTACAGGACAATAGACATCCCGCGTCGTATGCTCGAGGAGGCTGGGTTCCGCATCGACCGAATCGATATCCGTATCGTGCGCCCGATACTCAGTGATGGGACCCGAGGGTATACTGAGTGGGCGAATTTTATGGGAGTACGGATAACAGATTAACTCACCATTTCTGCAATTATATTGTATAATGCAGTTACTATGCCTGCTCGTTTTCTTCATCGTCACAAACGTCTCACCTTTACTCTAGTCGTCATTGTGTGCTTAACACTATTTCTCAATTACGGCCCGTGGAGCGCCCGAGGTACTTTTGCGCGTATCGTGACGGAGGAGGTGACGCAGCGTGTCGATATCACCTACGACTCAGGCAATACGATGCATTATTTAGGCCTTCATGCTGACCCCGATGGGACCGTAATTGGGCACATCCGCCCCACACCTGGCCAAGGAACAATATCCTTGCCGGAGCGGGTGTTTCGAGACTGCCCACGTGGCTGTAGTCGTTGGGAATCACCAGACGACCAGTCTGCTCATGCCGGTCTGACGCACGCTGATGATGTAGACAATGCCGTTGGCGGTAACTTCCTTCATCTCCCAACGTTTGGGCAACCAACTGCTCGCGACCTTTTTCTTCAAGCTATTGCGCCTGATGCCCGCTGCATAACACGCTCTCGGGGAGGTGTTGGAAGTTTCGATGTAGTGTGTATAAATCAGAAGACTGGTGCTTTTTTGTATCGGTTGTCCGAAATATAACAATGCATTTAGTAGTACTTCTTGATAGATGAGTTATTCTAAACGACTAACCCCTCGACTGCAGCATTGCGTTAATAAGTTAAACAATAACTAATGTGTGAAGCTCTACCCCACCAGGATGTACCAAAGCAGCCTGAAAATGACCTACTGCCTTAAAACACTTCCGCAAAAAGCGATGTAGAAGCTCAGCCGGACGACCAGCCAATACCCAAAAGTATTGGGCGTCTCGCGATAGATAAAGTTCTTGGCCACAAGACAGTAGATAAACTTTCGTCATTTTATGGGGATATTAAGGAATTAGTCAGTCTAAAATAAAGAGGGTTGTGAGCGCCTACTCTGTTTTTGTTGATCCAACCGTGTCATCACCTGGCTGTATATATCCCCCATCAGGAAACATAAAACAGCCATAAATACTCTAGCCTTTATCTTTGATCATTACTTCCCGCTTCGATCTCACAAGAATTATACCAACAACACCAACAAGCAGCAGCACTGCACCGCTAATGTAATCTGAATATACTTCAGGCCATGGCTGCACTATCGAGTATGGTATTAGTTTTCGAGTCACAAAGGGCTCGAGAATTGCCCCTATCGGCAGAATAAACCAGAATATACGCGATGACTTTTTTGGCAAAGCTGCAATCCAGCCACACGCTCCCAGTGGTGCACATAGCACAAGAGCAGCAATAAACCAAAATGAATTCGCCATAAATATCGTGGAATCATACACCCCAATAAGATAGCCGATACCGTAATGGAGTAGCAGTGTAAGCTCTGCAATAGCAGCGCCACTGATCGCCGCTTTTACCAAGCTTTGAGACCTCCACCCTGCCAAGAATGGCAACGCCGCTCAGACAACACCTGCATTAAATAACTTACTAAATATCTTGCGGATACAAGAGTATAGCTGCCACTGCCCTTCCATTTCTTGAGGAAAGTAGATATTGCTGACAAGCGATAGTATTGCTAATGCAAGGGATAGGATAATGACAGTCAGGTATTTATGGCGAATTGTTTGCATGATCTGATCATAGGGAATTATTGAGTTGCCGTCAATCTGCAATACCCATCACCTCTTGCATTCAGCACCACCCATCATTATCGGGAGCATAATCACCCATTGTTAATTCATCAATCATGCTACACATCATGCATTGCACTATCTTCATTCGAAGCTGTGGGAGGTACTTGAGCTTGTTCCTCCGCTTTTGCTGTTTGCTGTTCGGCGGCAATTTGTGCTCGCACTTGGCATTCAATCTCGTGCCGAAGCTGCTGCTCATTCTGTACTAGTGTATTTGGTTGTGTAGGTTGGAGGTAGCGCTGTACCTTCTCTAGATGTACCAAAATAGGCGTTACTATTAAACCAAATACAGTGAGTATACCAAAAACTACCAAAAAACGTAGCGTACTTGATGTATCTCGCACATTAAACCATACTATACTCAAGCATGCCATACTTAAAAGACTGGCGCAAGTAACCGTCATCATTTTCATTCCTATGATGAAAGAGTTTTTGTTGGCGTATGACAAGGTCTTTACGCTAAGTGTAATGAGCAGTGCAATAATTAATGCTGTGAGCGTAAGCTTCGTCGTAATCGAGATGAAGTCGCTGCATATTTGTGTCTGAACATGACCTTCGTAGTCATAGTTGCTATAGTCGCTATAATGTCTATTATATCGACTCCCCGTACTGACAGAGGGACGACAAAAACTAAGAAACCGATAGAGATTCCACTGGATAACAAACATACCAGTAAACCACTGAACATTGAGGATGATCGACATAATGGATAGAATTTTTATAACTATTCGGTTATCCGTAAGTCGTGATATGTTGCTCATAGCGATTAATGATGCGATTGCGGCGCAAAACGTCGTGAATAGGATTCGCCAATCAATTTCTTGCGATAATACTGCAAGAATCCCGAGAAGTGCGCACAATGTTAGCAAGCCAATTGACAGATAGAGCAGAACACTTCGCAATTGCGTTAGAGAATAGGATTGTTTCATGGCACTATCATACACCATTTACTATCTATGTCAACTCGCTTTAGTCATTTAATACACCACCCCAGCCGGCAACATCGTTGGGACTGCTGGTGACGCATCCTCAATTGACGCGCATGGGTATGAGCAGTAGTCAACCGACAGGAAGCCAGCCGATCGGTAATTGCCACTAGCCTTCGCTCCACCAAATGGAGCCGCAGTCGTTGCACCAGTCAGTGGCTGATTCCAGTTAATAATGCCTGCCTTTGTTTGCTGATAAAACGCTTCGTATTGTGCACGCTCACGAGTGACGATGCCAGCAGCAAGCCCAAACTGTGTTGCGTTTGCTTGGGTAATTGCTTCGGCCAGCGTCTGCACTGTTGACACCTGAAGGAGTGGTCCGAAGATTTCTTCATCTGGCAATGGCATGCCAGTGACATCGATCAACCCAGGACTGACAAAGTTGTCACCAAGCGTCGGGATTGGTTCAGCCGGAACGAGAACATGCGCGCCAGCTGAGACGGCAGCATGGTACTTATCAAAGAAATGACGAACTGCCCCATAGTCAACCAACGGACCCATGAAAGGCGTTGGATTGGTATCAAACTGATCGCCAACAACAATGCTCTCAACCGCTTGCCGAAGTGCAGGAATAAATTCGCCTGCAATCGTCGCGTTAACGATAAGCCGCCGCGCCGATGAGCAGCGTTGGCCGCTTGAAATATAGCCAGACTGCAGCGCAATGTGCACCGCGAGGCGTACATCATCATAATCCCAGATGACAAGCGGGCTATTGCCACCCATTTCGAGGGCGCAGATCTTGTCTGGTGCACCAGCAAGCTGCTTTTCGATCGACACGCCAGCCGCTCGACTACCAATGAAAAGGACGCCGTTCACTTGAGGATGTGCAATGAGCTTTTGCGCTACATCTCCATCGCCATGAATAACCTGAAGCACCCCATCTGGCAGTCCAGCCTGTTGCCAGAGTTGCGCGTAGTACTCACCAGCATACGGTACTTTCTCGCTCGGTTTGAAAATAACGGTATTACCGGCAAGAAGAGCAGGCATGACATGGCTATTTGGCATACTCATTGGGAAGTTGTACGGCCCCAGCACTGCCATAACAGCATGAGGTCGATAACGCGTCACCGACTGGCGTCCATTGACTTGTTTCGTAACTGTCTGAGCCCGTTGGTCATAGGCATCGAAGACTGCCTGTACTTTATTACCAAGTGATTTGACTTCGGTGCGCGCTTCCCAGAGTGGCTTGCCATTATCCTGCGAAATAATGCGTGCTGCATCCTCGCTATGTGTCGTCACTTGGTCGGCAAAGGCGCGGATAATGTCTTTGCGTGCATCAAGCGGTGTCGCCTCCCATGTCCGCTGTGCACGCGTTGCGACAGAAACAGCTCGTGCGATTGTAGCGTCATCCGCAAGACTTCCAGACCAGATTGGTTCGTTGGTGGCGGGGTTACGGGATATTATGCGTTGATCGACACTCATATTCGTTAGCCTCTTTCTTCCTCTATTTTATTGAGGCATGATAAAGAAATCAATTACTGCAGATAGCAAGTATATTTCTTCCGCAAAGTTTTATTGCCAATCCACCGTATATTCATTGCGTAGCATTGCAGTAATAGTGCGAGCTTGTAGAGTGGTTTTTGTCCCAGGATTAAGAATGCCGTGAGGGTCGAAGAGCTGCTTGATTTGCTGGTAGAGAGCTGTAAGGTCTGGGTTTTGCGCGGCGCGCACAAAACGAGTTTTGAGCCGACCCTCACCACCGCTCATCACCAAATGGCCGTCGTATAGCGCAAGCAGCTTAGTGAGCTCGTCGTAGAGCTTAAAGATCTTCTGTTTATCACTCACTTTACGCAGCGAGAAGCGCGGATAGACACCGTATAGATTCAGGCTAGGATAACCAGCAAGGGGCAGTGGCAACTGCAGTGCACGAGCAAGTGGCACGAGTGCCCGAGCAAATTCTTCGAAGCGCTGCGGCGGCACATAAAACCCCTCAAACAAGCGCGGCGCACCAATATGCGCGGCATCGGGCCAGCGATACTGATCAAGCGCAGCAAACCCTGCCGCTACATCTTCATCATCGTCATCTTCAACAATGGTGACGATCGTCTCGCCCGCAGATTGCAGCTGCTCAAGCTTGGCCTGCTTACGCGCACGTGTCCGGTTATTAAAATCATCAAGCGTCACGAGCAAAACTGCCTGTGGCGTAAACTGCTGGGCAGCCGCTTCATAAAAAGCATATTTTCTGCCATCACGGCGGAGTTGCTCAAAAATCACTGCATCGAGATAGCTGAGTTGTGCTGGCTGAAGTGTATCAATATCATCAATCGCTGCCTGAGCATCGCTACTACTCCGAAATACCAAAGCTGCCCTTGTCTTGCGAAAGCTAAAGAATTCTGTCTTGAGAATCAGCTCGTCAATAACCCCCAGCGTCCCCTCACTCCCCACAAAGAGCGGCCCAAGGTCAAACGTCCCATCGGGCTGCTTGACCCGTGCAATACCACTATAACCAGATGTGTCATTGGGGTTAATCTGTTCGATCAGCGCTGCATTGTCAGTAATAATCGCATCGATACCACGATAGATATCACCTTCAAACCCAGGCAAGCCTTTGCGCTGGCTGAGCTCACGCCGCGAGAGACGCTCTGTCTGCATGACATCGCCATTGGCAAGCACAACCTCGATCTGGTCAATCGCTTCAGCTGGATTGGTCGCTCGGCTTAGCAGTGTTCCGTGTGCACTAGCTGCAATAACTCCACCAACTGTACCTCGCTGACCAGTCAGCGGCCCGACACCAGCACCATGCATGCTCAGCGCTGCTGCTACACTGCGCGCTGGGGCACCTGGCTGGACGCGAACCCGCTGCGATTTGCCATCATATTCAAAGATTGTGTCAAGGGCTGCCGTATCGAGCAATATCCCCTGCCCCACGGCACCACCCAGCGCACCACAGCCAGCGCCGCGTGTAACAACTGGTATAGTGTGGCCCTTCTCAGCCATTTGCCAGGCAAAACGGGTGATCTTGCGAATATCACTCACAACGCGCGGCGCTACCACGAGCTCTGGTGTTGCAGCTAGAATACCGGCATCTGCACTGACTGACGCACGCCAATCGGCCCGAGTCGAAACAGACCCGGCAATATGACTGCGTAAATAATTTGCAATTTTACTCACATTTCCCCCGTTAGCTTACTGCTTATACTATAGCACAGGGCAGCGCATTTGCACCAGGTGCGGTACAATAAAAGTGTGAACCTATCGACACAGCTCTCTCAGATCAAAGGCGTTGGGCCAAAAACGGCCGAGCAGCTTGCCCAAGCTGGACTCTTGACCGTCAATGATCTTATCATGTTTTTGCCACGCAAGCACGATGATTTTACTGCGGCGAGTTCAATCGCAACACTGACACCAGGCAATGTGACGATCACGGCGCGCTGCGAATCGATCAGCACGCGCACGGTGCGGCGTGGCCTCCGCATTACCACAGCAGTGCTGGCAGATAGTTCGGGCAAGCTTAATGCCGTGTGGTTTAACCAGCCGTATCGAGTGCAGCAGCTCGCGAGTGGCGATGGATGTTATTTTCGGGGGCAGTTTGAGTATAAGAATGGCCGCTATCAACTCACTAACCCAAGTGCCGAGCGTGTCAAAGAGCTTGCCCACCATGACACTAACCTACTGCCCATCTACCACGCAGTGCACGGCCTCAAAAGCCAGCTGGTGCGCAAACTACTCACTGAGCTACGACCACTGATAACAATGTTGCCCGAAACACTCCCCTCGCACATTGTTGCACGCGAAGGCTTAATGAGCCGGAGCGAGGCACTGCTTGCGATGCATTTCCCTACCGCATCAGAGGACATCACACGGGCACGCCAGCGCCTTGCCTTTGAGGAACTCTTTAGCTTGCTGCTTGCTAGCCAGCTCAATCGCCAGGCGCATGCTCAGCTCCAAGGCTATGCCATACCGTTTGAGCAAGCTATCGTGAAGTCATTTGTGAGCGCCCTGCCCTTTGCTCTCACGGATGATCAGCGCCGAGCAGCCTGGGATATCCTGCAAGACTTTCAGCGTAGTACACCAATGAATCGCCTCCTCCAAGGTGATGTAGGCAGTGGCAAAACAGTGGTTGCTGGCCTGGCCGCTCGCCAGGCTGCCAGTGCTGGCCACCAAACCGCCTTGATGGCACCAACAGAGATTCTTGCCCGTCAGCACGCCGCCACGCTCGATGCATTACTTACGCCCTTCGGCATCAAAGTTGGGCTACTGACTGGCAGCGTGACTGGTGCTACGCGTAGTGAGCTTGTGCAGCGAATTGCACGCGGCGAGGTAGATGTCGTAGTGGGGACGCATGCACTCATCCAAGACTCGGTGAACTTTGCGCAGCTTGGCTTTGTTGTCATTGATGAGCAGCACCGCTTTGGGGTGGCGCAGCGCCAGAAGCTACTTGATAAATCCGGCCATATGCCGCACCTGCTTGCTATGACAGCGACACCCATCCCCCGTAGCCTTGCCCTGACCGTCTATGGCGAGCTCGATATTAGCATCATTAGCCAGCGCCCTGCCGGTCGCCAGTCGATCATCACCAAAATTATTTCTCCCGCCTCGCGCCCAGCCCTGTACCAACGCGTCACAGAGGAGCTCGAGGCTGGCAGCCAAGCCTATGTCGTCTGCAGCCTCATCGATGACAACCCCGACAATGACGCGCGCAGTGTTGAAGCAACCGTACGTCATCTCAAGAGTAGCACCTTAGGCCGGTGGCGAATTGGTCTGCTTCACGGCAAGATGAAGCCTGCTGACAAAGAACGAGTGATGCAAGAATTTCACCAGCATGCGTATGATATTCTTGTGAGCACCACAGTAGTAGAAGTTGGTGTTGATGTGCCAAATGCGACAGTGATGATGATCGAGGATGCCGAGCGATTTGGTCTTGCCCAGCTCCACCAACTGCGTGGCCGAGTGGGACGTGGCGCACGCCAGAGCTACTGCTATCTTTTGCTTAATAGCCACAGCAGGCCGAGCCAGCGTCTACGCGAGGTGGAGGCTTCTAGCGACGGCTTTCACTTAGCAGAAGTCGACATGCAGCTCCGCGGCCCAGGCGAAATTTATGGCAAAGCTCAGCATGGCGCACTCAATCTGCGCATTGCGAGCCTAGCTGACAGCAAGGCAATCGCCCGAGCCCAAAAAGCAGCGCAAATCTTTATCGCGAGTGGTGATTCACTCGAACACTACCCGGAGCTCCAGGCAGCCGTGCAACGCAATCAACGACTCACGACACTCAATTAAGCTGAGGTAATCTCAACTATTTTTAATTCTACCTTTTTCATTCTCTCCGTTCTCACCCATTTAGGGTTGGGAATGCCATTTTGGAGTATTTCGCCCACATACCGAACCTTCTCCTCATAGTAATCTTTATCATTTCATCTAATGAAGTACAGCCACTGTTTGTTACATAAAGTCATCAAATCTATATAGTATGAGGAATACTAGGTATGCGTAGTATTTTCGGAGAAGAAACGCAAGAGCGGGTAGATAAGCAAAATCAATCAGACCTCTCCTGCTCGCATAGCATCAGCTCGCTACACCCCATTGAGTAGCATGGAATACCATCAAAATAATGAAACGTGGATAATCTCGACAAAACACATCCATAGTAACGATTCAGCCACGCCAAAATCTGCTATACTATATGAGATATGTACAGTGGAACAACCTTTCGAGACCAGTCGGGGCACTTGGTTGGTGTTCATCAGCGAATCGACCAGCTCGCACGGCGCGACCTTGGTCAGATGTGCAGCCACCATGTCGCCATTCTTCACTTCCCAAGCTCGCGCGACATTCTCCATTTCGAGGGTAATAATGGTCCCGACGGTATCAAACGCAAAAGCCCCAGCGTCGATGAACCCTGGCACTACATCGACCCTACCAAGCCAGACGACCGCGACCTCGTCGTTATGATTCTCGATCATCATTACAATCTTGTTCAAGCACTACGTCAAAACAACACAGTGCGTGCTGCCTTTGAGGCGGCGTGGATGTCGCACGCTATCGTCGATGGCCTCACACCGGCTCATCACTATCCGCTGAGTGATAAAATCGAGGAACTCTGGGGTCGCCCCAAAGAGGAACGCCTTACCGTCTTAGATAAGAACTTCATTCACGGGACGACGGGGCTCGACACCATTAACAAAAACTGGGAATACTGGGGGGCGAAAGGCGTCTTTGCAACGCATATTCTCTTCGAGCTTGGCGTGGCCGCCTCGATGCGCACTGCCCGTTTTGCCGACACCTGCCCATCGCCCGAGTGGGTAGCTGAGGCAGAGCAGCTTGGCCTAGAGGCAGTCTTTTTGCGAGCAGTGCAGCGGGTGTATGCACTTGATATGTACCACACGTTCTGGCGTAATGGCTGGACGACCGGCTTAGCTCTGCAGACGCGCAACGAGCTCATCCCAGAGATCGTCCGCACCGTTGCCTTCGCGTGGTACAGTGCGCTGTGCGAGGCTTATCCATCATGAAAGTTCGAGTGATCGCTGGGCGCTATGGCGGGCGTTGGCTCGATGCACCAGATAATCGCCGTACCCATCCCATGGGCGAGCGAGTGCGCAATGCGCTGTTTAATTCGCTTGGTGATGCAGTGCAGGATGCCCGCGTCCTCGATGTCTTTGCTGGTACTGGTGCCGTTGGTCTAGAGGCGTTGAGCCGTGGGGCTCGCCAGGCAGTGTTTGTCGAGCGTGATCGCCTCGCCTTTACCATCCTCTGCAAAAATATCGCAGCGCTCGGTGCTGATCCATCCGCTACTGCAGTCAAAGCTGGCGTCAGCCCATGGCTTGGCACTTACGACGGCGAAGCATTTGATATCATCTTTGCCGACCCACCCTACCACGATCTCCAGCTTGCAGCAGTTAGCCGACTTTTTGCCCTTCTCAAACCAGGCGGATTTATGGTATTATCACATACAGGAATAGGTGAGGGGCCAAAATTAGCAAACGACATTGTTGTGGTGGACAATCGTAGTTATGGAAACGCACACCTCACCTTTTTCCGCCGAGCTGATGGACGCAGCTAAGGTTGCAGATACACCAGCTCATTTGGTATAATAGCCTTACTATGCGGATGTGGTGGAATTGGTAGACACGCATGCCTTAGGAGCATGTGCCCTCGTGGCGTGAAGGTTCAAGTCCTTTCATCCGCACCAACCATCATAGGTTTGTTTTGTTGCCGTTTCTTGCGGCGCTTTTTTATAATTTGCGGCATGGAGCTTTCTTTTTTGCATCCTTCCTCAGGAATTCTATAGAAGTGTTCTATTTCTAAAATATAATTTTACACTAAGAATAAAATCTATTGAGCGCAATAAATGCTTGATAGCCCCCAACAGACGAAACAAGCAAGATAATAAACTTAAACTTATTGATATAGTAAAGGAGAAGCAATGAGCCAACAGTTAGAACGAGAGCGCACATTCCTCGCAAAAGAGCTACCACAAGAAATCAAAACAACCGAGCCAACTCGCATTGTTGATATTTATATCCCAGACACGCCAGCACATTCTCACCTTCGGCTCAGACAAAACGGCAAAACATATGAAATCACCAAGAAGACCTCCGTTGCAGCAGGTGATGCGTCCGAGCACATTGAGCAAACCATCCCTTTGACAGAGGAAGAATTTGCAGCACTCTCACGTTGCAGCGCAAAGCGCGTTGCAAAGGACCGCTACCGCGTCGTGATCGATGGCACACTCGCCGAAATTGATATATTTATCGAAGATCTGGCTGGGCTTGTGCTGATAGATTTTGAGTTTAGTACAGAAGCCGAAAAGGACAACTTTATCCCACCGAGTATTGCCCTTGCCGACGTCACACAGGAGAACTTCATTGCTGGAGGTCTGCTCGCCGGCAAGACATACGACGCCATTGCGCCAGAACTTGCGCGGTTTTGTTATAAAAAGCTCAGTTAAGAGTAACTTTAGTTTATTCGTTATTCACTATAAAATACTCACCCTGCTAGGTGAGTATTTTTATATACCGCAAATTCTTGCTCTATTTGTTCAACGTATGAAAAAGGTTTTTACTCCGTTACACCCAAAACCCCATCTAGAGCATAGGCGGTTGTTTCCCAGCCATTGACGGCAATGCTGTCGATGCCCATCGCGCGGACTGGGTAGTCGTTACCCCCTTCTTCGATCTTATCACCAAAGAAGAGGATTTCGCTTTTTTCTAGCCCATTAGCTTCAAGCAGCTTCTTCATGCCATAGGCTTTGTCGATGCCAGGACGAGTGATGTCGGTGCTAGTAGTGCCGCCAATACGCACTTCGAGGCCAGGCAGCTGTGCCGCTACTTTGTCGCGGTAAATTGGCCGGATGTCCTTGTATTTCTCTGCCCATGCGTATTTTTCCTCCGGAGTGGCCTGCTGACCCAAGGCAGATATAGTGATCTGACTCTGACGATCCTCGATAATCTCACCTGCTGGGTGCTCACACCAGATCCCCATCTCCCGTGCAGTCGACTCAAGCACACTCACGATTTGCGCCTTCTGCTCATCCGTCAGATCCTCAGCATACTGCAACTGCCAATCGCCTGCGTGCGGGTCGAAGCGGTAATAGCGCGTACCACACGTCGGCATAGCGTGAAACTTAGCCAGTAATTCGGGTGATACATCAAGGCGGCTGGTCACCTGTTTTTGGATCTGCTTGAAGTCTCCACCAGTGATGACACATACATCATACTTCTCCAGTAAGCGCCCCAGCAGAGCCGCCATCCGGTCGCTCACGGGCGACTTCGTTACTGCCAACGTATCGTCTAGATCAAATGCAATCAATTTTTTCATGACAAATTCTCCTCTTGTAGCTAATTAATGTGCCATTATCATACCATAAAATATAACAAATACATAATAGAAAAATCGGTCGCTACCATTCTACCGAGCGCAAGCCCACCAGCAACATCCATCTATCGTACAAGCACGAAGCTATTTTTGCCTTTTTTGATCAAGCTTGGACTCGTCGCTGGTTGATCACTGGTGATTTTTGCACCATCAAGGCTAATGGCATTGTTTTTGATGAGGCGGCGTGCTTCGCCATTACTGGCGCAGACCTCAGCCTCCACTAGTGCTGCTACCACTGACTGCGGCGAGACGGTTGGGATCTCGTTAGCCAGCGCATCAAGATCTTCCTCGCGCAGTGTTGATAGGTCATTGTCACCAAAGAGCACACTGGTTACTCGCTCCACACTCTCGCGGCGCTCATGGCCATGGACGATGTCGGTTACTTCTCGTGCTAGAGCCTTTTGTAGGGTGCGCGCGCCAGGGTTAGCGCGATGGGTGTCGATTAATGTTTCGATAGTTGCTTGATCAAGTAACGTGTAGATCTTGATCAAGTCTTCGCTCGTCTCGTCATCGCAGTTGAGCCAAAATTGGTAGAATTTATATGGACTCGTCAGCGCTGGGTCAAGCCAAACTGCACCACCCTCCGACTTGCCGAATTTCACTCCTGTCTGCTTATTAATCACGAGCGGTGCCGTCAAGACATGGGCTTCGCCACCCTCGAGCTTACGAATGAGCGACACGCCTGTCACGCTATTACCCCATTGGTCGGCACCAGCCAATTGCAGCGTCGCACCCTTCTCGCGGTACAGATGCAAGAAGTCATAGCCTTGAATCAATGCATAACTAAATTCACCATAGCTAATACCTGCCCCACCTTCGCCGATCCGTTGCTGCACAAAATCGCGGTCGAGTAGCTGCGTCATACTCACATGCTTACCGATCTGGTGTAAAAAATCGACATAATTAACGTGAGCGAACCAATCGGCATTATTGACTACCGCAAAATCCTGGCCGCGAAATATCTGTCGAAATTGCGCCGTCAAGCCCTCAACACTACGTGCTACCGTTTCGGCATTGCGGAGATCGCGCTCTTGCTTTTTGCCGTCTGGGTCGCCAATCATCCCGGTTGCACCTCCCACAAGCAACAGTGCTATGTGTCCATGGTCGATGAAGTGCCGGCATAGCATCATAACGGCCAAGTTGCCAATCGTCATGCTCGGTGCACTCGGGTCAACGCCGATGTAGAAAGTGCGCGGTTCATTGATGTCATTAATATCAGCAAACGTCGTTTGGTTAATGAATCCGCGCCAGGTTAATTCTTCTGCTAAGGTCATATATCCTCCACTCTTGCTCTTTCTTATGCTCGTGTATTGCTATTTATTTTAGCACGAAACAGCGTGAAGTAGTGGGGCTGCGCCGCAGGAAAAGACTAGCCCTACCCACCTACATAATGCTATAATGCAGAGGAATATTGCGTGTTAGAGGAAATAAGAGATCGTGGTTAAAAATAATTTATCACATCGAGTTAGCGTCTACTCCAACCTTGCAGCCAAGCGCCGCACCAAAAAAGACGCCGAAGCCCGCCGCAGAGCGGAGTACTTGGCAAGCCTACCCAAGCAGCCTCTCAAACGGCTACTCTATCGCTTGCACCCACGCCGCGTGGCACAATTCTTATTTAGCAAGCGTGGGGCTTATGCCATCCTCAAGGTAGTTGGTGGGTTTTTCCTCGTGCTCGCCCTTATTATTGCTGGGCTTTTCACTTACTACCGCAAAGACCTCGACGCAATTCGCCCAGGCGAGATAGACAAACGCGTCCAGACCACTGTTACAAAATATCTCGACCGTAGTGGCCAGCTCCTCTGGGAGGATAAAGGTAGCGGCGACTACAAGCTCGTGGTCGACGGCAACCAGATTAGCGACTACGTCAAGAAAGCAACAATCGCCGTGGAAGACCGTGATTTTTATAACCACCACGGTATCAGTCTGGCTGGTATTTCTCGCGCGTTCCTGAGCAACTCACAGGGTAATGCCGTGCAGGGTGGCTCAACACTGACACAGCAGCTCGTCAAGCAAGCCTTCTTCGAGAAGAGCGAAATCGAAAAACGCGGCCTCGATGGTATACCACGCAAGATCAAGGAAGTGATTCTCTCGATTGAGGTCGAGCGTATGTACAACAAAGATCAAATCCTGAACCTCTACCTCAACGAAGCATCATACGGTGGCCGCCGCAATGGTGTTGAGTCGGCTGCGCGCACCTATTTCCAAAAACCAGCTAAGGACCTAACACTGGCCGAATCAGCACTGCTTGCCGGCATCCCTAACAGTCCTGGGCTCTACAACCCGTACAACACCGCTGGCAATACCGCTCTCATTGCTCGCCAACATAAGGTGCTCGATAGCATGGTAGAGATGAATTACATCACTAAAGCACAAGCCGCAGAAGCTAAGAAGGTTGCTGTTCTTGATACGATCAAACCAATGGCAGACCAACTCGCCGATATCAAAGCGCCGCACTTCGTCCTGATGGTGCGCGACCAGCTCGAAAAAGAGCTGGGTAAGTCAACAGTCGGCAAAGGCGGCCTCACCGTTACAACCACGCTTGACTCGACACTCCAAGGTAAGCTTGAGGGCCGAATGGAGAGTATGTTTAATGGTAAACTCACGAACTCTAACTGTGGTAACACCAACTGCGCAACTTATGCTGGCTTTACTAATGGTGCAGCCGCTATTGAAGATAATAAATCTGGTCAGATAATAGCACTGGTTGGAAGTCGTGGCTTTAACCATGCTGGTTATGGGCAAGACAATGCCGCCACCGCCTTCATCCAGCCTGGTTCATCCATCAAGCCACTGGTCTACGCTCAGCTCTTCCAAAACAAGGGCAATGGCAAGACCAACTACGGGAGCGGTTCTGTCCTCTCTGACTCAAAAATCAGCTTTGGTAGTTGGACACCACAAAACGCCGATGGTAAGTTCCAAAACAACATTAACCTCCGCCAAGCTCTCGCTCGCTCGCGCAACATCCCCGCCATCAAAGCTATGCAGGAGAACGAGCGCAATAGGCGCGGCAGTACCTGGCAGACCATTCGCGAGATGGGCGACAGTGCTTACTGCACCCAGGGCGCAGATGCCCAAGCTGGTTTATCAAGCGCTATCGGGAGCTGTGGCACACGCCTCGTCGATCACGTCAATGCCATCGCATCTTTGGCACGGATGGGTACCTACACCCCGCAATCAACCGTTCTCAAAGTAACCAACAGTACCGGCCAAGTCCTTAAGCAATACACAGCCTCTACGAAACAGGTGATCGATCAGCAAGCTGCCTACATCGTCAACGATATCCTGGGCGACTCCAGTGCACGGGCCAACCTCGGTGGCGGGCAAGATTACATGCCACAAATGAACCGCCTCAAGGCAAAAACCGCCGTCAAGACTGGTACATCAAACTCCGAGATTAATGGCAAGGTGGTAGCGAAGGATATTTGGACGGTCGGCTACACACCGGCACTGTCGATGGCTGTATGGCTGGGTAATTCGGACACTTCGCCACTGCGTAATGGTAACTCGCTCATCCCCGCTATGCTGCTCGACTACACTATGGCCGATGCCACGCAATATTACGTCAGCCAACACAAAGCATCGTACAGCGACTGGTTTTCTGCACCAAGCGGTATCCAGCGGATCAACAACGAGATCTATCCATCGTATTACAACAAAAACTCTAACCGCAGCAGCAACACAATGTCATTCGACCGGGTGTCTAAGAAAAAGGCCACAAACTGTACACCAGAGTCAGCTCGTGTGGATATCCCCGTCACTCGATCGAAAGACTCGTCAGGCAAAGAGGCTGTCTCAGCCCAAGATGGCTATGATGCAACCAGCAATGACGATACTCATCGCTGTACCGACTCCAAGCCAAGTGTTTCCGTCGCCGTAAGCTCTAGTGGGCAATCGGCGACGGTATACTACCGCCAGGGTAGCCACCCACTCCAGCAGCTGGAGGTGAAGGTAGGCGACCAACTCGTTGGTACGCGCCACGTCAGTAGCGACGGCGACACCAATATCTCCATCCCCGCTTCTGCTGGTAAGAACTTTACCGTGACTGCTACACTGACAGACAGTATGTACTACAGTGACAAAAATACCGCCCACGGCCAGCGAACAAGCTAGTGCATCTTTAACAGAGAATAGTTATAATACCCTGCACCTACAGCTGCAGGATTTTTCATAATGGAGGATTTGTTGCTATGCTCAGAATTGCACTGCCTTTGTTCGAGTAGTCTGTAGTTACTTGTAACATAAGACTTATTTTGCAATGAGGATACAGTGGTTTGAGGTCTAAGATGAGAATATGACGTGTCTAATATTGTGGTCCAGATATAACTCTAGCCTATTTGAGATACAGTCAAATTAGGATTCACAACCACATAAGAAAGTGAGGGCTATGCGACAACCAATAAAGGCTTCACCACCCTCACCAACTGCCGATGCAGCTCCGGTGCTCCCGCCAGCCAGGTGAAGTTCTCGTGAGAGCGGTTCAGGGCGTCATGGTAATCCATGGGGTCACCGGCAATATCGGTATAGACACCTCCTGCTTCCTCAATAATGATCTGCTGCGCGACGTTGTCCCAGATCTTGCTCGTTTGGTTGGCGCAGGCACCATAGGCACCCTTCGCAACCATTGCTTGGTCGAAAGCACTGTTGGAGGAGCGGAGATTACGGATCGAGAGGATGATGGTGCCAAGTAGCTCAGCCTCGCGCTTTGTTCGGGCTGGGTCTTCAGGGTGGCCGTCAATACCATAGGCGACGAGACTATTGGCAAGGTCGGATTCGCGCGAGACATGGATCTTCTGGCCATTACACCAGGCACCTGCACCCTTGGTTGCAATGTAGATCTCGCCAAAGGCAGGCAGGGCAATGCCACCAGCCACTGGGGTGTCGTGATCGAGCAGCCCCAGCATAATGCCATACTGCGGTAGTCCCGCTGCGAAGTTGCTCGTCCCATCGATCGGGTCAACCACCCAGGTGCAGTGTGACCCGTTATCGACACAGCCCAATTCCTCATCGATAATATTATGATCAGGATATGCTGTGCGAATTGCGTCCGTCAGGAAATGGCCGATCTCCAGGTCTGTCTCTGTCAGGACTTGATTGCGATCTCCCGCCTTGACCGAATGAGAGAGGTTGCCAAAGTTCGCAGCTGCAATCTCCGCGGCAGCAGTGAGAGTGGTGGTGAGAAAGTCTCGATAGGTATGCATATAATTGCTTCCCCTTTCATGGCATTACTACCATCAGTATAGCACCCTGGGAATCACGTATCAAAGATCAAACAATATCTCTTTGCTATCTGCTAGCTTCGTAACGACCAAGCTAATCTTCAAGCTATGGTGCCCGCGCATGAATCGGGACGGCTTCTGGCATCGTCATGATACGTTTATCTATGTACACCTTCAGCTCTGGGTCGCTATCTGGATGAATCGGTTCTTTGCTAAATCTTTCAAATAGACGAGTAGATTCGTCACTATATTCACCCGTCTGCAGTACTCCATGCCCTAGCTTCACGGTCAGATCTACTACATACTTCGACTTTTTTCTCTGTTTGAGCAAGCACCACTCTATGTAACCAAATCACGCTAATACTATTTTACTACAACGAATCACACTACACACCAAGCTAACGTCAGCAGCAATTAAAACCCTGCGACACAGCAATACTAGATAACACGCCTTAATCCGTCTGCTTCTGCACCAAATCAAGCAGCGCTGCTTCGTGGTCAACACGGCGGTGTGATGATGAGCGAGTAGTTCGTTTCTTAGAGGTAGCTTGCGTGGCCGCTTGTGGGGTGCGGCTCGCTGTTGATTGCTTGGTATGCCTGGATTGAGGGGATGAAGCAGCCTGTGGAGATTTCGGAGCTGTAGCGGCTCGCGCGCGAGAGGTACGCTTGGCTAGCTGCTTTAGCTGCGACTGCTCCACTGGTTTTGCTTTTTCATGTGTAGCTGGTTGGGGCTGGCTTGGGGCTGGCTGCTCTTTTTTCTTATCTGCCTTCTCTACCGATGTTTGAACAGTGCGAGCTCGTGGCGACTGGCGAGAGCGCGAAGTCTTTGTTGGCTTGGGCCGGGTAGATGGTTGAGCTGCTGGCTCCTCTTGCGCTGCTGCTTTTTCCGATGATGCTTCAGCTGAGCGCGCTTTGGCTGGCTGAACTACTGGCTTTTTGACGAGCTTGGCAAAGATCATCTTACCTGCAGCGGTCTGGAGGTTGCGAATAATCTCCACTTCACAGGTGCGGCCTAGTTGGCTGCTGGCTTGCTCCACGACCACCATCGTGCCATCTGGCAAGTGCCCAACCGCCTGATGAGAATCCTGCCCCTTCTGAAGGAGCGCTAGCGTCAGGTGCTCGCCAGGCAAATGCGCCATCCGGATGCTCTGTGCCAACTCATTCATGTTGAGCACGCCAATCCCTTCCACAGCGGCGACTTTGTTGAGATTATAATCGATCGTAAGCAGCCATGCGCCATGCTGCTTGGCTAGGCTTAGCAATCGCTCATCAACTCCCTCACGTGCTTTGCTGCCATCCTGCAAGAGCTCTACCTCAACTTCATCCATTGCCTGCAGCTCTGTTACGACATCAAGGCCATAACGAGCACGAGCTCGCTTGTCGCTGTCTGCGTGATCTGCCAAAAATTGCAGCTCGCCCACCACACTACGTGGGATCACCAGCGTGTCACCAATAAATCCTGTTTTGGCAACGGCCGTAATGCGGCCATCCATTAGCACCGACGTATCGACTAACAGCGCTCGCCCTTTCGTTTTGAGTGTGTTACGCGGTAGCCTAGCCAGAAGATAACTAACTTCGCCAAGGATAATAAGTGTGATGATAAGCAACACAATAGTAGATAATTGCATATTGTTCCTTTTGTTATGTTTTTAGATAGGTAATGAGCGCGCTGCGGATATCGCGCACATCATGAACAAAGGGCGTCTTAAGACCAGAATGCGGAGCAATTGCTTTGGTGAAGCCGAGTTTTTGCGCCTCAGCAATGCGCCGCTCGGCCGCTTGGGCACTGCGCACTTCACCGCCAAGGCCCACCTCGCCAAACACTACTACGCCATCATCAAGACGTCGGCCAGCAGCAGCACTAGCAATTGCCATGACGACGGCTAAGTCGGCCGCCCGATCAGCCAGTTTGAGTCCACCGACAACGTTGATGTAGATATCTTTATCGGATAATTGCAATTTGGTGCGCCGCTCGAGGACAGCGATCAAAAGGTTGAGTCGGTTGAGGTCAAATCCGCTGGCTGTCCTCTTAGGATACCCGAAATGGGTTGGATTGACAAGTGCCTGGATCTCGACAAGGATGGGGCGGTTACCCTCGAGGGTAGCCAGCACTACTGAGCCATCAGCATCTTGGCGCTCGGCAAGTAGCGCTGCTGAGGGGTTCTCGACCACTGTCAGGCCATGCTCACCCATGGCAAAAATCGCCGCTTCATTCGTGCTACCATAGCGGTTCTTGATGGCTCGTACCACCTTAAAGCCACCATAGCGATCTCCCTCAAACTGCAGCACCACATCCACGAGATGCTCAAGTACCTTAGGCCCCGCGATCGACCCTTCCTTTGTCACATGACCCACCAACACTACCGCCGTCCCTGATTGCTTGGCCGCTTGAATGATAACGTTGCTGGCGTTAGTAATCTGGCTTACGGTGCCTGGTGCACTAGTGATCTCAGCCAGACTCAGCGTCTGAATTGAATCGACAATTACCAGCTGGTATTGGCCAGTACGGATGGTAGCCGCAATATCATCAGCACTTGTGCTCGCCGCAAACGACAATGCCTCGTGCTGGTCGGCACCCAGTCGCGTCGCCCGCAGCGCCACCTGCCCAGCCGACTCCTCACCACTGATATAGAGCACTGCTTGCTGCCGAGCAACCGCATGCGCGACCTGGAGCAAGAGAGTGCTCTTGCCCATGCCTGGCTGCCCCGCCAGAAGAAGCACGCCACCAGGCAAAATACCACCACCTAGCACTACATCAAGATCAGCAATACCCGTTGCAAGTCGTGCCGCTGGCTCATCCT
>JABCOK020000004.1 GCA_013333645.2 Candidatus Saccharimonadota bacterium | reverse complement strand
GAGTCGTTCACTCAAAAAAGGCCCATTCGTCGACGCGAAGCTTGCCAAAAAAGTGGCAGCGCTGAAAGTTGGCGACCGCACCGTGATAAAGACCTGGGCCCGCAGCAGCACGATCACGCCAGAGATGGTGGGGTTCACCTTTGCAGTGCACAATGGTCGGGTGCATGTGCCGGTGCTGATTACAGAAAACATGGTTGGCCACAAGCTCGGTGAGTTTAGCCCAACCCGTAAGTTCCGCAAGCACGGTGGAAAGGATAAGAAGTAATGGCCGCATCACAGACACAACAGGGGTCGAGCGATGCACCAGCCATCGTTCGGGCGCACATCAAGGGTATAGACCAGACCCCGCGCAAGGTAAGCATTGTTGCCAGCCTGGTGCGTGGTCGCAGTGTGGCCGATGCGCTAGTCATTCTTGACCACACCCCGCGCCGCGCCGCACTGCCTGTTAAGAAGGCAATCGCCAGCGCCCAAGCCAATGCCATCAACAACCATGGCCTTGACCCACGCAGTTTGCACATCCACAGCCTTAGCGTGACTGCTGGCCCACGTCTGCGCCGCTACAAGCCGGCCAGCCGCGGCCGGGCTCAGCCATTCCAGAAGCGCTCGAGCCATATCTTGGTTGAGGTGAGTGGTGTGGAAAAGCAGGTCAAGAAGGCACCCGCCAAAGCAACCGATACAGCCAAGAAAGGAGACAACTAAATGGGCCAAAAAGTAAACCCAGTCAGTTTCCGCCTCCAAGTCCACAAAAACTGGAGCTCGCGTTGGTTTGGCCAAAACAAGCGCGACTTTGCGGCTTGGTTGGCAGAAGACATTAAAATCCGTGAGCTGATTGAAGCTCGCTATGCAAGCCGGCCAACGATTGACCGGATCGAGATTGAGCGCAGCCCAAACCAGATTACCATCACGATTCACACTGCCAAGGCTGGTGTGGTGATTGGCCGCGGTGGGGCTGGCGTAACAGAGCTCAAGCGACAGATCGAGAAGATCGCCAGCTTGCCAGTCCGTATCAATATTGAAGAGGTTCGTCGGCCAGAGCTCAGTGCCAAGCTGGTGTCGGAGAATATTGCTCGCCAGCTCGAGCGCCGCGCTAACTTCCGTCGTGCTGTCAAGATGGCTGCCCAGAACACTATGAACAGTGGTGCAAAGGGTATCCGTATTGAGGTAGCCGGCCGGCTTAACAATGCCGAGATGGCACGCCGCGAGAAGGTTATCGAGGGCTCGGTGCCACTGCACACCTTGCGAGCTGATATCGACTTCCACACCGCACGGGCCAACTGCCCTGGCGTGGGTATCGTCGGCGTCAAGGTCTGGATCTATAAGGGTGAAAGGAGTGCGAAGTAATGTTACTACCAAAGAAAACAAAATTTCGCAAAGTCCGCATTGGCAAGAACCGAGGCAACGCCACACGAGGCAACTACATTGCCTTTGGTGACTATGGCCTGCAGAGCTTGAGCAACGAGCGCGTCACAAGTCGCCAGATCGAGGCAGCTCGCCAGGCAATGACCCGCTACGTCAAGCGTGGTGGTAAGATCTGGATCCGTATCTTCCCACACACCCCAGTGAGCCGCAAGCCACTGGGTCTGAAGATGGGTGGCGGTAAGGGTAACCCTGAGTTCTTTGTTGCGAAGGTCAAGAATGGCACGGTGATGTTTGAAATGAAGGGTGTACCAGAGGATGTCGCCCGCGAGGCAATGCGCCTGGCGAGCCACAAGCTCCCCGTCAAGACACGCTTTATTAAGAAGGAGGAGGCCTAGCGATGGCAGAGAATGCAGTCCCTGCAACAGAGGTCAAGAACCTCGAGACACTCCAGCAAGAGCTGGCCACCAAGCGTGCCGATCTGCTTGAGGCCCAGCGTGGCCATCGGGCAGGTGAGCTCGCTAACCCGCGGATCCTTGGCGTGTATCGTCGAGAGATTGCGCAGATACTAACGGAAATTAATCAGCGGAAAGGAACAAACTAATGGCCAAGACATTGACCGGCGTTGTTTCCTCGGCCGCGGGCAACAAGACCATCACGGTGACCGTGACCAGCCGCGAAACACACCCTATTTACGGCAAGCAATACACCGTCACCCGTAAGTATGCTGCTCACGACGAGACAAACGATGCCAATGTTGGTGATACGGTGCGGGTCATCGAGACACGCCCGATCAGCAAGCGCAAAGCATTTCGGCTCGATGCCGTGCTCAAGCGCTCGCAGGGCTCGATTGAGCTCAAAAACGATGACGCAGGCGAAGAGGAGGCAGCATGATCCAGCAAGAATCTCGCCTTAAGGTAACAGACAACAGCGGTGCAAAGTCTATTCTGTGCATCCGCGTGCTGGGTGGTACTCGGCGTCGTTATGCCCGGGTGGGTGATGTGATTGTCGCCAGCGTCAAAGACGCCAGCCCAACTGGCAACGTCAAGAAGAAGTCTATCGTTAAGGCGGTGGTGGTACGCACCCGCGACCAGATCCGCCGCAAAGATGGCAGCACCATCTGCTTCGACGACAACGCTGCCGTTATTATTAACGACGACAAGACACCCAAGGCAACTCGTGTCTTTGGCCCTGTGCCACGCGAATTGCGCGACCTTGGCTATAGCAAGATCATTAGCTTGGCACCGGAGGTACTCTAATGGCACAGCGCATCAAAAAAGACGATATCGTCAAGATCATCAGTGGTGACGACAAAGGCACGACGGGCAAAGTGCTGGCCGTTAACCCCGCTCAGCAGACTGCATTGGTCGAGGGTGTGGGGCTGCGACACCGCCATGTCAAGCCAAGCCAGCTTAACCCACGTGGTGGTACTAAGGAGATTCATGTACCAGTGCCACTGAGTAAGCTCGCTCTGGTTGTCGACGAAGCAGCTGGCACGACGAGCCGCATTGGCTATACTATTAATGCTGAGGGCGCTAAGGTACGCGTTGCTCGGCAACTGAACAATAAGGAGGTCAACTAATGGCGAAGGCAACTGCATCCGCCGCTCCGACTCCTCGCTTGAAAGCCTTGTATCTGGATCAATACCGCAAGGAACTCCAGGCCGAATTAGCCTTGAGTAATGTGCACCAAGTGCCCAAGCTCGAGAAGATTGTGGTCAGCGCAGGAATCGGCAAGCACAAAGAAGACAAGCGCTACCACCAACTGGTACGCAATACCATTACCAAGATCACTGGCCAAGCACCGGTTGATCGCTTGGCCAAGAAGTCTATCGCTGGCTTTAAGATCCGTGCTGGCATGGGTGCACCGATTGGTGTGAGTGTGACGCTGCGCGGCGCTCGGATGTACGAATTCCTCGACCGGCTGGTTAATGTTAGCCTGCCGCGGGTGCGCGACTTCCACGGCGTGGGGAGCAAGTTTGACAAGGGTGGTAACTACAACCTTGGCATTACCGACCAGAGTATTTTCCCCGAGCTCACCTTTGAGGAGACGCAGATCGTTCATGGCCTCCAGGTGACGATTGCCATCGAGCAGGGTAGCCCAGCGGCAAGCCGGGCGCTGCTGGAGAAGTTTGGTCTGCCGTTTGAGAAGGAGGGGAAATAGCGTATGGCTAAGAAATCAATGATCGCACGCGATCGCAAACGCCAAAAGATGATCGAGAAATTCGCTGCCAAGCGCGCTGAGCTCAAGGCGGCGGGCGACCTTGACGGCCTGCAAAAGCTGCCGCGCAACTCGAGCCCAACCCGCTGGAAGAACCGCGATACCCTCAGCGGTCGGCCGCGTGGTTATATGCGCCGCTTTGGCCTGAGTCGCATCAACTTCCGCGAGAAGGCATCGAAGGGCGAAATCCCAGGCATTACAAAGAGCAGTTGGTAACGGAAAGGAGATAGAGTTATGAGTTTACAATCAACTGACCCAATCGCGGATCTCCTCACCCGAATCCGCAATGCTGCGATGGTTGGCAAGACAGAGGTCCGTGTGCCCACCAGCAAGCTCAAGCAAGTTGTAGCCGAGCAATTGGTCAAGAATCACTACCTGGCAGATGCTACCGTCGAGGCTGGTAAGCCACGCGGTACATTGGTTGTCACCATCAACCGCACTGGCGAGAGCCCAGCTTTTACCGAGCTGGCCCGGGTGTCTAAGCCAGGCCGCCGCGTGTATGTGGCTGCTGCTGACATTCCTAAGGTCAAGCAAGGCCGCGGCATCGTCCTCGTCAGCACCAGCAAGGGTGTTATGACTGGTGGCGAAGCAGCCAAGCACAAGCTTGGTGGCGAAGTGCTGATGAAGATCTACTAATCCGTACATTGCCAGCAAAATGCAAGCGCCCAGGAGAAAATCCTGGGCGCTTTTTGTGATAGATAGCAACCGGCATGATCGATTCTCGCGCTCCAGCAGATGAGAAGTGATGAGAGAGGCTGTGAGGTTTATAGTATCTAACGCGGTTATCCCAATTTAATAAGAGGGAGCAGCAGCTATCATCGCTGCCACCATACCAATGTACCCGAGAGGCAGGGGTGGTAGCACAATGAGTGCTGCGCGTAGTAAGATGGGCACGTCTTTTCGCCTCGCGGCAAAATATAGAGCAAACAGCAGTACGTTTGCTGCAGGTTGGAAATATGATATTCCAAGAATCAAGTCTTGAGTGCTTGAATTATGACGAGTACCTCCCATAAATCCATCCAAAGGGCGTGCGCCAGATAGTTTAACGAGAATACCGAACACCATTACAGATATAACAAATACACCAGCCGCCACCCCAACTGCTTGCAGCCACGTCAAACGGTCGACGAACCGAGGGAGGGGGTCGATTGGTACATTCTTCGCCGCCTCAGTTTGAGGTTGCGGTGCGTCATCGTGGGGTTGCTTTGCCGCACTTTGGGAGGCTGCGAGTTTTAAGAGATCTCGCCTAACAGAGAAGTGTATAATGATAGCCAGCGCACAGAGTGGAAATGTCACGAGAAAGGCCATAACTATAAGCATAAGCACACCAACGATCGAGGTGATCGAGATAGGCGAATTATGATAGGGATGGAACGATTCATGAATATAACTTAGGCTGAATATTAAGCCGTACTCAATCACTATTGCCGATACATAGATACCACCTAGCCAGGCTATCAATTTTGGCCACGTCATGCGATCAAAGCACGAGCGGCGAGGTAGCTGCGTCGAGCTGCTTTGCTGATGTGCTGTCTCATGCTGAGGGTGTGATGTGCCATCGTGATGCTGCGATATAGCATCTTGAGATGGTGATGGCGTTTGTGAAGAGTCCTTATCCATAGCAACATCATAGCATATGATGGTATCATTTTCGATTTATTTCAATAAGCTTGCAAGGCTATCTCTTGGCAGAGTTGTAGGGTAATAGGAATAAGGACTGTTGAGGGTCAGAGGCTCATAACGCAGCACGTGGGGTACTCTTCCTGTGGTGGAGGCGCTAAGCGACCAGACCAGAACCTCCGAAACGATCATGAATCATAGCTTACCCTCACGGCGTGGTTTTGAGCTTTGCGTATATCAACTGGACGATTAGATGTTTTTTTTTTGCTATGCTTCTCGTGAGGAGAAGGACAGAACTATGGAACGACGCGTAACAACAGAACAACACACGCAAACTGATACAGCTGGTGATTTTGATTCGCGAGCTCTATCCGAGGAGACTGATAAGAGTATTAACGAGCGACACGAAGAGATAGACACTGTTGTTCACCAACTATTTATTGACTACCCAGTGGTAGAAACAGCTGGCTTGGATGATCACGAGGTTGCCAAGCGATATGGTGTTGATGCAGAGATTGCGAGCCGTGCACTAGAGAAGGCGATAAGGAGAGAGCAGTCTCACTTTGGTCGTCATCTTGACTACTAGTGTAGTAAGAGTATCCCGAGTTCTGTAGTATATAGAATGGCAGTAGAAAAAAGCCGGAGCATGTATATAGGAAGACTATAAGCTTTGGTATTTTAGCCTTGCTTTTTTATCAAAAATACCGCATTCTAATGCGCAAGCACTCAGAACGAAAGTAAAAAACGAAGCGAAGTATCATCTCTATCACCCTGCGAAGTAACGTCGCACCAAGACCAATTGCCTGATGCGCTATGGTATTATGCGGCCGAGCGGGCTGTGGAGCTGCTGAACACGCATGATCTGCAGCGTGCCGACCTCAGGTGGCCGACGCCGCTTGCGACATTGCCGACTGCACTGCCGCTGCGGAGCCGTGCGCACTACGACGATGCGATTGATCCGATGGCGCATGTGTCAATTGCCCAGATGAGTTGCGAGGAGCTCGCGGGCTACTGCGTGCCAGACAAGATCGGGATGGTGATGGCGCGTGGTGCTGCTTTGCTGCCTGAGCTCGTGTCTCAGGCCCAACACGATGTAGTGCGGCAGCGCCTCTTTGAGACAATGGCGCAGTCGAGCTCGCCCGAGCAGTGGCAACAGGCGGATAGGCGCAACCGCCAGCAGTACGAGACTGGCCAGCCGCTGATCGAGCAGGGCGATATGATCCACGCCATGCAGCCAGCCCACGTGGCTGAGGCACTGGTGCTTGGCCTGCGCTGCAGCGAGGTTACTCACCGGCAGGGGCTCGACCCGGTTTTTCCGCTGACGGTGAGCTTCTTCGCCGCTCGCCACACGGTGCAGCCTGGGAGCGATATACCACTACCCCGCAATGATCCCTATGGCCTCGTCAATCTCATTTTGGCCCAGCCAGAGCCTGGGCAGGTGTACCTGTCGCGTGAGCATACTCAGCAATACCAGAGCTTCGTGAGTATGGCGACAGCAGAGGTCAAGAGTATCGTGATTCGCGATCGGAGCACAGACTGGACGGCGGAGGAAGTTGCCGATGCAATCAAGCACGTGCGGAAGATCATCCCCCAGAGCGGTCGCTATATCCCGCTCTATCGGCAGTCGACGGGCGAGCTCCTCTTGACGCCTGAGCAGTTTGATGCTGCTCGAGGGTAGGTGTATAATCTAAAGAAGAGAACCAATATGCAGTAAGGAGGTTGCTTATGACAACGCAGATGACATATTCTCGCGATGGGGGAGCGCTATGCTGACATTCTTTGCCTGTAGTGACAAAATAATCGGCTGGCTCGATTGCCAGTGGCAGCCAGGGAGTCCATTGTGGGCGCTTGCCGGGCTGGTAGGGTTGATGGTGGTTGGCGCGATTATTGCAGCGGCAGTGGTAGTGCATGTCCGCCGCCGGAGCAGCGCGCAGCAATAATCATAATCCTGCGGCAGTACCTATATGGCACCGTCTAGCTTGGTCGGTATTGGTCGCAAACTTCATATAGTTTCGTATCTAGATCACACCACAGTTCTGCCACAGGCGTCTTCCGCCCTTGCACTCTCCCCATCATCTGTGGTACAATTAGCAAGATATTAACTTTGCGAGTGAAACGGGAGTTTTGCGTTCTGGTTGTTCGTTGTGGAGAACAGCCGGCAGCACAAGACAAACATTTTGCTGGCTACTAATCGAAAGGTAAGCAATGAGTCTGAGTCGAATCGGAAAACTGCCGGTGGCGATTCCATCGGGTGTGACAATCACGGTTGACTCTGGTGATGTGGTCGTCAAGGGCCCCAAAGGTGAGCTCTCGCAGTTCATTACGCCAGCGGTCGAGGTGAAGGTCGAGGACGGGCAGGTGACGGTTCATCCTAAGGATGAGTCTAAGGCTGCTCGGGCCCAGCATGGGCTGATGCGCGCCCTCATCAACAACATGGTGATTGGCGTGACCCAGGGGTATGAGAAGCGCCTCGAGGTCAAAGGTGTGGGCTTTCGGGTTTCGTCGAGCAATAACGAGCTGACGATGAGCCTGGGCTTTAGCCACGAAGTCCACTACAAAGCTCCAGAGGGAGTTAGTGTAACGAACGAGCGAATGGTGATCGTCGTGACGGGTATCGACAAGCAAAAGGTCGGCCAAGTCGCCGCCGAGATCCGCGCTCTCAAGAAGCCAGAGCCATACAAGGGCAAGGGCATTATGTACGTTGGTGAGCAAATTTTGCGCAAAGCAGGGAAGGCAGGTAAGAAATAATGGCACACGCATTAGCAAAAAAACTCCTGAATCGTGACCTGCGCAAGCGCCGCGTCCGAGCTCGCGTGCACGGCACAGCTCAGCGACCACGCTTGAGCGTGACGATTAGCAACCTGCACGTGAGCGCGCAGCTTATCGATGATGATGCTCACGCAACATTGGCTGCTGCCACTACTGTTGGTACCAAAGCAACTGGTACCATGACAGAGAAGGCCGCCAAGGTGGGCACGGATATCGCCAAGAAGGCCAAGAAAGCAAAGATAAGTGCAGTCGTCTTCGATCGCAATGGTCGCCAGTACGCTGGCCGCTTGAGCGCATTGGCAGATGCTGCCCGCAAGGAAGGATTGGAGTTTTAGTATGGCAGACAGACCTGCAAATACTACACCTCGCCCGAATGACCGGCGCAACCAGCGTGGTCGGGGCCGAGGTGGTCGCCGCGATGACCGGCGCAACCAGCGTGATGACACGCCAAAGGAATTTGAGGAAGTTGTTGTCAACATCGACCGCGTGGCACGCGTCGTTAAGGGTGGCCGCCGCTTCCGCTTTAAGGCGCTTGTGGTGGTGGGTAACCGCAAGAACAAGGTTGGTGTTGGTGTGGCGAAGGGTGCCGATGTGCAAACCGCCATTGCCAAGGCAACCTCAGTAGCCAAGAAGCACCTCGTTGTTATTCCGGTGGTGAATGAGACTATCCCACACGAGATGGAAGTTAAGCTTAGTGGTGCACGTGTGCTTATCAAGCCAGCTGCGCCTGGTACGGGTATCATTGCCGGTGGTGTGGTGCGTGCCGTTATTGGTGTGACAGGCATTCGCAACCTGCTCTCGAAGAGCCTGGGCAGCACCAACAAGGTGAACATCGCCTATGCTACGGTGGAAGCCCTGCGCAGCATGGTGCCCCGTGAGCAGTGGGTTGGTGCCAAGAAGCAATCCGCAAAGGAGGGCAAGTAGATGAAATACAACGAACTCCATATCGCAGCCAACAAAGATCGCAAGCGCGTTGGCCGTGGCATTGCTGCTGGTGGTGGCAAGACCGCCGGCCGTGGTACCAAGGGGCAAAACGCCCGTACTGGTAAGAAGCTGCGCCCAATGTTCCAAGGTGGGCAGAATGGTATTGCAACAGCAGTGCCAAAGGCACGTGGCTTTAAGAGCTTGCGCACCCCTGCTCAGGTGGTGTATAGCGATCATCTCAACAGCCTGTCGGGCACTGTTGATAACTTTGCGCTGTACGAGGCTGGGCTGATTGAGACGCCATTCCACAGCGTGAAGGTGATCACCCGTGGTGAACTGACTACCAAGCTTGTGCTCCAGACGCAAGGTGCGTCGAAGAGTGTAGTAGCTGCGCTTGAGGCAGCTGGTGGCTCATTCGAAAAGACCGCCACGCCGCGCCAAACCTCGCGCAAACAAGCCGAGGCAGAGGACGCCGCGTAAGAAGCATTTTGCTGACACAACGACAAAGCACCTCTCGTCTAAGAGGTGCTTTGTTACTGAGGAGACGCCTCGTATAGACGCGCGCTCAAAAATTTATCTATACGCTATAGGATTTGCCAAAAAAATAAACTACACGCTCTCGGTGTAGCTAATCGTAGCCAGGCAAGAAACATCGTGACGCATGTGCCAGCATTGTACTGGATTAGCGCAACACCAATGATTATACTTGCCCATCCTTGTCTCCTTGTGTTATGTGGTTTTTGTTATAGCTATAATAGAGCTATTACAAAGTTGTATTAAACGAGCGGTAGCCTAGTGCCATTTATTAGCAAGGGTAAAATGGCCACAAGCCCTTGCCACATAAAAGGTACTTCATATCTTACCACCAAGGCACCTTGGGTAGATCCCACCAGCCCCAGTCGTACTGAATTGGTTTTCCTGTTGGCATAGCGTATTTCCTCCTTTCTAATCCTAGTGTAGCAATAATTTGCTTGCACTGCAAATTTCGTACAATAAACAGAGGTCGCAAAAAGAACCAGCACTATGCTGGCTCTTTTGCTTAGTAATCTATTGGGGCTTTAGGCCTGCGGTGGCTGCTGTGGTGGATAGTATGGTGTAGGATGAGGCGCAACTGGCCCAAGATACTGGCTGGGGCCAAAGCCGAGGATTGGGTACATAATGACCGGAAAGAAGATCGTCAACACACCAAAGCCAGTTGATTTGCCGAAGGACTTAGCGAGCTCGAGCGTCGATACAACAGCGACGTACAAGTTGACGAAGGGTACAAACAGCAGCAACACCCACCACTCAGGCCGGCCAATGACCTGCATCAGGACGACACTATTATAGATAGGGATGAGGGCAGCCCAGCCTGGCTTGCCAGCCTTGAAACATCCGCCACAGCGAGGCAAGCACGACTACCATCACAGCAAAGCTCAGGATGAGCATAATGATGACCATTACCCACACCAGTGGATCGAGGGGGCTGCTGGCCACTGTCGTGTATGGTGGGGCTGAAGAATAACTGGAGCAATAATCGTAATCCATACTACTCCATAATGATCTAAAGTTAATGAATACTTACACATTATAACAGGCAGGGTAGGGTGTGGCAAATTACGAGGTAAAGAGGTTATTATAGAGGTGGCTATCTCTCCTATGAATTTATCTATTGAGGATAGATAATACGAAAACACAAAGTAGTAAATAAGCGTATAGAAACAGAACATACTAAAAAGCTAAATGCCAATATAACAGTAACTCCTTTGTGACTAAGTTTGGTCTTAGTCTCTATATTAGCCATTGCTTATCTATCTATATTTCCACTTCTCTATCTATATCTCTATTCATCTATCTTCCTCTTTCTCTATATATCTATACTATTCTCTATCTTTATATATCCATATATCCAACCATATCGATCTCTCTCCTATTATATATATGAATATATAAAAGAAGAGAAAAAAGAACCCACGCTAACAGAGAAAAAACAGGGTAAACCAGGCGAATTTCGAAATTCGCCTGGTTTGAAGGAAGAAAATGGGAGAAATAGAGGGGAGGAAGGGGTGAGAAAGTGACAGAGCGAAGCGTTACTGCTCTGCTCCTTGTGCCTTCAGCTCGCGTTCGTAGCTTTGGAGGCGCTCGATGATGTCGTCGATATCGCCACCGAGGGCAGCGGGGATGTTGCTGCGGCTGTAGCGGATGCGGTGGTCGGTGATGCGATCTTGAGGGAAGTTGTAGGTGCGGATCTTCTCGCTGCGGTCGCCCGTGCCCACCAGAGCGCGGCGCTCAGCAGTGAGCTTGGCGTTTTCTTCGTCGATCTTGCGCTGGAGGAGGCGCGAGCGCAGGACGCTCATAGCCTTCTCGCGGTTTTTGATCTGCGACTTTTCGTCTTGGTTGGTGACGATCATACCAGTGGGGAGGTGGGTGATGCGCACGGCCGAGTCGGTTGTATTGACGCTCTGCCCGCCATGGCCGCTCGAGCGGTAGATATCGATGCGGAGGTCATTGGGATTGATGGTAATGTCTGTCTCTTCCGCTTCGGGCAAGACTGCCACTGTGGCGGTGCTGGTGTGGATGCGCCCCTGGCTCTCGGTAACGGGTACGCGCTGGACGCGGTGTACACCGCCCTCAAACTTGAGCTTGGCGTAGGGTGCATCGCCTGAAATCTTGAAGATGACTTCTTTGTACCCACCAGAGTCGTTAGCAGATTCGCTAAGCAGCTCAGTGCGGTAACCATGCGCCTCACACCAGCGCAGATACATGCGGTAGAGCTCGGCCGCAAAGAGCGAGGCTTCATCGCCGCCAGCACCAGCCCGAATCTCCATGATGATATTCTTCTCGTCATTAGGGTCTTTGGGGGTGAGGAGGACGAAGAGCTCGTCGTCTAGCTGGGCAATGGTAGCTTCGTCTTCGGGGATCTCGAGCTTAGCAAGCTCGGCGAGCTCATCGTTGCCCTGAGCGAGCTGACGCGCCTCAGCCAGCTGCTGCTCCACGGTAGCGCGCTTGGTAGCGGTAGCAATGATGGTCTCGAGCTCCGCAAAGCGCTTATTCTTGGCAGTAAAATCGGGCGCACTATACGCATCAGGCTGGGCAAGAAACTGCTCGAGCGCAGCGCGCTCAGCCGTCAGGGTGGCGATATCGAGAGAAATTTTGGGCATATACTAATGATTATACCACGGGGGCGACCCTTGAGCTATTGGATATACTGAAGTCGCAAAGTAACTATCAGCTCTATACGAGCGCTCACCATTCCGTCGCTTTGGTAGAAAAGAGAATATGTGTGAGGATTCAGATATTTTTGCTTGTACATGCAATTATTGCATAATAGCTTGACAAATTAAGAGAGAGTACCTTATATGGTATTAGTATAATGTCAACAAAAATCAGGAGCAAAAGTGATGAACAAAGGCGAGCAGTCATCAGTGATGAAGTATTATAATACGAAGCATCTCACGGAGCAAGCCTATGATAGGAGTGGGCAAGAACGCATGGCAGGTGAGCTGCAAACAGCGCTTGCTCAGCCAGACAGCACAGAGGTGTACAGTATAAATACATTGGCATTGGATGATGATAATTTTCTTGATTGGTTCAAGATTTGTTTTGGCTGTAGCTTTGCAGACTACACGTTAGCTAAGGAAAAGACATTTCCGTCGCCTGTAGAGGTCACGGCTCAGTTTTTTGCGCCGCATGACAGTATTATTCATGAAGCAGATGGTATACCAGTAGAAATACACACAGCTGTTGTGGCATTTGATACCTTTGATAAGGATCAGACAAATGCTAATGGGGAGCGTCAGAAGAACGGTACAGTGCTACTCTTCAAACTCTCGGCAAATATGATTGGCGAAGCGCAGCCAGCGCCTACTATGAAAGACTTTGCATGGGACAAGAACTGTGCAGCTGGTGCAGTGGTGGGAGAAGATAGTGTGAAGTTTTTCCGTTTGACGCACAGCGAGGATGAGCGTGTGGCGGCCGAAGTGCGCCGCAAGGATTCGACTGAGGAGAGTGGCCATACAGTAGACGCGCAAGTGGTCGAGAAAAAACGGTCTCTCCCAACGATTGAAAAAATTGACCCAGCAAGTGATGAAGCACTGCAGCTCAAAATGGAGCTCGAAACATTTATTGCATCGCGAAAGGGAATAGACCAACCATCAGAGGATGAAGCGGTAGCCACTCAGGAACCTGCGGCTGAAACAACAGAGACAAACGAGACATATGAGCTGCGCGAAAAAGCACACAGCATGATGACGGCAATCTTGGGTGAGATGCAAGAGCATGCCACAGAAGAAGCAGGCGAAATAACGCGCCCAAGTATCCTTGAGGATTATCTACTTGAGGGTGCTGATGACCCAGCAATGAGCGTGAAGATTATTCGAGATGGCGGCAACTGCTTTGTTGCAACGCGTGAGCAGGGCGAGCCGCAAGTTGGGGTGCGCCGCGAGCACGTCGGCGGTGCAACGAATAACCCGAACCATAGTGATATCAGAACCGTCTTGCAAGGCAAGACTATACGAGAAACTGAGTATGTATGGCAAGGCCCTGATGCGGGTCACTATGAGCACACCTGGACACTAGAGGACAATCCAGAGCGGTTTTATGCTGAACTGTGTAAAATGCACGATATTATAATGGGAGACGTTATCGAGAAACAGGCCAAAAAGGCTTCGGGGCGATTGGGCGAGGCGGTGCTGCAACTACGGAAGCGGAGCTATAGACCTATTCGGGGGAAGTAGCACCTCTCTCTATACGTGCGACCAAGCACAAACAAGCATACAGCAGCATAGCAGGGCTTCAAGATCATTGTCTATGCCGCTGTATGTTAGTGGTACCAAAACCTCTCACTAAGATTGGCAAGTAGGAGCATGGGGATAAGCTAGCATATAGCAAATACTCACCCTTTTAGAAAAAGGGTGAGTATTATACCATTACCTTGCAAATATTTTACGCAGCCTTGGCGAAATCGTCTTTGCCAGCGCTGGCTTGAGCGGCTTTGGCGGCCTTTTTGGCGTTTTGCTTCTTGGCTTTGTTGGCCAGAGCGGCGCGGCGTGCCTCGGCGGCTTTGCGGCGTGCCTCGAAGCGGTCGACCCGGCCCTCGGTGTCGATAATCTTCTCCTCGCCAGTGAAGAACGGGTGAGACTTGCTGGAGATGTGGACCTTGACGAGCGGATACTCGTTGCCATCCTCCCAGGTGATAGTGTCGTCGGTAGCGACCGTCGACTGCGTCAAAAACGCAAAGCCCGCCTGATCATCGCTAAATACGACAGGGCGGTAGGTTTGTGGGTGAATACTGCTTTTCATAACCGCTATATTGTAGCAGAGAGGGTGGGGGGTTGTCAAAGCACAAGAATAAGGCAAAAACAGTGTTATTATATAACAAAAAGGTGTATACTAATGACACTCGTATAATAAATAGATTAATAGAGTATATGACTATGATAACTGAACAGCAACGAGCCGCTCAAGACAGCGTGTATGGCAACCACATCCCAGATGCGGCAAAAGGTGCTATGCCATTTGACAAGGGGGAATCTCAAGAATACGAAATCGCACAGAATGTCGCAGAAAGCTTGCATCGCTCGTATGACCAGCGAGCGAATCGCTTTGAGCGGACACCTGGGCCAGATGCTGCAATGGTGCAGTTTGCAGAAACACTACTTGAAAGTGGTGTCTCTGCAGAGAACATCGCCCGCAATGGGACAGATGGCTATGAA
Organism: Candidatus Saccharimonadota bacterium; assembly: GCA_013333645.2. Taxonomy (GTDB): domain Bacteria; phylum Patescibacteriota; class Saccharimonadia; order Saccharimonadales; family Saccharimonadaceae; genus Saccharimonas. The sequence continues at coordinate 12,046 of JABCOK020000004.1, read as the reverse complement.
CTGTACCAGAGCATCGCGTATAATGACGACCCAATGGTATCTGATGACGCAAAAGCTCGTGCGCTCGACCGGGTTGTGTCGCTCTACCAATGTGAAGGATTAACCTTTGGTGCGGCTGATATTGACCGGCAAGTGCTCTACTCAGACAATCCCCAGGCAGAGAATACCATCAAGAATATCGCTGATTATTGGCATGCTGTTGTGACAACCGGATATGACGATGCTTCTGACAAGGGTATCGCCTCGCACTACATGAGTGACATGTTGAACCTAAAAAATATGATCAACGACTGGGCGCCAGATGAGACCGAGCGATATGGGCGCATTGCTGCGCGGTTTGCAGCAGCAGCTGTTATTGTGGAGAAGACTCAGGGAGCGACATTGACACTGAGCCAAGAAGTGAGTGATAGCACGAGATTGACTGGAGATCGAGTGCTGCACGGCCTCGTTGATGCGTACCAAGCAAGCCCAGATGAAGCGATCGCTCAGATGGAGCAGATACCAGATTGCCTCCAGGAGATGCGCTCACTGCCAGAAGCGTTCCAGGATGAGGTTCGTCGTGCTGGCCAGAGTTCTCTTGATAGCATACCGCACCTCAAAGCAGAGATTGCTAACAGCGCCATGCTTGTCCCGTTTGCCGATAAGATACAGGAGTTATCACAAGACAATAAGTATCTCCTTCACGATATCAGCAGAAGTGTGCGCACTGCCCAGGAGGGTGATGATGCACTCCCACGCGATGAGGTGAATGCTCGGGTTAAGAGCGCCTTTGCGATTTATGCGCAAGAGCCACGCTGGTCGGCTGATGCGATCCGTGGGATGCTCACAGAACTCCGTAGCACGGCCAAGCAAGACGCAGCGACCGACCCAGAAATTATTGCTTTCTTGGGGCGAAACCAGCGAGAAGCAAATGAAGTCCTATCATGCGTTGGTATTGGTCAAATCGATAGCGAGAAGGCGAAGAAGGCGATTCAGTTATTTGAAAACATTGAGCAACCATTTGACAACATAACCAAAGAGATACTCCTTGCTGAGGATGGTCTGTCGGAGCAAGATAGTGCAGAGTACTATACACTCCTTGAGGAGTATATCGGCAAGACCGATAAGAATGGCATACCCTACAACACACCACGGGGTGTGCGCGGTGCCGTAAAGGAGTTTCGTCGGCGGCCAGAGATGAAGGCGTGGTTTTTGCAGAGTAATGTGCCAATGGCGCTCGCTCCGACGCTTAGCATGTGGCGCCAGACAATGCTCGATAGAGGGGTTGAGGATACACCCGATGCAATGTATGACTACTATCGGCAAAGTGATGAGCTCATCAAATACCAAAGCGCCATGAATCTTCGCAAATGTACGACAGAGGGCGTGGTAGCATCATACCTCAAGGTAGATGATGATAGGATCGATGAGCTACTCTATGCCGCTCATGAAGAAGCTAGGCAGCGCAAAGATGACTTTCGGCTATTCATCAATATCGATCCAGAGCCACTGAAGAAGGTGGTTGAGTCTGGTGGCGTTGTTAAGTCAATTATGGATGCAGATGTTGTGGATCGAAATAAGATTGGTGGTGCGTTTGGCGCGCGCAATGCATCGTATATATACCATCGGGCTGATATCGAGGCAGTGATGGGGATCCGTTCGCACGGCGAGAGCACAAACCCTGTTTATGCGTCATGTGGCTATGTCGACCACGGTGCACCAGGCGGTGCAGTTGGCTATGGTGAGATTATGCTATCATTCAAGCCGGATGCAGGTAACCTCCGCGAGAGAACGACGTACACACCAATGGATAGCTTCCGAAGCATTGATCGTCTTACCGAAGAAGATGCAGCAGCCCTTCGTATTATCAAGAGTGGTGCTGGCATGAATCATTTTCGGACGACGGACTATGTAGAGGCGCAAATTGCTGGTGGGGTGCGGCTTGATGACATAGAAGAAATATTTGTTCCAGAGAATTTGGTGGAAGAAGTGGCACAAACGCTTCCTCCAGAGCTTGCGAGTAAGATACGAGTCACGCAATCGACCAAGACAGACCTACTAACGCGCGACCTCCAATATGACTATACCGCAGAACGGAACCTCGTTGAGCAGTATAGAAAGCCAGCTGAGCCTCAGCTACTTGTAGGAAACACCTTGCCTGATATCGGCGGCATCGACTATTAACAATAAGATAAGAGTATCATTTGTATGAGCAAATATTCCGAGCAGGATTACCAGCAACCAGAGACAGCTACTCATTTTACATATTTAGACGGTCAGGACATTCCTAGGGAGGGCCACCTTTCTAACGCTGAGCTTGGTTGTAATGTCAACAAAGAAGAGGCAACTACAGAGGAGCGGCCTCCAGAAATACCACAGGGTTGGCTGTGGTCTGATGAGATGGACACCCCTAGTCTATCTGCTCATGGAATGACACGCCTTATGAAGAACGCACGGCAATACATCCATCAGAGTCAGCAGGGCGAGTGTGTTGATCAGGAGATAGAAACTGTGATTCAGCAAGGGTATGTTGATAATGCGCAAAGGATTCAGCAGGTTCAAGAGAGAGTATTGCTACTAGAAAACAAAGCGACCGCTGCCAAGAGTCCTCAGCAACGAACGAGGATTGCTCGCGCAATAGGACAGCAAAAGAAGTTGATTGAGGGGTTGCAAGTTCAAGATGGTATGTTTGATGACGCACAGGTGACTCGTACAGTGCAACAGGTTCTTGCGGAGCGTGAACGCAAAATGATTGATGCGGCTATAGACCAGAGGATAGAAGCTAATCGATATCCATGGCAAATGATCAACAGTGAATATATACCAGATGCCGTCATGACACAGATCGTGCAATACTATCAGCAGTTGATTGGTTCAAAAGGTCGAAATCGTGATGGATATGGAACTATACGTATTCCAGGGGTAATGTCGACACAGTCACCGGACGATAGGCAATTGCTTACAGAGTACAATATATACATAGGACACAATAAGATGGTTAGTAGGAGTGAACTACAGGCGGCAGGAGTATTTTTTGTTAATACTGTTGGCGAAGGAGAGCAACCGATCTTTGGTGTACCCATCCCAGATGAGACACAACCCGATGGTTATCTACATGTAGAAAATAAAGTTTTGTTGACAAAGAATGAGCTCCAGAAAGTGTATGACTATCAGCAAGCACAGGGGTATGGTATTGGCGATTACGACCCTGATGATGTTGTGATGGATATGATTATGCTCAATGTGCGTGGTGGTGAGTCGCGTTTTGGAACCCGCAGTAGTGCTGCTATTACGTTTATGGGTGACAGTGAGCGGATAAATAAGTATGGAAAAACTTCATCTCCCTTTGTGGGAGATAGTGACGATGAGCTTCCTGGCCAGTTTGGCGGAGCACTCAAGTATAAGGACGGGACATCTTTGCGCTTAACTGCAGTGCAGGCAGCGCTCATCAACCGATGTCAAGACTATCCTGGAATGAGTGAGATGTATGATGAAAATACTCAACATGATCAACGATATATCTCGGCGAGTCAGTACATTCGAGAAATATATTTGCCTCAGCCTACTAAGAGAGAAGTATTCTACGCTATAAAGCAAGGTGCGTTTACTGCACGTGAGCGGGCATGGGTAGGCGGGTTCGATCAGGAAGAGGCGGCTGCACTTGCGTCAAATCGCATACTCTAGTATACTACAACACTGTAACTAACCATAACGACACAGCTCCACACCACTCCATACCGTGTGGGGCAAGGCAAAAAGGAGTAATGCGATATGGCCGTGCAGGCAGATATCAAGGCTTTGTTTGAAGCCGGTGCTCATTTTGGGCACAAGACCAGCCGGTGGCATCCGAAGATGGCACCATATATTCATAGCAAGCGGCAAGATAGCCACATCATCGACCTCGCGAAGACGGCCGAGGCGCTGAATGTGGCGCTACCCATCATTAGCAAGACAGTGGCAAGCGGCAAGCAAGTCCTCTTCGTTGGTACCAAGAAGCAGGCTAAGGACATCACCCGCCAAGCTGCCGAGGCAGTTGGTCAGCCATATGTCACCAACCGCTGGGTCGGTGGGATGCTTACTAATGTGACGACCACCACAGCGCAGATCAAGAAGCTCAAGGACTTGGAGCGCCGCATGGCTAGTGGCGACCTTGAGAAGCGCTACAACAAGCTAGAAGTCCAGCGTTATCAAGAAGAGATCGATAGCCTCAACTTCAAATACGGTGGCATCAAAGACCTTAATGGCAAGCCTGGCCTAGTACTGGTGCTTGATATCTTGGCCGACAACAACGCATTGCGCGAGGCCAAGACGCTGGGTGTGCCAGTGATCGGTATTGTTGACACCAACGCCAACCCGGACCTGGTGGATTATCCTATCCCCGCCAACGATGATGCGATCAAGAGCCTGCAGCTGATGCTCGATTACTTCAGTGCAGCAGTCAACGAGGGCAAGGCAACGAAGGAGGAGAACTAACCATGGCTGTGACGATTGACGACATCAAGAAGCTCAAGGAGCTAACTGGCATTGGTCTGACCGATGCTAAGAAGGCGCTGGTGGAGGCCGAAGGCGACTTTGACTCTGCGCTCAATGCTTTGCGCAAAAAGGGCCTGACCAAAGCGGAGAAAAAGGGCGACCGCGAGACCCGCGAAGGGTTGATCGAGAGCTATGTCCACAGTGGCCGGATCGGTGTGGTGGTCGAAGTCAACTGCGAGACAGATTTTGTAGCTCGCTTGCCTGAGTTTAAGGAGTTTGCACACCAGATTGCTATGCAGGTTGCTGCGATGAACCCACGCTATGCCACGATGGACGACATCCCAGCTGAGGTATATGACGCCAAGAAACAGGAGTTTCTCACTAGCGATGCTTTGGCAAGCAAGCCTGAGGCAATGCGTGACCAAATCGTCGAAGGGCAGCTCAAGAAGCACTTCGCCGAGCAGGTCTTGGCCGAGCAAGCCTTTGTGCTCGACGACAGCAAAACCGTTGGCCAGCTCATCAAAGAGCAGGTGGCACTGCGCGGCGAGAATGTCCGCGTCAGCCAATTCAAGCGGATTGAGCTGGGCGTGACAGAGTAGTCACGAGAGAGTAAGCTTTTGCGTAGCGAGTGGCACGAGATGTGTGCCACTCGCTTTTTTGTGCAAACTCTCCTCACACCCCAGCAAATAATGGTACAATAAAGGAAAACCAAGAAGGAGATCGCGATGTTTGATACCACCCCCTACGAAGAAAAGATGAACCATGTGCTAGAGCACCTGGAGGAGCGCCTGGGGAAGATCCGCACGGGTCGGGCTCATGCGAGTATGCTTGATGGCATTATGGTTGAGGCGTATGGCACCAGTATGCCGCTCAACCAAGTGGCTAACGTGACAGCACCAGAGGCAACACTGCTGCAGATTACGCCATTTGACCCAGCTAATCTGCAAAAGATTGCGAGCGCCATCCGAGCCGATCAAGCGCTTGGCCTCAACCCGAGCGACGATGGTCACGTCGTCCGTGTGCCAGTGCCGCCACTGACGGAGGAACGCCGCAAGCAACTGGTTAAGCAAGCCAGCGAGAAGGTAGAAGAAGCACGCATTGCGCTGCGTGGGGTACGCCAAGACGCCTTGAAAGACGCCAAGCGCCGCAAAGAAGCCAAGGAGCTGAGTGAAGATGACGTGAAGGCGGTGGAGAAGGAGATCGATCGCCTCATGGCACAGCACCAAACCACGATAGAAGCCGCCTTTGCCGCTAAAGAGAAGGATATTTTGACGATTTAATGACGTTCTCTCTGCCGACGCACGCAACCAACCGCCCATCATGGAGCCAGGCATGAGTGCTACCACGCACTTGCCGCAGCATGTGGGTTATATTGTTGATGGCAACCGGCGCTGGGCCAAACAGCGTGGCCTCTCGGCCCAAGAGGGGCACAGCGCGGGCTACGAGAAGCTGCGCGATATTGCCCTTACTACCATCGAGCGTGGCGTGCCGTACGTCAGCGCCTATATCTTTAGCACCGAGAACTGGCATCGTAGCGGCCCAGAGGTTAAGCACTTGATGAATCTGCTGGTGACGATGCTTGACCGCGATCTGCCGATCTTCATCGAGCATGGAGTGCGTATTCGCGTGGCAGGGACGCGCCTGCGCCTAAGCCGGCGGGTCAAGAAGGCGATCGACGCTTCCGAGGCTGCCACCAAGGATTTGTGGCAGGGTACGATGGTGCTGTCATTTAATTATGGTGGGCAGCAGGAGATTATCGACGCGGTCAATCGCTTGCGCAAAACGCTCTCTGTTCACAAGAAGGTAACAGCACAGATCTTTGAGCAATTTTTGTATACACCAGATGTGCCACCGTGTGATTTGATCGTTCGCACCAGTGGTGAGCAGCGGCTGAGTAACTTCATGCTGTGGCGCAGCGCCTATAGCGAGCTGCTGTTCTTGGATAAGCCATGGCCAGATATGACACACGCCGACGTCGATGCTTTGCTGGCCGAGTATGCCCGGCGGCAGCGGCGCTTTGGAGGATAACGAAGGAGGAATATGGAAATAGTGATTGGTATTATCATTGGAGTCATCGCACTGACGCTACTGGTGGCAACGCACGAGCTAGGCCACGGCATTGTGGCGCGGCGCAATGGTGTGGTAGTGGAGGAATTTGGCATTGGCTTCCCACCGCAGGCCTATAGCAAGGTGATCAAAAAAAGTATTCTGGGCGAGAATGTTCGCTTCTCGCTTAACTGGCTGCCGCTGGGTGGCTTTGTTAAGCTGCAGGGCGAGCACGATGCGGCTGATCAGCCTGGTGATTATGGCGCAGCGACCTTCTGGCAAAAGACCAAAATCTTGCTGGCTGGCGTGACCGTCAACTGGTTAACTGCAGTGGTGCTCCTCACTGGCCTAGCCTGGGTGGGCCTACCCAAGATGATAGACAACCAATTCTACCTACCAAGCGATGCAGTGGTGAGTAACCATCCGGTGCAGCTTGGTATGCTTACTCCTGGTTTGCCCGCCGCCAAGGCAGGCCTCCGCCAGGGTGATGCAATTAACCAGCTGGCTGGGCAAACGGTGCGCAGCACAACCGACTTAGCGCACTTTGCGAGCCAGCATAAGGGCGAAACCGTACCCGTAGTGTACACCCGCGGTGATAAGCAAGCCACTGCCATGGTGGCGCTGCGCAAAGATAATCCCGACCGCAAAGGCTACCTAGGGGCAGAGCTCACCAAGCACCAAGATACAATCCGTGCCACCTGGTCTGCACCGATTGTGGGTGTCGTGACAACAGCGCAGCTTACTAGAGTGACGCTCCAGGGCCTGGGCGATATGGTGGTAAATCTCGCCACCAGTCTGGTGCAGCAGTTTAGTAGCGACAGCGTGACGAGCCAGCAGGCCAAGCAAAACTTATCGCAAGTGGGCAATGCCGTGGCTGGCCCGGTGGGGATCTTTGCCATTATCTTCCCGGCAGCAGGGCAGGCTGGCGTGGTTCATGTGTTGCTGCTGACGGCGATCATTGCGTTATCGCTGGCAGTGATGAATATCTTACCCATCCCTGCGCTCGATGGTGGTCGCTGGACAGTGATGGCGATCTTCCGCCTGCTGCGTAAGCCACTTAGTAAGCAGATGGAAGAGAATATCCAAGCGGCTGGTTTCTTGTGCTTGCTTGGCTTAATTGTGCTCGTGACGATTGCTGATATAGGGAAGTTGGTGCACTGATGCAGGCTAAGCAGTGTGGCAGGGCAAAGCGTTATCGTGGAGGTTTGCAGCGCGGGGAGATATGGTTGCACAATCACGTAATGGTAATACACAAGGAGTTCACTTCATGATACGCGTTACTCTCCGACCTAAAGCTGCTCACTCCTCCCGGACCAAAACGCCGCTCACGCCACGCCAGTGCCTGCTGCGCGTTGCCTCGTGGCTCGGTTGGCCGCTGTGGGTCTGGCTGAGCTTTATGGGGGCAGGGTTACTCTGTAGTGCAGTACTCTACCTTCTCTTTCATGGCCAAGAGTCGGTGCCAGTCTTGCCGCTCATTATGATGCAAACGGCGGTCTATGTGGTGGCATTGGCGCTGCTGATTGGTCTACCATGGCTAGTGCGGCGCGCACAGCCCAAGGCACCAGCGAGCTTTCGCACCACCTGGCGCCAGCTTGGGTGGCGGCGCTCGCTGCAGTGGCGCGACTTTGGTTGGGCGCTGGTGGGCTTTATTATCTATATCGTGCTATCGATGATTGCGCTGGCGGCGGCCAAGCAGTGGTTGCCTGGCTTTGATGCGACTCAGGCACAAAATCTCGGTTTCAAGCAGCTCTATGGCGTAGAGCGTTTGCTCGCCTTTGCAATGTTGGTGGTGGTAGCACCAGTGGCCGAGGAGCTGGTGTTTCGCGGCTATTTGTATAGCAAACTCCACGCTGCGCACATGCCATTGTGGCTTATTACCGTAGTGGTGAGTGGACTCTTTGGTTATGTACATGGCCAGCTCAATGTCGGCATTGATGTCGCGATGCTCAGCATCGTGCTGGTGGCGCTGCGTCATACAACTGGTACAATATGGCCCGGCATTCTCATTCATATGCTCAAGAATGCGATTGCATTTTTGGCGATGTTTGTCTTTATGGTGGGGTAGGGAAGAGCTGGCTAGCGAGCTCATCGAACAAGAAAATATCTGGAGGCCAGCGACCAAATATACGGAAAAGTGCTACCACTCTATCTGGCCGGAACATTTTCGGTTTGGTGAGCTCCTGCGCCAGCAGTCAGTTTTGAGGTAAAATTATGAGCATTCAGCCTGGCAGCCTCATGCCACTTTTGCCAATCTTGTGTTACTATAAAGAGGATTATGCGATTATCACACACCTTTACCCGCACCCGCAAACAAGCCCCCGCCGATGAGGTGGCGCACAACGCCCAGCTGCTGATTCGCGCTGGCTACGTGCACAAGACGATGGCTGGCGTCTATTCCTACACGCCACTGGGCCTCGCCGTGCTGGAGAATATCAAGCAGATTGTCCGCGAGGAAATGAACCGCATCAGCAGCCAAGAACTGCTGATGAGCACCCTGCAGCGCCAGGAGCTCTGGCAGGAGACTGGCCGCTGGAGTGATGAGCTGGTGGACGTGTGGTTCAAGTCGCACCTGCAGGATGGCACTGAGGTCGGCTTTGGCTGGACACACGAGGAGCCGATTATCGAACTATTGCGCAGTTACCTCAAGAGCTACAAAGACCTGCCTATCAGCGTTTACCAATTCCAGAACAAACTCCGCAACGAACTACGCGCCAAGAGTGGCATCATGCGCGGGCGTGAGTTTATCATGAAGGATATGTATAGCATCCACGCCAGTAAGGAGGATTTGGAGGCTTACTACCAAGCGGTGATTGAGGCCTACAAGCGCTGCTACAACCGTTTTGGCCTCGGGGATGACACCTACGTGACGTTTGCCAGCGGCGGGGCTTTTACCAAGTTTAGCCACGAATTCCAGACGATTTGTGAGGCGGGTGAGGACGATATTTTCATCGTGCCAAGTATGAATGTTGCCTACAACGCCGAAGTTGCACCGGTGCGTGCAACACCAAACCCGGATGCTGGTGCTGTCATGAAACCATTAGGCATGTTAGATGACGAAAATATCATCGGTGCGGAAGCACTGACGAAAGCGCTGGACATTCCGCGCACAGCTAGCACTAAGTCAATGTTGTACGATTCGCCAGATGGTATGTTGCTGGCGGTAGTACGGAGTGACTATGAAATTAACGAAGATAAGCTTAAGGCGGTGGCGAACGTATCGTGGCTGCGCTTGGCGGATGGTGAACAGATTGAGGCAACAACAGGGGCGAAGCTAGGCTTTGCTGGGCTATATAATCTACCAGAGAATGTGCGGCTGTTTGTCGATGATTCATGTGAAGATATGGTGAACTTTGAAACTGGTGCCAATAAAACTGGTCAGCATGCCTATAACGCTAACTGGGGCCGTGATATACCGCGACCAAGCGAGTTCGTCGAGATTAAACTTGCGAAAGAAGGTGATATTTCGCCTGAGACTGGCGAAGTCTACCAAAAACGTCGCACGGCTGAGGTGGGCAATATCTTCAACTTTGGTACCCAAAAATCAGAGGAGATGGGCCTTGTTTTTACCGGTGAGGATGGTCGCCAGCACCACGCCTACATGGGCAGCTACGGTATTGGTATTACCCGCGTGATGGGTGTGATTGTGGAGAAACTCGCTGACGACAAAGGCCTAGTGTGGCCTGAGGAAATAGCTCCAGCCCGCGTCCACTTAGTGCAGATTGGCAAGGAGTCGGTAGCGGCGGCAGATAAGCTTTATGATACACTGCAGCATGCTGGCATTACGGTGCTATACGACGACCGCGCCGCTCGTCCCGGGGAAAAATTTGCCGATGCAGAGCTACTCGGCATGCCAACCCGCGTCACGGTGAGCGATCGGCTGCTTGAGACAGAGGAGTGGGAGGTCGTAGATCGCCGGACAGGCAAGCAGCAGCGCTTGACGACAAGCCAATTGCTTGCTACACTGGGTAACCATTGCGGAGCTTGTCGCAAGGTATAGCCATGCCCCTGGCATGCCTCACCGACTTTGCAAGAAAGGAGTATGAAGATTAATGAAAAAAACCTACCAGATTACTGATACTGGCCGCCAAGAGCTCGAGGCAGAGCTGGAGGAGCTGAAGGGTCGCCGCGGCGAAATTGCCGAGAAGATTGCTGAGGCCCGTGACTATGGCGACCTGAGTGAAAACGCCGAGTACGACAGCGCACGCGAAGAGCAAGGCGTGGTAGAGACGCGCATTGCCGAAATCGAGGAGATCTTGCTTAATGCCGAGCAGATTACTGCCCCAAGCACTGGCGCCATCCACCTGGGCAGCACCGTCTCCCTCGCTTCGGACGCTGGGTTAGAAAAGACCTATACTGTGGTAGGCCCAGTTGAGGCCGATCCGCTGGAGAACAAGATTAGCGACGAATCGCCTCTTGGCCAAGCCTTGCTGGGCCACCGTGCAGGTGAGCAGGTGACGATCACCACCCCCAAGGGCGAGATTACCTACACTATTCAGCAGGTGCAATAAATATATCTCAAGACGAGTCAGAGGCCGAGCAGTGGGAGCTGCTCGGTTTTTTGTTTGTGTACACTGGAGTAGCAGAGCAGGGGTGTGGCTATACGCACGGCGCGCATTCACCCGGCTCTTAGCAAGTAATAATCTACTTGGTATGTTAATTACTTTCATGCTTTATCTGATAATGCGAGAAACTTGTTATGATAAGTGATTCGCCTTTGGTTTTAATATGAGAAAGACTAAGTATATGAAAAACTTGATTTTAGTAGTGTCTAGCCTGCTGGGAATACAAAAGAACCATACCAAACCATAAGCAATTCACCATCATTGCATTATTGTCGATGTTATGCTATGATAAAGGATCAACCATAACAGCCCAAGGAGACCGACGATGGCTCGATACACAGCACGACACGTATATCACCCTAGCAAGGGGAAGAGGCTAGCCTATGAGTATGATCAACCGAAATCTCAGCACGATAAACCCTCAGCAGTGCGGCGGCTCACCGCGCTGCCGGCGGCTGCTGCAGCGCTGATTGGTGGTGGCTACCTTGGTCATCAGCACTACCATCATGGCGAGAAAACCCTGGTCGCGGTGGCGCACCCTACCTCTGGTGAGTTGGCAGAGTATGCAGAGAGCCCCTTTGTGACCGACCCGGCTACTGGCGAGACGCATTGCCGCGATACAACCCGCCAAGAGATATCTGTGACGGCAGAGAAGCCACAAACAACCATCACAAACCCTGATGGCAGCACGACGCGGCTTACGATGATTACCTTCTCGACCAGTGCACAAGAGCGGACACAAGCGACACTGGTGTATCCATCCAGCGCAGAAGGTGAGCCGCAGCAGGTGCCAATTGCCATTGCAACTGGCCCAAGCAAGACTGGCAAGGGTGGCTGGAATATGACGACATCACCCCACATCGGGCGTACGGGTGCAAAGACACAGGCCTCGACGACTGCAGCTGGCCCTGGCGCACACGCAATTGCCTGCGCACCGCCACCTACTTCTTCGCAATCAAAATAGGGGAGAGATTGGCTGCTGTGCG
>JABCOK020000003.1 GCA_013333645.2 Candidatus Saccharimonadota bacterium | reverse complement strand
GTAATGGTGCCCTTAGTAGGCTGGTAGAGACCAGTGAGCAACCGAGCGAGCGTGCTCTTGCCAGCGCCATTTTCGCCCACAATGGCAATGTGCTGACCACGGCGAATAGTAAAAGAAATATCACGCAGCACTGCCGTCTGCGTGCCCGGATAGCAAAATGACACTTGCTGCACCGCGATTGCATTACGCAGCGTTACCTCATCGATGGTGGCTGCATGGCTTGCAACTGGCAGCGCCATAAACCGCTGGTAGTCTGTCATGGTGGCGAGGTCTTCGTCAATCATATTATATGTATTGATCACGCTGTCCATCCCACTCATCACTCGCCCTACCATTTGCTGCACGAGCACAAATTGCCCAATCGGCTGGCGGTGTGCCACAATCTCCAGCACCACCCAGACAAGCGCCACTACCTCCGCTGCCGCCTGGATAATCTCTCCGCCCAGGCGCTGCCCCATAAAGCGGCGCTCGTAGCCAAGCACCCGCAGCCGATCTTTATCCCGCAGTATTGCTCGCTCGCCAAGTAGATGGTGGATCACTCCATAGAGGCGCAGCTCGGCAATGAAGTTCGGCCGGCTAAGGATGTGCTCGATCCACGCCATGCGCCGCCGCGTCGCCACCTGCTCACGCCAGTGACCAGCCTGCAAACGCGACAGCCGCACCTGCACCACACTACTTGGCACAAGCGCCACAAGCACGAGCAACCCCAGCCACCAGCTCACCATCACCATCATCCACAGGCTTGTTGCCAGCGACACCAGCGCCGTCAGCATTCGCACCAGTTGGATAAAGAGGTACGAAAATGACTGGACGAAGCGCTGCGCTTTATCAAACATATCAATGGTCGCAGGGTCATCGTATCGCCAAAAATCCAGCGCATGGAGACGGGCATACATGTGGTCGCTCATGGCAGCCTCAATGCGATAGCGCGACACTTGGTCATAATACCCTTGCACCACCGACCACACACTCACCACAACGCCCAGTACCACAGTCACCACTACATAGATGAGGAGCTGCTGCGGCTGCCCACCCGTTGCATATGCCTCAGCCAAGGCCGTTGTCGCAAGAGCCGCGTAGTATGCCGTGGCCAGTGGCAGCACCGCCGACAGCACCGCTCCCACCGCTTGGACTGCAATCGTCAGTGGTGCCTCCCGCCAAATAATCCGCACCACTAGCCACAACCCCGCCAAGCGCTGACGTAATGAGGAGGTAGGTATGGTGATAGGTAGTTTAGTCATGATATTCAATTATCGTGCAGGCTTATAGCCCCATTATAGCAATTGTCGCTCCGTACTTTCTGCTTGTTTCGTAGCTGGTCTCTCAACATTTTTAGTGAGGACGCTGTGCTAGCGCAAGGGGTGAGGATGGCTATAGAAACTCAAGTATTGCCAGCCACCAAGCTCGAGTGGCGTCTCACTACTGATGCGCCACTCGAGCTTAGCATGTTGTTCCTTGTAGTCCTATGCTTTGGCGAGGCTAATCTGCAGCTCAGCGCCATCTACTGTAGCCGTCGTTTGGTAGAGTACATCGCCTGGCTGCTGCATCGTGGCGAGCGTCTCACTCGCGATTGTGTCGGCGTGCTCGGCGAGGGCTTGGCGCAGCTGCGCGGCTGCGTCATCGGCTGGTTGCGCCTGGCCTGGCGCCGCTGGCTGGCTGGCGGGCTCAGCCCCGACCGCGAGGTGCAGCATAATCCGGTCATCCACCTGCAGCCCCGCCTTCTTGCGCGCACTCTGCACGTGGCGAATGACTTCACGCATCAAGCCTTCGCGTTTGAGTTCGGGGGTGATGGTTTTGTCAATATTAATCCAGCTCTCTGGCTTGGCCGCGCCTTCGGTCGCGTCATAATCCGCCAAGTGCTCGTCTTGGTTCTCAACCCAGCGAATTTCCTTAACGTTCAGCTCCTCGGCCATGATCTGCTCGTAGTACTCAGCCAATTTCGCACCCGCATATGCCGCAGATTGCAGCGGCTGGCGAACCTTGATCGATGCTTGGTGCTCATCCTGCTTCATACGCAGGCTTAGTCCGTTATTGATCAGCTCACGCGTGCGAGCCATATCAGCCAGCACCTGCTCATTCACCGCACCGGCTGGCAGCCAATCTTTGAGGTGGATTGACTCATCATCACCGGTTAGATTATGATACAACTCCTCAGCCAAGAACGGCGTAAACGGTGCCAACAGATAGCCGAGACGCACCAGTACATAGTGCAGCGTGCGGTAGGCGTCGCTCTTGTCGCCATCATCCTCAGACTTCCAGAAGCGGCGGCGGCTACGGCGGACGTACCAGTTGCTGGCGTCATCGAGGAACGGCAAAATTGGGCTGAGTGCATCAGGGATATTGTAGGCATCCATCTGCTTCTCGACCTCCGCCACCAGTTCGTGCAAGCGGCTGATAATCCAGATATCGAGGGGGTTAGTCAGCTTGGTGATATCAACACTGATCTGGAACGAGTTCTCAGTTCCAGTGCGAGACAAAGATTCGGGAGTATCGGAGTGAGCCGTATTGGTGATACGGTGAACGAGAAACGCATCCGAAGACGCCGTATCGTACGGAAATGTGAACTCGTCGACTTCCGCATACATCGTAAAGAAATCATACATATTCCAGATCATCGCCAGCTTCCGAGCCACATCACCCACATCCTTATCGTGCAGCGCGAAGTCCTCGCCATTGAGCAGCGGGCTACTCAGCAGCAGGAAGCGTAAGGAATCAGCACTGAACTTATCCATCAGCTCGTTCGGATCGGTAAAGTTACCAAGCGACTTACTCATCTTGCGGCCGTCATTACCCGCCACCACACCGGTGGTAATGACGTTGCTGTAGGCGTTTTTGTGCTGCGCGCCAGCCTCGCCAAAGGCACCAATTTCCGCCAAAGCGGCGTTGACGGCGTGCACATAGTAGAACCACGCCCGCACCTGGCCAATGTACTCAACGATGAAGTCCGCCGGGTAATTCCGCTCAAACGTGGCCTGGTTTTCAAACGGATAATGCAGCTGTGCGAACGGCATGCTACCGCTCTCGAACCAGCAATCGAGCACCTTATCGATGCGAGTAAACTTTTCGCCATCAATTTCAAAGGTGATGTCATCCACCCACGGGCGGTGGTAATCATCCAACTCCACACCACTCAATTCCTTCAGCTCCGCGTACGAGCCAACCACCTTGACGGTGCCCCGATCACCCTTCCACACTGGCATCGCCGTTGCCCAGAAGCGGTCGCGGCTCAGGTTCCAGTCTGGTGCTTGCTCAATATTCTTCGCAAAGCGGCCGTGCTTGAGGTGGCGCGGGAACCAATTAATATGCTCATTCTCATCTAGCATCAGCGGCTTCTGCCCCTGGATGTCGAAGAACCAACTTGGAATAGCCCGGTACATAATGCGCTGCTTGCTACGCGGATTGAACGGATATTCGTGGCGAATGTACTCAATCTTCCACACCGCGCCCTTTTCTTTCAGGTCTTTGGCAATGAACTTGTTGTTGCCCCACACCTCCAGGCCTTTGTAATTACTATCGGTGTAGTGGCCGTTATCGTCAATCACATGGAAGGGCGCGATGCCATTGGCTTTACCAAGCTCAAAGTCGTCCTCACCATAGGCCGGCGCAATGTGCACGATACCGGTACCCGACTCGTGCGAAACGAAATCTGCCGCGTAGATAGTGTGAATCTTGTCATTCTCTGGCCAATTCGAGCCCGTATCGAGCGGCTGGTAGGTTTTACCCACCAATTCGCTACCGGGGAAGGTGCGTAGCACGTCGTAATCAAGTGGCCGGTGCTTTTCGTCCTGCAGAGTGCGCTCGAGGGCTTCTTTGGCAAGGATGAATTTTTCGCCATCCACTAATACTTCGCAGTAGGTCATATCTGGGTTGACGGCCAGCATCAGGTTGGCCGGTAGCGTCCACGGCGTGGTGGTCCAGGCGAGAAGGAAGGCGTCATCACTATCCTCATTTGCCAACAATGTTTCAAGAATAAATGGTTCTTGCTCTGCCACAAAATGCCTTTTGTTTGCAACTGTTTTGCACAGTGTTGCACCAATATTATCAGCAATATACCGCATGGATGGTTTGCGCGATTCTGAATCGTTATTATCTTGCAAGATTGTCTTATGCACCGCCTGGCTACTTATTTTGCCGAAATCAAAGTCATAACTAAAGTGATCGATAAACCGCTTTCTCTCACCAGTTTTTGTGTCGATATCATCACTTCCTTGATAAAATTGTCTTAGGACTGCTGGTGCTACCAACATGAGGTGATGAATCTTGTGCGGCAATTTCTCCAGCACACGCATCGCCACCAATCCACCAAGACTATGACCAATCAACACAGTGTTTTCATCAAATTGCACATGGTCAAGCACATATTGCACCTGCTCAACCTCTGTTGGATTGTCCGTATTGGGAAGCTGCGGCGCCTGTACTTTGGCACCACGCTGCTCTAATTCGTGCTTAAGCCACGGGATAAAGTTCTTGTCGTTCCTGCCTGTGTATCCATGGAGAATCACGTAGTTGTACTGCGAAATATCGTCGCGCTGCGCCATGGGTCTGCCATTCATGTCCACCAGCCGAAACTTCACATACACGCTCGGATCGGTCACTGTCTGGTAGGCGTCGTTGTCCATGGTCACTTCGGCCTTGCTAACAGGGGTAGCAAACTTGGTGTCGTACATCAGCACCTTTTCGCCTTCGTAGATTTTGCCAGCCTCATACAGCTGCTTAAAGGCCCACCAGACGCTCTCCATAAAATCCTTGTCCATGGTGCGGTAGGCACCTGTAAAGTCTACCCAGCGACCGATACGATCAATCACGCCCTGCCACGTCTCGCTATTCGCCACCATGCTTTCGCGCGCCTTGGTGATGTATTTTTCCAGGCTGATAGTTGGCAAAGGATTACCGTCCTTATCCAGCGGTGCTGGCTGGTCGCTACTCGTCACAATCTGCCGCCGATCCACAATATTCATCTGCTTTTCGACGAAATTCTCTGCAGGCAGGCCATGGCAGTCCCAGCCCCAGCGGCGCTCCACACGCTTGCCTTTCATTGTCCAGTAGCGCGGCACCGCATCCTTAACGATTGAGCTCAGTAGCGTACCATGATGCGGCACGCCAGTAATAAACGGCGGCCCATCATAAAAGACGTAGGCATTATCCGCTGGCCGCCGCGCCACCGACTTTTCAAACGTCTGGTCATCCTTCCAGCGCTGCACCCAGTCCTTCTCATATTCTGCCGCTCGGCGGCGTGTACCGTGTGTGAATTTCATTGGTTTCCTCCTTGATTTATCTTTATACCGCTTATTCAATTACATTAGATTTTAGCCAGATTACTGTATGTATATCATATTGCACCTCTGTAATATTCATACACTCTCTGCGCCATTCGCCTATGCCCTTGCAGTGAGAAATGGATGCCATCAGGCGCATAGTCGTCATGGTCGTTAAGTGGATTACTAATGGTTGTGTGAGTAGTACGTAGCTTTTCGTTGATGCACTGTAGCTTGCTGGCAAGCGGCGCATAGCACTGAACCGGCGCAATAGCAGGCGCAATATACCACACGCTGCCACCGCCGGCCATATCATTCTCGCTATCAGCTGCATAGGCCCGCATGTAGGTACTATACCACTGTAAATCAGCCACAATTTGCTCATCCGAAGCACTCTTATGAGATGCATCATTCACGCCAAGCGCAATAATCACTCCCTCCACCGGGCTAGCCTCTCGCAGTGCTATTTCGTAACCAATCTTGCCACCAAGATATGGCATTTGCTCTGCATACTCCCCTGCTGTCCGTCCACACAGTCCCGCTTGAATAATATCATACTCATCACCGAGTAATTGCTGGAGGATATTCGGCCATTGCTGTTTGGCAGCATAGCGCCCCAACAGAGCACCATTCTCGCCAAAGCCCTTGTCGCCCCAGACGTTCGAGTCACCGTAGATAAGGATTCGCCCAGGCTGCATCACCCCTTACCTCGCACTTGCTTTGTCATCAAATAATACTCACCAGCTTCATCAGTGCCATCCGTTCGATGGTACACGCTGGTGAAAGTTGGCCCGTCTGCCACCAATCGATACATATAGCCACGCTTCTCGTAGATACCCATCGCCATTTTGTTGGTAACATCCACCGCCAGGCCAACTCGGTCAAACCCCTGCTGACACGCTTCGTTCTCCGCTGCAGCGAGTAATTGCGAGGCAATACCACGACCACGATACTGCTCTGCCACCTCAAGTGCATTAATCTGCGGCAAGCCAGAGTACTCATCTTCAATCCTCACTGATGGCTCATCAACCTCTGGTCGCTCGGTCCAATCATGCCGCAGTGTCACCCGTCCCACATAACGGCCGTCCTCCACTGCAGCAAACACCACCGCCTTGCCCTGCATAGCCAGCTCTGCAAGCGTTGCTTCATAGCGATCAGAAATGCCCATATCTTGCTTAAGTAACGCAAACTGCTCGCTGCCTGGCACGACTGTTGTAATGCAAGCGGGTGCTTTCTCGTAGGTGTGCGGCGGCTGCCAATGTTCATGCATGGTTGTACTCCATTTCTTTTCGCTTTTGCCACGCAGAGCGGAGCGTCGCCTCTGTCGCTTCGTCAAGCGGCTGGGCTCGATGTGTGTCTCTGTCGCTATAGCCAATTGCACCATTATGGTTGGTATATAACGTGACATGTGGAATAATGAACTCCGCCTGAGGTATCAGCTCACGAATTACATCACGCCACGCTTCGAGCTCGCCCCACTGGGCAAGCGCAATAATTGTCTCGCGACCCTTTGCATTATCGACCAATCTACAGAACTCACCTGTCAATTCTGGCTTTGTCGTCATCGCTGCACCAGCCGTACACGAGAGTTGCTCAAGCTGCTCATAGCCAGCCTCGTCCACCCCATACTCATCAAGTACCTCAAACAGTGACAGATGAAATTCATCAGTCTTTAGAAGCAATCCTGCAATCTCCCGCGGAAAATTCATAGCGCGAATCATGTCAGTCGTATCATACATAATGTAATCATACTCCCGATCAATTGCAAAGCTCGTCACACGATTATTTTGCTGCATAGTGCTTATCTTCTTTCCTCCATAGCTCTACACAACCTGCCGCGTGTATTCCGCAGTGGCGCGCTGCAAGGCTGACTTGTGGGCTGGCACTGGCATGGCTACTCCTTTATATAATTAAAAATCACCTCTTCTGGGCTTCGAGAATCCGCTGGGTATTCGCGCGGACGGTACCATCTCGATTCCAAAAGAAGTGATTCTAGCCGGAGCCTCGGGGCTGGTTGCACAGGCCTCGGGGGTGCGCCGTCTGGTTCTTTTAGCACTTAATTATTGCTTTGTCGCAGCATGCGCGGCGGGGTCTATTCTTGGCTCCTTAGATTCACAGCTCTTTATGAATATAACAAACCAATTTCTTCCCGCAGGCTTCGTGGGTGATAGCCACTCATTTTGCGCACCACAAGCTACGCAAAAATGCCTCTGGGTCTATTGTAGCGCACTAGCCGCAAAACCAAAAGTACTTACACATCAAGATATAGCCCAATTAATCTAACTAGCTATATCTTTTTACTCTTATGCAGGATGACTACTCAGCGCCGCACACTCATCGTGCCGAAAGCACCCCACCACGTGGTCATTCACCATCCCTGCAGCCTGCATAAAGGCGTAGCACGTCGTTGGGCCAACGAAGGCAAAGCCGTCCCGCTTGAGCTGCGCGCTCATTGCCCGGGATGTAGCCGTATCGGCAGGCACATCACTTGCACTCTGCCAGTGATGTTGCACTGGCTCACCACCCGCTAGACTCCACAGGTATGCCTGCAGACTACCGTGCTGGCCAGTGGCCTGCAATGCCGCCTGGGCATTGGTGCGCACCGCATAAATTTTGCGCCGGTTACGAACGATGCGTGCGTCGTGAGTAAGCGCCTCCAGCTCTGCATCCGTCATAGCTGCGACGCGAGCAATTGCAAACTGATGAAAAACCTGCTGGTAGCCCGCCCGCTTGGCCAAAATCGTGCTCCAGCTCAGGCCAGCCTGTGCACCCTCCAGGCAGAGCAGCTCAAATAATTTCTGATCATCATATAGCGGCACACCCCACTCGGTGTCGTGGTAGGTGCGCTCGTTATCGCCAGATTCAGCCCAGGAGCAACGGTTCATAATTTTAGTATAGCAAGAACGCTTGGCACAGTATACTGGCATTTGTGGCGCTCTGGCTCACCCGCCTCAAAGTATACCTTGCGCAAAAAATCTTACCATCACATTTTTATGCTTTGCGTATGTGCCGTAGCTAAGGTAGTCTTGCAAGACGTGCTTGTATGAAGTTTGAATATTTCTTATGGTAGTTCATTTTTATTTGTTTTTATATGGCTAGTGACTAGACTAGTAAATCATGTTGCCTTGCATACTATTTTTATCAGTAGCACATTTTTGTGGGTATATTATAGTGCGTATTTATTATTTAATGCTGCGGAGTAGTAGCCCATCATAAGTATGCACTGCGAAGCCACTGCGATCCTTGCCGAGTGGCATACACAAAAATCAAAAACGTTGGCGCACGTTACGAAACCATTCTCACATTACACTACCACAATCAATATTTGACAATGAGCAATACAGCAACGAAAAATTTTATCAATTGTATACAACCAAACATGTGGCTCGTTGCCAGTAGCGCTAGTAAGACTCCCCAGCCAAGTGCGAAGTTGAATATCGAGTAGCCTACTATCGCATCAGCTTCAACCCGCATTCCGCTGCATGAATTATCTCGACATAAAAAAACAAACACGCTTCTCGTTATTATCGAGAAGCGTGTTGTAGCGAATTATTGTTTTTCTAATTATTTAATTTCGAGCCCACCAAGGACGCAGTCGCCACGAATGTAGACAGTCTTTTTTGCACTCTTGGCAGCGTTGGTTTTATCCTCTACCCCGCCAAAGATACTATTGACCTGCGTCTTGACGATGACGTTGTCTGGAAAAATAATATTGATGCCACCACACACAACAAAAATATCAATCACCGCACCATCCTCTATCTTGGCTTGGCGCAGGTCGAGATCCACCTGACCAAACGCCGCCGAAAGCGAGTTACCTACAAATTCGCCTTTTATCTTGCGTGTGTTGCCCGAGAAGGAGGCAACCATATTATCGTCCGACGATTGTTTTGCGATGCGGCGCTGGCGCTGCGACAAATTAAAAATAATTGTCAAGCCAATCGCGATCAGCACCAGTGGCAAAAACATTCGCCAAATATTAACGTTGTTATGCAAAAATGCATTCGTACCAATTGTTAGGCCAACTGCTACCCAGAGCGCTCCCCACAGCCAATTGCGATTGCGCAGCGTGAGCACACCAACCATGATAAATCCGAATGCGCACAAACCATACCAAAACTCCCGCCAGTAATGGAACTGCACACCAAAGCTCTCACTTAATAATATTCCGCCCAGCGCCACAAACGCCGCGCCAGCACCAATGCGTAAAATTGTATTGTTCTTCATGTCGCTAGCATACCATTATTATAGATGGTGCACAACAAGCTCTACATCTGTCCCAACCATCACCTCAAAGTAGCTAATACACTGGTGAGATGATCTCCATCATACACCAGTATACTCCGCAAAGAATCGTCTGCCTTTGATATTCATTAGCATACTTTTATTTTTATTCGTCATGATTTTAACAACATTGTCTGATTCACCCCTGTTATTTCTTTTACGGTACACAAAATCAATTGTTGTTATATATACAATTTACATTATTACCTACAACGTTGTAGGCTTGTCGCTTTATATCCCTTGTTTTCGAGTTTATTTCGTTGTGATTTTATATGTTGTTTTTTATATACATATGGCATGTCTACTTCTAGCATGAATCGTTGTATATATCACATTTTACCCTCTATCCCTTACCGTCAACAATGTTGTGTATTTTATACAACATAATCTCAATTTACTCTCCTCACACTACTCTAGTTTTTTACAACAGAGCTATGTTGTATTCTACACACCACATACACAGTCTCATTTTTTCCTATCAACTGCAGACAATAAGTCTGTCTGTCTTCTGAGAGGCCGCAGACACCTAGCATAGTACTCATATATAGCCTTCCTCCCTTATCTAGGGTTTAGCGCGTTACAGCGACCATATAACAGACTTCCTGTATATCTAGAGCGGGAGATACGTATAACACTCTTATATGTAAGAGAGTACCCTTTTGGCACGCTTACAGCCAATTTTTCTGCAACGATTCTGCCCAATATATTTATACTTATATTTTGCATACCACTTATTTTTGTACACTTTACTTATCCTTAGCTATCTCGCATTTTTACTTAGTACAAAATATCGAGCGATAAGCCTGCCACACCACACAACAATACTTCGCTATAGCAGTTGATCATCTTCCTCCTGCCTTATATCGCGTCCTATGGCCTCATTTTTGCGCTATAGAAACATGCACATATTCTAATTATTACCGTATGTAAAAATAGATGCAAACTGCTTTGACATAGTTGATGCAACAAGTAACTAAGCATGAGCGTCATTCAGAATTTTAAAAAAATATGAGCATGTATCAGCAACTCTACCTGCGTCATACTTCGCATAGCATCTGCCCTGGGCGCTGTGTTGCCCTACGATAACGCCCGCTTTGTCGCGTACGCGCTATATCTCTTACGCATAGCATATTACTTTCATTATGCAACCGAGATGATTTTTTTGATATATCACTTCATCTACACAATCCTATGAAATTTACGTACTGCGACGCAGCGTCATTTTTGCTTGCTTTTCGCTCTATAGCGCCCTTATACTAATCAGTTTCCTTCAACAAGTATCAGTCAATGCACAGCTACTATCACCCAGCCAAGAATTTTATTACATTTTTAGTATTGCACTGCAACTTGCTCACTTGCTTTGCAAAGAATCTTCACTACCATGCTAAGCTATGACATCACGCGCGTCTACTTCACAGCTTGCAACAGCCACCTGCTATCGCACGCATATTGTCATCGCAGCCGTATTGTTATAGCTTACTCATTTTTAAGGTATCAATCGTTTCATTTTCCAGCACGTTGAATTGTTCTTTGCAAACACGCTTGGCAATTGGCCGATAAAAATCAAACTAACCCATACAACTCTATCGATTTCACATCTTCACCAAACTGAACATACCTTTTCTCTCATTCAAAATTGCACCACCTAGCAAAACATATCACTCACCTCTCGCTGAATGTGTTGTGCTTGCTATTCAGGTAATGTTCATCTACTACAGCATAGCGGCATTAGCATGCTATCATCATATTTGCTAGCAAATTCACGATGCGCACAAGCCTGCCAACACACTCGCTATCAATAGTGCATAATGAACGAAATGCTATCTATATTCATATGCACAGTATCGCCAATAGGCGACATCTTCCTCCCGCTATTTTGCTATTTCGGTTGCGTCACGCAACAATAGCCTATGTATTAACAGCACGTCGTGCTTAAGACTCACAAAGGCTTCATAACTATGTTAAAATTCATCATACATTATCCTCACGTATTGTTTTCCTACTACGCCAAACAAGCAGCTCAAGCTAACAGGTAATTCACTTGCGTCGATATAGTGGTAGCTGCCACCATACCATAGTATCCCTGGTGTGAGAAAATACTCACCATTACACCAATAGACATAAAAACGTAATGAATAATATAACATTCTGTTCATTTTAAAAAGCTTGCCAATCCTGACAAGCTCGACAATATTTACCGTACAAAAAACGACTTTATCTATAGTAGCTCCGCGCCAAACTTCACAATAATCAGCGCCACCGCCAGCACTAGCACACTCACGCCACACAGCACATCGTAGCCATGGCGAGCAAAGCGCTTGGTGCGCTCCCCACCAATCACCCCAGCCTCAATGCAGTAGCGCGTCATCCCAAAGAAGATCAGCAGCATCCCCACATCGAGCGTTAGGCACCACGGACACAGCACACGAATAACGACAAAGCCCATATAAAACATCCACAGTGCAAAAATCATTCCGAGCACAGCGCCGCCCCAGGCACTCCGCACAAACCAGCGCGGCAGGCGTGCCCCAGCCAGCAGTGCTACCACTACCGTTATCATCACCGGCACGGTCATCATACCAACGAAGCTATTGGGGAAGCCAAACACCGTCGCCGACCAATGCTGTGCTACTGTGGAGCAGCTCAGCACGGCATTGACGTCACAATTGAGCGCCCCACCAGGGTGCTGCGCTAGATGCAGTGTCTCAAGCGAGAGGACAAAGGACGCCACGAGCCCCAGGCCACTGCCCAAAGCTGCCGCCAGCAATGCCACCATGCCAGGGCGACGGAGCCATGGTGTGTGGCTTGTATCGTCCGCCACCACAGTGGTCGCGGTGTGTACTTTAGGTGTTTTAGCGGGCATAGTACCCCACTTCGTCGATGGTTGGCAGTGGCAAGCCGCGCCACATGCCCAGCACCTGGCCGTTATCCGCCAAGGCAAGGATAGTGGGGTACTCCACAATGTCATACGTGCGGCAGAGTGATTGCCCCTCGCGCGTGTCTGGGTCAAACTCCTCGATGGCATGGCTCGTGCGCCGGCTAAAGTCACGCAGATAGTCGAAGACGCGGCGCGCATAGTCGCTTTCTGTCCGGTAGATGATAAGGACACGCATAAATTCTACCTCTGTTTTTCTTGCTGTTTAGCACTCCGACGCTGCTCTAATATCTTAACGAAATCGTCCAGCGTCTTAAATTTGTAAAACACGCTCGCAAAGCGTACATACGCTACCTCGTTGCGCGCTGCGAGCTCATCGAGCACGAAGCCGCCAATCACACGCGACTCAATCTCATTCTCGCCCGCATCGTGGATCCGATCCTCCACGGCATCAATAATTGCCTCGAGCTCTAGCTCCGATTTGAAGAATTTACCGACCGAGCGACGCACCGAGGCGCGGAGCTTCGCTCGATCAAAGAGCTCGCGCGATCCCATTCGCTTAAGCACTGCAATCGTTGGGTATTCGATCCGCTCATAGGTGGTAAAGCGGTGGCCATCAGGAGTCTCGCGACGGCGGCGAATCGTCACGCCATCGGCCGACTCACGCGATTCTAACACACGGCTGTTGCCAATCTTGTCGCGGTGGGTTGTCACGCGTCCGCCTCCTTTTTGCGGCGGCGGCGCAAGAAGGCCGGGGTATCATCCTCGTCGTCATCCATCGATTGATCCCAAATATTCGTCTCATTCTCCTGGGCAAAGTGAGCAGCCGCCTCAGGGTCGATGGCCATATCGACACTATCGACCGCTTCGTCAACCGTCTCGGCCGACTCTTCGTCATCTTCGGCATCGCTTGGTTCGTCGTCATCAAAGAACGAATCACTATCAAAGCCAGTCGCGATAACGGTAATAATCAGCTCATCCTCCAGCTCGGGCTTGAGCGTCGCACCAAAGATAATGTTGGCATCGGACGACACCGCACCAGTGATAATCTCAGCCGCTTCTTGAATCTCGGCCATACTCATATCGTAGCCACCCGTCACATTGAAGAGTACACCCTTGGCACCGTTGATCGACACCTCAATCAGTGGCGAATCAATTGCCTGCTGGGCTGCCATCTGAGCTCGGTCTTCGCCACTAGCCCGGCCGATCCCCATCAATGCACTACCAGCACTGCTCATAATTGCCTTGACGTCAGCAAAGTCTAAGTTAATCAGCCCATGCTCGGTAATCAACTCCGATATCCCCTGCACACCCTGGCGCAGCACATCATCGGCAATCTTGAAGGTCTCGAGCAGCGGCGTCCGGCGGTCAATCGTGTCAAGTAAAAGATCGTTGGGGACAGTAATGAGCGTATCAACTTGCCGCCCCAACTGCTTGATAGCCCACTCGGCATTGATGCGCCGCTTCTCGCCCTCAAAGGTAAAGGGCTTGGTGGCCACGCCCACACAAAGAATGCCGAGATCACGTGCTACTTCTGCTACCACGTGGCCAGCCCCCGAGCCTGTGCCACCACCAGCACCAATCGTCACGAAGATCATATCTGCCCCCTCGAGCGCCTGACGGATCTCGTCGAGCGACTCACGGGCCGCAGCCTCACCTACACTAGGGTCAGCACCAGCACCAAGGCCATTGGTGGTATTATGTCCAAGATGAATCTTAATATCAGCTTGCGAATTATGCAGCGCCTGAGCATCGGTGTTCATTGCAATGAACTGCACGCCAGCTAGGCCAGCGTCTTTCATTCGATTAACAGCAGACCCACCAGCGCCACCAACGCCGACGACTTTGATACTAGCAAAGGTTTGGATCTCGCTTGGTTTTACTTCCGGCATTCACGTTTCTCCCCTTGTGCAACTATCAACTTTACCATTACCATTTAGTATATCATCCTCATCGGTATGATTCTAGGCCTTGAGCCCTCCCAGCAGCCGACGAAGCCAGCTAATTGCACCTTTGGCGTGTACTGTACCACTGTTGGTATAGGCCTGGGTGGGCTGCTGACCACCTTCGCTATCGGCGAGCATCAAGCCCACCGCGGTGGCGAACTGCGGCTTTTCTATCTGGTCGGCCACCCCGCTCGTAAAGCCAGTTGGCCGGCCCACCCGAGCGGCTACGCCCAGCTGTTCCCTGGCATAGCTCGCCATGCCACGCATCTGAGCCATGCCACCAGTCAGCACAACACCACTGGGCAGCTTGCCAGCGCGACCTGCCTTCTTGAGCTCCTTCTGTACTGCCTCGAAAATCTCCTCCAGCCGGGCATCAACAATCTCGTCAATCTCCTCCGTAGCAAACTCGTATGATTCCTTATCGCGCCGCACCTTAGCCACCGCGTCGCTTGCCTTGATGCCAGCCGCAGCATGCTTGACCTTGACCAATTCTGCCACATCAGGGTCAGTTTTGAGGCCAATAGCAAGGTCGTTCGTTACATTCACACTGCCCATTGGAATGACACCAACATACTGCAAGTCCCCCTCTTCGAAGACTGCCACACTGGTCGTTGCTCCACCAAGGTCGACCACTGCCACACCGCTTTCGATCTGCCGCTCATTCAGCACTGCCTTAGCCGCCCCCAATACCGCTGGTGTAATGGCATGAGGGTGAACGGTCGCCATCTCCACCGCTTTTTGCAAATTTGCCACATAGGGCGCTAAAGCCGAAACGACATTGGCGTCAATCTCCAGCCGCGTGCCCGTCATGCCCAGCGGGTCTTTGATGCCCGCTTGGCCATCAAGTGTATAACTATGCGGCACGACCTCGAGGATCTCACGGTTGGCCTGTACTTTGCCTGTTGTCGCAACTTCTTCGATGCGTGCCACATCATCATCATTAATCTCGTGATCGATCGTGCCCACGGCAATCATCCCAGTGGCACGAGTACTGGTAATGTGCGCACCATTGACACTCACCGTCGCACTGTTGACTTCGTAGCCGCTCATCCGCTCGGCCTCACCCAGCGCTTCGTCGATCGTGCGGGCCGGGCCACTGAGATTGACCACCATACCCTTGCGCATACCACTGTTCGGTGCCTGCCCTATGCCAACAATCGTCGGCGTACCTGTCTCTGGATTCATATGCCCCACCACGCATCGAATCGTCGTCGTCCCGACATCTATTCCTACTGCGTATTGAGAATTTTCATGCATAGTACCATTATACAGGTTATGCTGTGTCTTGTACAATATGGGCGCAATACAAAACTCGCCGTTCATTATCTCGGCGAGTTTTATGTATTCTGCAGCAAGGATAGCTACTAGGGCGAGACTCTACAGCTTCGTCATAATCTCCGCCCCTGTCTCAGTGATAAGGACAGTGTGCTCGAAGTGGGCGGCGAGGCTACCATCGCGGCTGTAAATTGTCCAGCCATCGCCAGCAGTGTCACTGTAGATGGCGCTACCACCCAGGGTAGCCATGGGTTCAATGGCAATGGTATCACCAGGCTGGAGCAGCGGGCCAGTGCCTTTGCGGCCATAGTTGGGCACGTCGGGCGGCATGTGCATCTCGAGGCCCACACCGTGCCCCACCAGCTCGCGAATAATCCCAAGGCGGCCCTTTTGCAGCACAGCTTCCACCGCTGCGCCAATGTCGCCAGTGCGCACTGGCCCTTTGATCGCATCAATGCCAGCGTAGAGACTGCGCTCGGTAGTGTGGAGTAAGTGCTTAATAGCCCCGGTGGGTGCGTCATCCACCACCATAGTAAAGGCGCTATCTGTCTTCATTCCCTGGTAGGTAATGACGAGGTCGAAGCTGACGACATCACCCCGCTGCAAGATATAATCGCTTGGTACACCATGGACGATTGCTTCGTTGGTGCTAATACAAATTACCCCAGGGAAATTCACCTCTGGGGTTTTGTAGGTTGGCTCAGCACCGTAGGCAGCAATCCGTTCTGCCGTAAAGGCATCGATCTGCTTCTCGCTTACCCCGGCATGGACAAATTGACGGATATCAGCAAAAATCTGTGCCAGGCGCTTACCTCCTTCGCGCATTGCCTCGAGTTGCTCGGGCGTCTTGACACCAGTAATTAGTTGGGCCATGCGTGCATTACCTCGTCATAAATCCGGTCGTGCACTTCGCCCGCGGTGCCAGTCCCATCGAGGTGAATGATTTTCACCCCAGCCTCAGCAAAGATACCAAGTACTGGGTACATCTTTTGGCGATAGATGGCCATGCGACGCGCAATCGTCTCGGGTGTATCCTCCATTCGGCCTCGCTTGGCCAAGCGGCGCATAATTTCCTGCTCGGGCACTTCCAGTACCACCACGAGGTCAATGTTATCACCAGTACGTGCGAGGTGGTCATCGAGCCACGCAGCTTGCTCTTTCGTACGCGGGAATCCATCAACAATAATATTTTGGTAATGCTTGCGAT
This sequence comes from Candidatus Saccharimonadota bacterium, assembly GCA_013333645.2. GTDB lineage: Bacteria > Patescibacteriota > Saccharimonadia > Saccharimonadales > Saccharimonadaceae > Saccharimonas. The sequence goes on along the minus strand of JABCOK020000003.1, from coordinate 22,808 downwards.
ACGCCTCTTGCACCGCATGATCAAAGACTTGGTAGGTAAGCTTGTCACTCACGAGCTCACCAGCCTTGAGCGTAGCAATCACCGCTGGGTCGGTGCTCTGGCGCAGCATCTCACCTGTCGAGAGCCACTTCCACCCCTGGCGTACTGCCAGCATCTGCCCTTGCATACTCTTACCGGCACCAGTTGGGCCAAACAAAAGAATCATCTGTGCCTCCTTGTTATAATATGGTTATTAGTTATTATTAAGAAAAATTATTGCTCTTGTCATAAAACTACGGGGCAAGGGCACGTTGTACCAGTTGAGCGATCGCCCCACCGTCAGCTCGGTTACCCACCTTGGCCTTGACAGCGCCAATCACCTGGCCCGTCATCCGTGGATTATCTGCTCCAAGCTCGGCAATCGTCTGGGTCACCACGGCTTGCAATTCCTCATCACTCAGTGGCTGCGGCAGGTAGTGCTGGAGCACTGCCATCTCGCGCTCCTCGGGCTCAGCAAGTTCAGGGCGACCATTGGTGCGATAGATTGCTGCGGCATCACGCCGCTTCTTCACCTCACGAACGATCACCTGCTCGACGGCAGCATCGTCCAGGCCAGTCTCGCGCACACCCTGCTTCACCTCTTCATCAAGGATAGCAGCCCCAAGGTTGCGCAAGGTGTCACCAACAAAACGATCGCCGCTAAGCAAAGCGGCTTTCATTTCGTCTTTGATACGCTGCTTGAGCGTCGTCACCTAGCGGATCCCCAGGCGAACTTTGGCCATCTTGTCAGCCTTGCGCTGACGACGGGTAATCGCCTTCTTGCGGCGATCGGTCTTGCTGATTGGCTTGGCAAACCGCATCGATGCCCGTGCCTTTGCCAGCACACCGCTCTTCAACACTCGGCTGTTAAACCGACGGATGATGTTCTCATTCGCCTCGCGCTCGTCTTTTCGTGTTACTTGTACCATATCGCTCCTCATTATAGCAGATGCGACAATTTTTGCAATTCTATCGCGCGCAAAGTTGCGCAAATTGCTGTGTCGCCCACAAAACCAGCCCTCAAGTACACTGCATCCCTCTCACCACTCTGGTGCTAGCACGGCCCCACGACTCATGCAGCCTGGCACAATCATACCCCTCAATTGCGAGGGGTATGAGAAGCGGCGAAACACGAGAGATGAGTTATTGTGCTATGCTTGGTATATAGCTCATCTCTGTATTATAATCAATCTATTATGCCACCTTCTTCACCCTACCCACAGCAGCAACCACCACAACAGCCACACGGACAATACTCACAATACCCACCACAACCACCTCAGCAGCTACAAAGCGCACCAGCGCCAATGCCACCAGCTTATTCACCTACAGCCATGCCGCGCACTAGCTCATCATTTGGTACGGTTATGCGCTGGGTGTCTGCCGGATTGCTCTTTGCGCTGTTGGTATTGTATATCGTCATTGCCGCCATTTTTGGTATTCTCGGCGCAGCATACAGCTATGTTGTGTATGCCAACTTTGGTATGCTGCCAATCCTGCTCATTGTTGCACCAGAGCAAACAGAGGGTGATAGCAGTATGTCGCAGGGTCTATTCGTTACTGGTGGCATGCTCATTATTAGCCTATTTGAGATGATTGCCCACGCCACAATCGGGATGCTTGGAGGAGACTATACCACGCCAACCCATGCGATAGCACCAAACCTCTGGAATGTTCCTTCTCATGAGGCAATTATCTCATTATGCCTCTATGCCTTCTTTATCACCGTATATGCCATTGCCTTTGTCGTTAGTCTTGTGCTATTTTTGCAAAATCGCAAGCGTGGTATGTATCGCTAGCGACTGATACTTATTATTTGCCTATTTTGCACAAAATTGCAACAAATGTGCTACACTGTTATGAATAGTTTGTGACGGGTGCTTTGTTTGTAGCTACGCGGCGCACCACATCGATGGAGCGCCTCTCGCATCTCGAGAGGTATGGATGCCTCAGCCCAAATACTCGCTCTAATATTGGGAGCCTAGAGCGAGTATTTGGTCGGAGGAAGCATAAGCGGTAGAAAGCGGAGCGCAAAAAACAGTGGTATCACACAGTCACAAGACAGCAAACCGGACAAGAGTAGTATTGTCTATACCCCAGACCCAAGGACACTACTCTAGCAAATCGCGTCTTGTTTGTCAACCCCATCAGCCATGCGTGGCTCTCTTCTCTTCTACGCAGCTTATTTCCGACCAGTGTGAGTACCCTGTTGCTCTACATTATGCTTCCTCCAATTTGTTCATAATTCGCTTGATACGCCGCTTGTCCCCATGCGCTTTATCAGGGGTGGCGTAGACTTCGATAAGGATAATCGTGCTGGCGGCTCGAGTAGCCCGCGACGGTGGTGTATCACGAGGCAGTGCTCGCACTACTGCAAACACCAGCCACACCGCCCGTCGATAGGCTGCTGTGTCGGTATCGAGACAGAGCTGCACTACTGTGCACTGAGCAGTTTGCTGTATAATGGCCGCCTTGCCGCACGCAAAGAGCTGCTGGCGAAAATCCGCCACCGCCGCCTCGCTTGGCTCAGCAAAGATACGCACCAGCCGCGGCTTAACGCGCTCGATATCGGCTGGCAGTGTGGGAATGCGCTGTGCCAGCGTCTGGAGATCACTCGAAAATTCTGTTGCCTGCTTATAGATCATCATCTGACTCGATTACAGAGGTAACGTCTGTCCGATAAAACGTGTCGCGGTAATCAATCGTCTGTCCATATTTCGCAATCACCCATGGCGCATCTTTGTAGGCAAGGTTGCTCAGTTCAGCAGCGCTCTTGCTCCCGAGGCGCTCTAGCTCGGCATCGATGTGCTTGATCTCGTTGGCACTGAGCTCGCTCAGCTCGGCATTCTTGAGCGGAAGGAACTTGCGCTGCTTGTGGCTAAAGTGCTTCGTCTCAATGACATCCAGCTCATCGCGGGCCCGCATCTCATCGACCAAAGCTTGCAAATCTGCAGCCGGCGCGGGCCCATAGGTCTCGTGCAGATACGCCAGGCCAGTAATGCTCTTGCCTGTGCGCTCATAATAATCAAAATCGATAAAGTACAGCAGCCGATGCAGCACCGCCTCGCCCACATTGGGCCGCGCACCAATCTTGCCCAGCGTATAGAGCAGCACCTGGCGCAGTTTGGTGGTGTGGAGCCGCGGGATAGCATCGCGCGACTGAGCAGCCGTAGGCTGGGCACCCTGCGCATCATCGTGGTGGTATTCGGCTGGTGCATCGCTCACATACAGTGCTGTATCGTCCGCCACCCGCCACGGACTGTGCTGAGCTTGCTGTGCAACAGTATCCGTCATGGCAATGCCGCTAATCAATTCCTGCACGCCAACTTCGTAGTATTGGCTAATCTTCGTCAGCTCGCCAAGCTTTGGCTCGCGGCCACCATTCTCTAGCTTAATATACGTCGCGCGGGCAATCCCAACTGCATCGGCCACCGCCTGCTGCGAAAGCCCCGCATTGCCACGCAGTTGCCTAATACTTGCCTCAAAACTCATTGCGATTTGGTCCTTCCTGTTGCATCATGCCTCCATTGTAGCGTACTTGCCAAAGTTATACAACCATTTTGTCTAATTTTGGAACATAGTACATTTGTGCGCATAACTACAGAGGTGGAGATGTGATACGAGGGTGCGAAGTATGGGTATATTCTAGCTAAAAATAGCATCACCAATATTTCACAACATATATACTGACTCAGATTCTTCTCGTCTATCCCCTCTTGTGTATGTGAAATCTGACCCCATAATCCCACGAATACGCTAGCACCAATACACACCAAACCGAAAATGTTCCGGCCAGAATATATCACAGAGTTTGTCCGCTTGCTTGGTCGCTGGCCTCCAGATATTTTCTTGTTTGGCGTATATTGGTGCCGACCTCTCGTTGTGTATCGTTTTGAGATTCATGTGCTACATGGAGTGGAACTACACCTCTCATCTCCTATCTTTCACAATTTTGATACAACGCCACACCATTTGCAAATAATACAAGTAGTAAAAAAACCAGCCTTTGTAGCTGGTTTTGTTCTTTGCTTTTATAGGGTTTTATGCTGCCGCAGCCTTAGCACCCTCCCATGCACTCTTGTCTGACGAGCTCGTTACACCGACTTCACGGCGGCTACCCCGTCTGACAGCTGCTCGGCCAATCCCAACCACTGGTGCAAGCGTACCATTCTCTCTATTCTCGTGCTCAGCTGCCCGCAAGGCGTACTCAATAGGCAGCAGCAAGCGGCGCTGCTCGCTCTTGGGTAGTTCACCCGACAGAGGTACATCGTTTGCGACTAATTCGACATCACTCAGCTCTATCCCTTGAGCCCTAAGCTCTTGGATATAGCTCGCTGTAAGCGCATCGCGGTAGAGTGCACTCTCTCGGTCGGCCAGTTGCTCGCTGGCTGGCTGTAGTTTATTATCCGCATCATCACCATACCCTTGTAAGAATGGTACCAATTCCTCTGCTCGGGCAGCCTGGGCACTGGCTAGCTTTTGGGCGTCCTTAGCAGTCATTTCCTCGGCTTTATTCAGCTGCCACCACTGAGCACTCTCTAGCAATGCAGCAGCAAGTGGCTGCAGCGCTTCTTCTAATTCTCGCGATTCTAGTGTGCTTGTCGGACGAACAGATCTTTCCATGGGACCTCCCGTGGTTATGTGGTGGATGTTCTGTTGGTATGGTTTGTTTGCCCCCTACTATAGCACAGATGATCGGGTTGGCGCAAATTGTGCTAATAATAGGCAAACAGGGCAAAGGAGTTAATCGCTATTAACCCCTGTTAATAATAAGCTCACCTAGCGATAAATGAGCGCACCTTCTCTACCGCTCACTCAGCCGATATGTCTGAGCAAAGGCAGCTGCCTCAATGATGTAGCGGTCGCCATTGACCTGGCTCTCCGCCAGCCAGCAATCTGCTTCGCCGTATTGCTGCCCGCCCCACGGCGCATCAATGACGATCTCGCGGCCAGTTGGGTTGGGCATGGCCTTGATCTGATTCTTTGGCAGATACGCGCCAGATACCACTGCACCATCCTCACCACGCAGCGGTTCATACAGGGCGGCAAAATCCGCTGCCGGGATGCTATAGCGTTCACCTTCTGGCCCAGTGATAATGGCATCGCCCACCTCGGCAATGTTCTCTGTCTCTACATACTGCTGGCCATCCGCCCGCGCGAAGCTGGTAGTCAGGGCCTGCCGCTCGGTAGCAAACTCCGGCCGCACCGCTGCGGTTGGGTCGGCAATTTTGGTGTAAGTGTCGGTAATGGCGCGAAAGTCGAGCGCGCTGGTATCGAGGTAGAGGGGTGGCACTGCGTCGGTCTCCTGGGTTAGTTCTGGTGGTAGTATAGCTGGTTTGGCATCGTGTGTCGATGCTGCGGTGCAACACTACTCATTCACCAGCTCTACATGGAGTAGCCGCCCCTCTACGCTGCGCATGCCACGCCAGTCGTTGATAGTTGGCTGGAACCAAACCGAAATAACATCGCCCGGCTGACGTACGAAGTTCGGTGGCGCGTTGAAGGCTAATAGTCGCAGCGCTGTGCCTAGCTCATCCTGCACGGTGAGCTTAATGTGCTGCCCGTCGCTACCCATGTGGCGCACCTGTGAGACAGTACCGCGGCGCAGCTGCAAAACAGGCTCTGGGTTGCCATTGCCAAAGGGCTCAAGGCGGGCAATGTCGGCCACCAGCTGCTCCGTTACCTCTGATAAATCATCAATCACCACATCAGCCTGTGGCAAGAGGTAGTGCGTTTGGTCGGAGAGATGGAGCGAGCGGTAGTAGTCGTTCACTCGCTGGCGAAAGGCGGCAATCTGCCGTGTCTCGAGTGTCACACCAGCCGCTGCCGCATGACCACCGCCACGCAGAATGACATCATCGGCAGCGCGCACTGCCCGCTCAGCCGAAAAATCGCCAAAGCTGCGCGCACTGCCCGTTGCCGTCTCACCTCGCTCGCCAATGATAAAAACTGGCTTGTGATACGTCTCTACCAGCTTGGATGCTACAATCCCAATCACGCCATGGTTCCATCCCTGCTGGCTCACAACGAGGACAGGGTCGGTAGCATAACGCTCGGCCTGCTGGCAAGCTTCGTCGTAGATGGCCTGTTGGATGGCTTTGCGCTCGGTATTGAAGCGATCCAATTGCTGAGCCGCCTCAAGCGCCGCCAAACCATCGCGCGCCCGCAGCATATCAAGGGCATACTCAGCCGATGCCAATCGTCCTGCCGCATTCATACGCGGGCCAAGACCAAAACCGAGCGTCCGAGCGGTAATCTGGGTTGGCTGCACACCAGCCACCGCCAGCAGTGCCTTGAGGCCAGGACGGCGCTGCTTCTTCAGCACCTCGAGCCCCCAGTACACATTGGCGCGGTTCTCATGCTGTAGCGATACTATGTCGCATACTGTACCCAGCGCTACCAAGTCCAGCAGCCACTTCTCACAGCCAGCTGGCAAGCCCGGCAACACCGTCTGCAGCGCCTGGACAAGCTTGAAAGCCACGCCTGCCCCACAGAGGTCACGGAAGGGATAGTGGTGGTCGTCATATTTCGGATTAACCGTGGCGATGGCGGGTGGGCGAGTCGGTGCAATGTTGTGGTGGTCGGTCACTACGGTATCGATGCCATAGCGTTCCTTGGCATAGGCAATTTCCTCATGACAGAGGCTGCCGCAGTCCACCGTGACGATGAGCTGCGCCCCCATCGCCGCCACCTTATCTACCGCACCTTTAGTCATGCCATAACCCTCTACGAAGCGATTAGGAATAAAGGCTTCCACCGCAGCAAAGCCAAAGCTCGCAAAGGCATCAAGCAGCAGTGCCGTCGCACTGAGGCCGTCGATATCATAATCGCCATAAATCACGATTGTTTCGCGCCGTTGGTGCGCCTGCACCAAGCGATCCACCGCCGTCTGCATCTGGGAGAGCAAGAATGGATCGGGCTTCGCGTCATAATCGGGGTGTAAAAACTCCTCAGCAGCTACTCCATGCAAGCCCCGCGCCGCTAATATCTGTGCGAATAAACTCATCAGAGCTGCACAGTATCCGCCGCTTGCTGGCCCTTTTGCTGCTGCGAGGATTTGATCACCATGCTCTGCAATTCTTTGAAGAAGATATATTGTTTGTTCGTGTAATACATTTTAGTATTACCCTGTTTTTCGGCCATCAAAAAACCAGCTTTCTCGAGATTCTTAAGCTCGCGCTGGATATTGCCCGGGTCTTCTTTGATCAACTTCGCCAAGCCGCGGACATGAGTGTGGAACTCCGGATACTTAGCATAGACCACAATGATTTTGCGCCGCACCCGTGATGTAATAAACGTTTCTAACATGCTTCCCTTAGCGAATTCTCGCTTCCGTTACCTCTACTCAACTGTTGCTTTTTATTCTACACTTTTTGATGGTAATTTGGCAAGACCACCCACCAATTGATTGTGCGTTTCGTCTCTCGCAACTGCGACTCATCAACCATCCACACGACACACGTGTCTGCTTTTTATCATACCAGCTTTGGGCGGAGCGAGCAAGATTGATGTGCACGTTTTGCACGCCACCCAGATGAAGTAGCGACGGAGAGACGAGCCCCTCTGCACTCTCGCGTGCTGTCGGGTATAATAAACCCTATGCACTATTACGAAGTTGCGCCACTCAAGATTATCCGCGCTACCAGCAAGAGCTTCACCTATCACTGGCCAGAAGCATTACCGCTGGGCCAGGTGGTGCAAGTGAGCGTTGGTACGCAGCAGGTGGTAGGCATTATCATGACGCGCGCCAGAAAACCGACATATACTACCAAGCCGCTTGATGCCGTCGTGCCACTGCCACCGCTGCCTGACCCCCTATTAGCGACGAGCCAGTGGCTGAGCGATTATTATGCCACGCACCTCGCCACCGTACTACAGACAGTGCTACCAGCTGGCATTGCCAAGCAGCGCCGCGCGCCGCGCCGCCCTGCGAGCCCACCGCCACAGCGCCGCACGCCTGCCTTCTCACTCAATTTGCAGCAAGAAGAGGCCGTTCGCACCATTCGCCAAGCCAGCCCTGGCACAGTACTGCTTCACGGTGTGACAGGTAGCGGCAAAACAGCAGTGTATATCGAGCTTGCGCGCCACGCTTTGGCTGCAGGCCAGTCGGTGATTGTCCTCGTGCCAGAGATCGCCCTCACGCCCCAGCTGGTGGCGGAGTTTCGGCAACACTTTGCCGATATCATCCTCACCCATTCGCGCCAGACAGAGGCCGAGCGCCACCGTGCCTGGCTAGCTGCTCTGACAAGTACACAGCCTCGGGTGGCAATTGGCCCACGTTCTGCCCTCTTCTTACCGCTACAGCATCTGGGGTATATCATCATCGACGAAGCACACGAGGCTAGCTACAAGCAAGACAAATCCCCCCGCTACTCAGCGTTGCGGGCCGCGAGTGTGCTAGCTCAGCACCATGGCGCGACCGTAGTGCAAGGGGCGGCCACGCCACTGGTCAGCGAGTATTATTTGGCGCAAAAAGCCAAGCGGCCGATCGCTACCCTACCGAGCAAAGCTCGGCCTGAGGCTATCGCCCCCACCATTCAGCTGGTCGACCTCACCCAGCGGAGCAACCTCACCCAGCATCGCTTTTTGTCGAATCAGCTTATCGCCGCCATTGATACCACACTTGCAGCGGATCAGCAGATCCTGCTTTTTCATAACCGCCGTGGCAGCGCCAATGTATCGCTCTGTACCAACTGCGGCTGGGCAGCCGAGTGCCCACGCTGCTTTGTGCCGCTCACCCTCCACGCCGACCGCCACCAGCTGCAGTGTCATATCTGTGGCTACCACACCACAGTGCCAACGATGTGCCCCACCTGCCACAGCACCGATATCGTCCACCGCGGGATTGGGACGAAGCTCATCGAGGCAGAGGTAGCAGCGCGCTGGCCCCAGGCACGTATTGTTCGCTTTGATGGCGACAGCAGCCCCGCAAGCAGCCTCGAGCAGCAATATCAAGCCCTCTATGATGGCACAGCCAATATTATCATTGGCACACAGGTGGTGGCTAAGGGGCTCGACCTGCCGCAGCTACGCACCGTTGGGGTAGTGCAGGCTGATGCTGGCCTGGCTTTGCCCGATTACACCACCAACGAGCGCATCTTCGAGCTGCTTGCTCAAGTGGTGGGACGAGTGGGGCGCTCTGCTCACGCCACTACAGTGGTGGTGCAAGCATATCAGCCCCAGCATCCAGTGATTCAGGCTGGCCTGGCTCAAGATTATACCGCGTTTTATCACCAAGCCTTAGCCGAGCGCCGCTGTGGGCAGTTTCCGCCCTTCGTCCACCTGCTTAAGCTCACTTGCGTATACAAGACGGAGGCAGCCGCCATCCGCAATAGTCAAGCACTCGCTCAGCAGATTCGCCAGCACCACCCCGTGGTCAGCATCCTTGGCCCCACGCCCGCCTTCCACGAGCGGCTCCGCAACACCTACCGCTGGCAACTTATCATCAAAGCCACCCAACGCCGCGACCTCCTCGCTGTTATTGCCAGCGTGCCAGCCAAGCATTGGCAGGTAGATATCGACCCGCAGTCGCTGTTGTAAGGGGCGTGCGAGAGCCCCTATTGCAGGCGACAACACCTCTCTCCATTGCATTCTGGTGGAGGGTGAGATGGGCTTGTAAAAAGTAGCTGATTCTTCAATCAGATGTTATTTACAGTATCTCAGCCCTATCATCATACCGAAAATGTTCCGGCCAGATAATACACAGAGTTCTACCGCTTAGTCGGTCGCTGGCCTCCAGATATTTTCTTGTCTGATAATACGGCTGATCTACCAAGCAGCCACCCCACTCGCTCGCCCCATCCACCATCTGCTATAATAAAGCTAATGAAAAAAGACGCCATTATTACCCTACCCAACCCACACCTGCGCCAGAAGTCGCAGCGGGTGCATGTTATTACCGACGAGACGCGCCAGCTGGTGGCCGATATGACCAGCGCCAGCATCGACTGGGAGAATTCCCGCCCACACGAGATCAGTGCAGCACTGGCGGCAGTGCAGATCGATCAGCTAGAGCGAGTCGTTATTGTACGCGAAGATTTCGACGACAAAGACAACCGCACCTTTATCCCCCTCATTAACCCAGAAATCGTCAAATACGAAGGCGAGCTGGTGAGTGATTATGAGGGCTGCCTCAGCGTGTCGGGCCGGATCTATGGCAAGGTGCCACGCTACAGCCGCGTCCGGGTCAAGGCGCTTGATATCAATGGCAACACCATCCGCCTTAAGGCCGACGGCTTCTTAGCGCGAGTGCTGCAACACGAGATTGACCACTGCAATGGCATTGTATTTATTGACCGCATTCGCGATGATACCAGCGCATTTTATCAGCTCGATGAGAAGGGCGAGCTCCAACCAGTTGATTATGACGAGCATATCAAGACCAATCGTATTCTTTGGGACTGAAGACTTCAGCGCTATCAGCCTCGCGCAGCTGCTAAAACACGGCTTCCCCGTCCGGCTGGTTATCACTAAGCCAGACAGCCGGCGTGGGCGCGGCAAGCAACTGTGTCAACCAGCAGTCAAACAGCTTGCTCTGACGCACGACATTCCAGTGTTACAGCCCACCAAACTGCGCGATATTATCCCCGATATCCAAGCGCTCGACCAGCCTGTTGGCGTACTGGTAAGCTTTGGTAAGATTATCCCCCAAGTGGTGATCGACTGTTTTTCCCCAGGGATTATCAATCTTCACCCATCGCTTCTGCCACGCTATCGCGGCCCTTCACCGATCGAGAGTGCCATTGCCAATCGCGATACCACCACTGGCGTCAGCATCATGCAGCTCAGCGCCGCTATGGACGCCGGGCCGGTCTATGCGCAGCTCGCACACCCCTTGCGCGGTGACGAGCAGCAGCTCGAGCTCTACAGCACACTAGGCCAGCTTGGCAGCAAGGCACTAGTGCAACTCCTGCCACGCATCGTGAGTGGTAGCCTCCAGCCCACACCACAAGATGAGTCCAACGCAAGTTACTGCCAGCTCCTCACCAAAGCCAGCGGCATTATCAACCCCGCTCAGCACACCGCCGCAGCGGCCGAAGCAATGGTGCGCGCCTACCATCACTACCCACGCGCTCGCCTCCAGCTGGGCGAGCGGCAGTATATCATCACCCAGGCACACACCGCGCTGGCGCCTGTCACCACGCTCGATCCACGCTGCAGCGACGACACCTATCTCGTCATCGACCAGCTCATCGCCCCCAGCGGCAAAGAACTCAGCGCCGCAGCATTTTTGCGCGGGTATCGGGTGTAAATGGTATGGTATGGTATGGTCTAGCCTCTAGTCTAGTAGCTTGCCGCCCTTCTCAAGCTCTTGAGGGTAATAATCAGCGCGTACATACAGCTGGCGCAATGCCTTTGCCGTTGAACAAGAAAATATCTGGAGGCCAGCGGCAAGGCAGGCGGACAAGCTCTTTCTACTATCTGGCCGGAACATTTTCGGTGCGACAGTGAGATATTACGGCGCCAATCAAAGAAGCTAATCAAACACAAAACCCCTGCACTCACAGGGGTTATATATGTTCTCACTTTGTCATCATCACTACGCAGCAAGCGCTACATCAGGGTCGGGGTGACCTCCCTCAAGCTCGTCTGGTATATCACCATCTGCTGCATCGCTACTCTGGAAGATGCTAGCCAAGCCCTCTTGGGTAAGGAACTTCTGCGGGTCTGCCTTGGCGAGATCCACGAGGCCTTCAAAGGTCTCACGCACGACAGTTGTGTAGTCTGGGCGGTTGTGGGTGAGCCACTTAAGCTGCGCATACTCCGCAAAGAGTGCCAGCTGGTCTACCTCTACACCACGCTGCTCTGCTGCTTTCTCGTAGGCTTTGCGCTGGTTCTGATATATCTCATCATCTTCGTAGTCAGGCTCGTGCTCGTCGATCCACGCCGTAATGACCGTAGCGTCTTGGTTCATAAACGACTCAAACTCATTCAGTTGCACCTCGCTCAAGCCATCGCTCAGCACCGTGCCAACGCGCAGCTCCAGCACTTGGCGAAAGTTATCGACAAAGCGCTGCCGCGCCTCTGGCGGCCAGTCTGCTATACCGATTTTTTGCAAAAAAGCATCGTCTAATTGAAACATGTTTTTCAATTCCTCCTGCCCCTAGTATACCAAACAATCCGCCCCTCATACAATAAAAATGGCAAAATGTGGTGTAATTTCCCTTAGTAGTGCTGTCTACCTCTGTTGCACCTCATCGTCCTGGGCGATCTGCGCTATCGTGCGCTCAACAGCTGGCCAGGTGGGGCAGCTGATGATACGGCTATCACGCTCGTCCGGGCGTGGCTGCCACGGGTACTCACCAAAGAGAATGGTATGCACAATGCGGCGCATCGCAGGGGCTGGGCATTCGTCATTCATCGCGAGAATGGTATTGAGATGCTTTGCGTGGTCGTCAATCAGCACATTCGCACCAATGCGTTCACAAATGACGCTTTTGTCTTGTCGCTGCTGCTCGTTGAAATAACTGGTGTAGTGAATACCGTCGATACAGCCTGGAAGGTAGGTATCGACCATCTGCTGCGTAATCGTTGCTAACTGATCTTCGCGCCGGCCAGTAACGATGTGGATACTGTGCTGTGCTGCCAAGCGGCGAATTGCCGCTACCGCTGTTTCCTCTGGTACGAGAGCTGCAAACTCATCAGACTGAGTGTATGCCTCGACGCGCCGTGCCCCTTCTTGAGGGTCGTTAGCCACCCCCCAATCATATGGCGTGCCATTATAATAATGCTCTGGTTCAAGTGGCGCAGGCAGGTCTGCCCCATATTGCTTGTTATAGTGGCGCAAGATCGGTCCCACCGTCTCGACGATTACTTCGTCACAGTCTATCGCGATAACTAGCCGGTTACCACTATCTGGTCGTGTTGTATATTCCATATTATGATTATACCAGCTTAGCTATTCATTGTATTGTGAAAGAGATCTTCCGTTTTATGCTATACGACTTACGATTATAGCCTACGCAGAACTCACACTGCATCGTTCAGCTCATCAGCCTTCTTGGCCAAGTCGCCAAGGATGAGCGTGCGCTCGTCGCTCAGGATCTCGTCGAGGTGGGCAACCCGCTGCGACAGCCAGGCAAATAGCGCTGCACTATCGTCCGTTTCCTGGCGGCGCACCAGCTCATCGAGGTCATTATCCGACAAGCGGCTAATAACCTCCAGCCCCACGCGCTCATAGAGCGTGTTATTCACCTCCTGTAGCAGCGCTACCGAGTCGCGCGTTGTAATCCCAAAGCGATCAAGATCGTGTTGGGTGATGAGAGGAGTGGTTTGGGGCTGAGTGGTCGGCATAGAATCCTTTTCTTACATACCATACGCTCGATAGCGTACCGATCTTTATGTGTTAACTTTTTATACTCATTTAAGTACTACTACAAAATCAGCTTAGGCTGCAGGATGCTCTAATCGACGGCGAAGCTCGTCATTGTGCTTCACTGCTATTAGTAGGTTCTGTTTTGTCGCTATTGCTATTTGATGGATTTGGAGGTGTCTATCGGGGAACTTCTTATTCGCTTCTTCTACAAAATGCTTAACTTCTTCCCAGGCATCAGCTTTTTTATTCGTCGCTTCTTCTTGCGTTTGCGCCTGTGTAATACTCATACCAAGCTCTGCTATATGGTTACGAAAATCGACGCTAAATAAATCGAACTCTGATGGTTTTGGCTTCTCTCTGCCTGGAATACCTGCAGCACGATTAAGGTCAACCACTTCAGCTACTTTAGAGTCATCATCTTCAGGGGCTGGTGCAGGTTGAGTTTCTTGTGGTGTGGCTGCTTGAGTTTGTGACTGCTCGTGCGATGGTGCGTTTGACATGTTTTCGGAGTGATTTTCTGAGGGTGTCTCGGGCGACTCTGGCTCTCCAGATCCCCAATCTTCCGAATCTAGCCAGGCTATCATACGCTCCTTAGTTCGCGTAGCTTTCTCACCGATAGCTTGCTTGATCTTCTGCATACGCTCCTTCCAGCCTGTTTTTTTCTCTTCCACGGCTTGAGCCGCCCCAACTGCGGCCGTACGGTTTGCAGCACTGTCACTTTGTTCGTGAGAGGGGTTGCTATTTTGTGACTCTGCAGACTCCACTTTTGGTACTGCTGCTGGAACAGGTTCACTTTGCGCAAAGTCCCCACGCGCACTTCGCCGCGCAAACTCATACACCTCGGGATGAGCGACGCGCTTCGCATATGTTGCCTCGATCGCATCGAGCATGCTAATGCGTGTTTCGTCATCACCAGCCATCGCAACAATACCGTCGTAAGCCTGGTCTCTAATCGCCTTCGCATCGTCATCAGTCTCAGCGTGGATAATGTTGCGCAGTGCACTGTTTCTCGCCTCGATAAGTGCTGCTTTTTGCTCTTTACGTGCAGTATCCTCTGCAGCAGCGCGCAAGTCAGCCTCTGTTGGTGCAGGTGCTGGTGGAACAATATTATAGACAGCACCTGTTGACGCCTCTCCATTTGTTGGTATACTTACTATGTGACTAGTACCGTTGTCCTGCGTCTCAACAGGGGCAGCTTCTCCAACAACTTGCTGCGTCTTTTCTGTACTTCCTGGCATGTGCTCTACTCGAGCCTCGACCACAGCGGCATTATACTCAACTGCCTTTTCGTATGCACCACGTATCACAGAATCAACAATCTGCCTGCCAAGCAACCTTGCTGTAGCGCGTGGACCCACCTCCTTGCCTGTACCTTGCGCCAATTCTTGTCTTTTCGTCTTTGTCACTTCTTGGCGTGCTGCAAGTGTTTTGCCTAGTCGATCAATCTGACGCTCTGCGAACGACCGTCCATCATTCACATTGATCTTATCCTGAGCCTCCACTGCTTCTTTATACGCACGAGGAACTTCCTTCAATACCTCAAGAGCACCCTTCAGGCCCGCCAATCGTCTTGACCCAGGATATGTTTGTGACTCATTCGAGGTTACTGTGCCTGTTCCTGTTGCCTCATATGCTTTTGCCATACTACCCGTCCTAATTTATTTCCTTATATATTCTGCCCACATCCTACCACAACAGAGGTGATGTGTCAATGAGGGAGATGCTCCAATCTCAAAAAACCCGCCATCACCCCATAGCGGGTTTTATATACCAGCAGCAAAACAGGGTTATCCCCAATATAAATATACTGAGATTCTACAGAGCAGAGCACCGCCAAACCCACTACTGTAGCGTGCGCTTCACCAGCTCGCGGGTGAAGAACTCGAGGGTATCGCCAATCTCGAGCTGGAGCTTCTTGCTGGTCGTGAGGTTAAGGCCGCAGAGCTCACCCTCAAAAACCTCCTTAGCTTCTTGCTGCTGGCGCTGCACGCTGGCTACTGTTACCTCGGCAATTTGCTCCTCGCCGCGCATCACACGGGCCAGTAGCCCTGCCGTCACCTTACCCTTTGTCACTTGCCCACCGGCGATAACCGCATCGCGCATCGTCCGGAAAACACCCTTAATCTCTAGCTGGCCAATCTCCGTCTCCACCACCTCTGGTGCGAGCAGTGCTTCCATGCTGCGACGTGCGTCATCAAGTAGCTCATAGATTACTTGGTAGCGGCGCACTGTCACTTTGTCACGCATTGCCAGGCGCTTGACAGCTGGCGGCAGGTCGACATTAAAGCCATAGATAATTGCATTACTACTACCAGCCAGGCGCACATCACTCTCGGTAATATTGCCCACGCCATGGCCAATGATCCGCAGCGTGATCGCCCCGCCCGTCTCCACCAGGCGCAAGCTATCCATCACTGAGGTAAGTGACCCCTGTACATCGGCCTTGACGATGACGTCGAATTCCTGAGCATCGTGTTTCTGCGTCATAAGCTTGAGCAAGTCAGCACCAGTCACATTGGTGGTGGCGGCATTACGCGCTTGGTCGAGCTTAGCCTTCTGCACGGCCAGGCGAGCTTCTTTCTCGTTTTTGACCACTGTGAAGATATCACCAAATTGCGGCAATTCCTTAAAACCTGTTACTGTCACTGGCGTAGCGGGTGTGGCTGCCTTGATAGGCGTGCCAGTGTAATCGAGCAAAGTACGCACCTTGCCATAGGCCTGCCCTGCCACAAGGAAATGCCCTGGTGCCAAGCGGCCCTGCTCGATGAGTAAGTTCACCACCGAGCCGCGACCCTTCTCCATATGCGCCTCAATAACGAGCCCCTCAGCCGGCACGTCCGTATCGGCGCGGAGCTCTTCCATGTCGGCCACAAGCAGGATGGTATCAAGCAGCTTATCGATATTCTGGCCAGTCTTAGCGCTAATTGGCACCATAATGGTATCGCCACCCCACTCCTCAGGGTTGAGGTGATGTTCACTAGCAAGCTGAGCCTTGACCATATCAGGATTGGCCGTATCTTTGTCAATCTTGTTGATAGCAACGATAATCTTGGCATTAGCATCGCGTGCAAAGCGGATTGCCTCTACTGTCTGTGGCTTAACACCATCATCGGCCGCCACAACAATCACCACCACATCGGTCAGTGCGGCACCATGCTGGCGCAACGCCGCAAAAGCCTCATGGCCAGGGGTGTCGAGCAGCGTCATCGTACGACCACCCCTTTGGGCTTGATAAGCACTGATGTGCTGAGTAATACCACCAGCCTCACCAGCAACCGTCTTCATCTCGAGGATAGTATCGAGCAGCGTTGTCTTGCCGTGGTCGACATGCCCCATCACCGCCACAATTGGCGGGCGTGGTACAGCATTGCTTGACGGTTTATGCAGATGCTGCATAGTATGCTGCTCGGCGGCTTTGCGCTGCAGCGTCACTGCCAGGCCTAGTTCCTCTACGATAATCTCAGCAATCTCAAAATCAATCCGCTGATTGATCGTTACGGTAAAGCCATTCTTGAAGAGCTCGCCAATCAGCTTCGTGACCGGCAGATTCAGGGTTTGGGCCAGCTCACCAACGGTGATCGAATCGGCAATGACTAACACTTTTTCAGACTGACTCATACACACACTCCTTTCTGCCGGTCGAAGCCGGTCATCTCTTGTAATTTACTGGTTATTTTTTCTTGTCGGCGAGGCTCAGGCTCACTTTGTGCGCATCTTTGTCGATGTCGAGAATGACAAAACTCTTGCGCTCATTGAGGGTAAAGACCTTCTCGGGGTCGGCACCGCCGCTACCCAGCTCGCTCACGTGCACCAGCGCTTCAACTGCTGGGCTAATCTGGACAAAGGCACCATATGGGGTAATGCGCGTTACTGTACCCTCGATAGTCTGACCCTTGGTGAATTGATCCACTTCATCAAGCCATGGATCCTTGGTGAGCTGCTTCATACTCAGACTTAGGCGATCTTTATCAATGCTGATGATCTTCGCCTCAACGCTCTGGCCCACCTTCACATAGTCGGCTGGGTTGTTGACGCGCTCCCAGCTAATCTCTGAAATGTGGATAAGCCCCTCAATCCCTTCGACATTCACGAAGACACCAAAGTCCACCACACCGGTCACGACACCCTTGACGGTGTCGCCAACCTTGAGCTTCTCAAAGTGAGCAGCCAGGCCGTCCTTGATAGCTTCCTTCTCGCTAAAGATCAGCTTGTTAGCCTTGCGGTCACAGTCGAGGATGCGCACCTTGAGCGTCTGGCCCACCAGGGTGTTGAGCCGTGCCAAGATCTCATCCTTATCGGCACCACCCACCCGTGGGTAGTGCTCGGCCGACAGTTGCGACACTGGCAAAAAGCCTCGCACGCCTTCGTACTCAACCAGCATACCACCGCGGTTAGCGTCGTATGGCGCTACCTCGATGATCTCGCCAGCATCCAGCTTAGCCATTGCTTCTTCCCAGCCACGGTCCTTGGCTGCTTTGCGCAGGCTCAATAGGCTATAGCCATTCTCGAGCTCGCTATCTACCACACTGGCTGTTACTTCATCACCAACTGCTAGCGTCTTAGCCGGGCCAATCTCGCGCCGTGGCACATAGCCAACCCCTTGTGGGCCTAGGTCTACTAATACATCTCGTTTGCGCACCGATAATACGCGGCCAGTTACGACCTCGCCGGTTACTAGTTGCTTGACGCCGTCGCCAGCGAGCAAATCATCCATTGTTAAGGCTTGTGTTGCCATAAGTCTTGGTACAGACTCCTCTTATTAATTATATTATGAGACACGTCGGCCAAGCGACGCACCATTCCTCTGTATTATACACAAAGTCGCTTCGAGCGTCAAAACCTAGAGCTCCTCAGCCTCACCTCTATAAATAATCAATCCAAACAGATAGCTCGCACAGCACACTCATCCCACCAAAAGTGCTCCAGCCCGATAAATAACAGACCTTGCCCACCTCACAGTCGCTGGCCTCTAGATATTCTCTTGTGCGATAGGTTTGCTGTTGTATTTCCAGATTATACATAAGGTTTAAGGGCTTCGGCTCAGCAGCCCGGGAATACCAGGCTGTTTGCCCCGGCCTGCTCTTCTCACTCACGTTGTATATAGCACAAACGATCATGCATTTATATGCACAACGATGCTATAATCACAACATCTATATTACCTCTCTCAAATGATAATTACCCCTGCTCTGCACAGGGGTAATTATTGTGTTGTCTATGAAACAGCGTCGATGTTGTATATCTTACAGCGCGGGTGTGCGCGACTTGCGGTAGGCCAGTGCTACGCCAGCCAGGCTACTCACTGCCACAACGGCTGCCAGGCTCTCAGCTGGGCCGGTTTGCGGCAAAGCGCTCACTTGCTGAGTAGATTGAGTTTGCGAAGGAGTGCTGGAGTTGGTCGATGGTGTTGCAGCAGGTGTGTTTGAGGGTTGAGATTGAGTAGACTGAGTCGATTGGCTTTGCGTAGTTGTGCTCGATGCGCCACTCGTCTCGCTATTAGTTGCAGTCGATGTGGTGTTTTTCTTGTCTTGCGACTGAGCTTCTTTCGTCTCTTTGCTCTTGCTGGCCTCTGTTGATTTGCTGTTAAGGCTATCGACCAGCTTGTCGTTGGCGCTCTTGCTGCTCTGCGTTGATTCCTTTTTCTTGGCGTCGGTAGCAGTGGTGCTTGCCACTTGTCGAGCGCTGCTATTGTGACTATTCTTGACGATTAAGACCCCGCCAACCAGTGCGAGTGTCAGCACTGTCCCGACGACGACGTATCCGATAATTGATCCTTGCTGCTTCATTGTCAAACCTTCGTTTACGTTACTCTTTCTATTATACCGTATTCGATCGCAAAACGCAACGCACGAGCTATACAAATCACCTATTGTGCCACACCTCTCGCTCCACCCTTCTCAAAGCCCACCACACATCGATACTTCGCACCGCCTACTAGGCATCGCGAGCGTGCTGTGCTACACTAATCATGACACGTACAATACACGAACAAATCATAATCTCCACCTCTGTCAAATCGTGCGAAGTATCTATTGTTTTACTAGCTGGTTCGCATGCCGATAGACGTGGCTATATCACCACCACCCATGCCACTCGATCAGCTCATCCCTCACCTCACTCAGCATGCCCATGCGTCGGGCCTTGCGCCACTTTCTTTTCGCTCAAGCAGCCATTTTCATTGGCACTACCCAAGCCGCACGGTTTATTACGATCCGCACGATGCCCAGGCCACTGCCTACCTCCTCCACGAGTATGGTCATGCGCTTCTGGGGCACTGTGGCTATGCGCGCGATGTGCAGCTTGTTGCAATGGAGCGTGCTGCATGGAGCACTGGCTGCCGTGTTGGCGCTGGCTGGCAGCTGACGGTCGACGATGATCTTATTGAGTCCGCCCTCGACACCTACCGCGACTGGCTCCATGCCCGCTCACAGTGCCCACACTGCAACGCAACTGGCTTACAGCGCAGCGATGGCACATATACCTGTCTTGCCTGCTTCACCCACTGGCGCGCCAACAACGCCACTACCTGCCAACTCCGGCGTCATGTTGTAAAAAACACGATGATATAACGCGAGCCTTGATTGCTGCAGTAATTCTCGCGCACCGCTACTTCGCTCTCACGAGCACAATGCGGGAGAATGTCGCTCAGGTAGCCATAGCAGCAATGCAAAGGAAAGCTACAAATCCCCAGCGCCCAAAAAACACCTCCCAGCTATATGGGAGGTGTTTTGAGTAATGCCTGCGCCGCCTCTAAGCAGCGAGTGCAACGTCCGATTGCGGAGCGGCCGCAACGGCATCATCATCGGCCTTTTTGGTGCGGCGAGAGATTCGGCCGCCCTTAGCGCCAGCCACACGAGCAAGTTGTGGGTTGGCCGCAAAGCCGCCAGTACGGCCATTCTTGCCGCCCTTGGCACCAATCTTGGCGTAGAAGTTAGGGTCTTTAGAGATGTTTTTTTGCGCAGCCTTCAGGCCGCCAGCTTTTGTTCCCGCCATAGGGTTACTCCTTATTTATATATTTATCAGAGGTACGTTGCCAGTGTAGGCTAGCAAATCCTCGCTACATACCATATATGATATGTATCATGATTTAAATATAGCATACTGTATATGTTTTGTCAACGTTTACATGAGCATTTTCAGATTGCATTATTGGTATTGCATTTAAGACGCCTATGCTATATACTAAGTATTAGCTTTGGTTTGGGTCGTTTCCACCAAAGTCCACCACAACAATTCTCGTTTGCTGCGAGATTCGAGAATGAAAAAACAACCCTGCGCATACAGGGTTGTTTTTTGATATCTGGTACAGATTTCTATTCTTTTGAGACAGAGTCTCTTTCGCTTACATAGGACGAGTATAAAGTAGGCCTCTACTACCTAGCCAAAGGGTCGACACTGCACACGTCGACCCTCTAACACTTTGAAAAATAGGTATCAGTATCATTCCTCAACTTTCTTATTCTTAGATCCAACTACTCCGTCCATACGCCACACAGCCAAGCTGGCCAAGAGTGCGAGGCCGCAATGGGTCATCCTGCCGCTCCTTGGCATGGTTATGGCGCTGCCGAGCTACCTCGTACTGCACGAGCTGTGGATGGAGTATATTCATAACATTCATAGAATATGGCGATGCATCGCTTTGGGCTGGCTGAGTCTCATTGCTGCCATCATCCACCGCTGTGCCCGCCCCAAAGACCCCTATTGCATCCGGCGTAATAGTCAGCGCAGCCCGATGATTCCGTGGGTCGGGGAGCGAGACGGCTGGCTCGCCCAGCGTGATAAATCGCATATCTGCGAGGTTCGATATATCAATCAAGCTCATCTTGAGTGCATGACCCTCTGCTTTGCGCGGTATAGGCCCGCCATCGCTCTCGTCACAGAGGTACAGAAGTGCACGATTGTGCTGCATACTCACTGTTAGTGCATAGGGTGACTGTGCATCGTACAGTGTATAAATGGTATTTTCATCAGGCTGTGGCAATAAGGCTGCTTCTCGCGCAACATCAATCTGCGTACCAGCTACACCCGCAACAAGCATCTCTTGCCCATATGGGTTGTCTCCTACTGGTGGCTCGAGTATTCGTGGACGTCTCGCAATCTCCTTGTCATAATACAATACATCGCCCGCCGAATGAATTGGTGGCTCACCATAGCGGTATTCGATTGATGGTGGTTGTTGCTCTGTCATGAGAACACTCCTTTTTGGTTATGGTTATCACATCATCACTGCATTGCCATCAAGATACTCATGACCCACCAGCGGTAGTGCCTCACTCATCCAAGATACTTCAAGTCGCAGAGCAAGCACCCCTCTCTAGCGATTATACAATAGAATAGTACGTTTGTACCAAAAACGTTCTGAATTTTATAGAAAATGCACACTACTTTGGCAATTTATATATCAAAAACCAGCCTCATCGCTTTGATAGGCTGGTTTTGCTCGTTTCAATTAAAATAACGCTATTCTTGCTCGGCTTCTTCTGCCGACTTCAGTGCCTCAAGCCCTTCTAGCGTCCAGCCAATATAGCCAAGCGTTTGCGCCGCTTCTTCCGTCTTGCCGCTCTCATAGCTCTGACTGGCTTGCTCCATCAAGTATTCCGGGTCACGCTTCGCATTGTATTCGCGAAGAGCTTCTGGCGTTCGTGGGTATGATTCGGCGTGTTTGACTGGCATGTCGCTTCTCCTTGTTTTTGTTACTTAGGTACTCCATATAATACTCTCTCTCTAGATTTTGCAAGCAAGTAGCAAACTTCGCACCTATGACCACTGTTGAATCTATCGCCTTTTTCAATTCTATGTTACGTCTCACTGCACAAAAGGCACCAGCACGTTGATAGAAAGCAGTAGCGCATAGCCAGAGCCTCATCTGAAGCATATCAATACCACGCCTAAATAAACTATACTAGCAAGCATCAAGCTATTAATAAAAATCATTTCTAAAGATAAAAGCCACCCTATTCGGATGGCTCTTATATAATTCGGCACCGTGCTAGTTTCCCACTAAAAGCAGTATAATCGCCGCTGGGGAGCTTAACTTCTGTGTTCGGAATGGGAACAGGTGTTTCCTCCTCGCCATGGGCACCGAAGTGGGGGTTTAGACGCTTGGTTCCGATATATTTCCTCGGTGGGCCAAACCCCTGCTTCGATGTCCATCTGCACGGTATGATATGTACGTGTCAACGATTGACAGTGGTGATATACACCAATCACTAGTTAAGTCTACCTCATCCACGCCACCAATGCAAGCATTAGCATCGTAGACAAGGACATAAAAAGGCAATGGGGCGATTAGTATGCTTCGGCTCCATGCATTACTGCACTTCCACCTTGCACCTATCAACGTGATCGTCTTTCACGGCCCTCATAGGGAAATCTCATCTTGAGGTCAGTTTCGCGCTTAATATGCTTTCAGCGCTTATCTGGTCCGCACATAGCTACCGGACAATGCAGCAGGTGGCCACAATCCGTACACCAG
>JABCOK020000002.1 GCA_013333645.2 Candidatus Saccharimonadota bacterium | reverse complement strand
GACAGTGTATCGTTTTGGTATGGCACACGTGGAGAGGCGAGCGTGCATCTTCTCGAGAACTGCATCATCGACTACCTTATGTAGTGCACGCTGACGATTGCGCTCCAGACAAACCCTGAGAGGCACATCCGCAAAATCTATAACGTACAGCTTGTAGCGATACTTCCGCGCAAGCCGAGCATACTGCTGAAAGTACGAGCTCGCTGTATGTGTTGCATCAACCACAATGAACTCACCACGAGCCATCCGCATATCAAGCAACTCATGAAGTTGTTGCCACACCCGCCGATCATCCTGATATGGCATAATGATGCGCCCTGCATCATTCATCACTGGGCTGCTATACGCTAGACGCAGAGTATCGGGAGATAGTGTATATGGGCCAAGTCCAGCAGATTGCAAAAAGGTGCTTTTACCAGATCCAGGAATTCCACGTGTAATAAAAAGATGTCGCATATTTTCTCCTTTCTGTAGCGTTGTTTTCAAGATTTCGCTTAACTATATCTAACTCAAGTAATTTACTCTTGTTTTTATATTATATCATCATCTGTTAGAAAAGGCTTCTACCTCATTAGGGTATGTAACAATGCATCTTATTTTATGAATAATATTTATTAATAGTTTATTGCAAAATACCCCATTAGGGTATTTTGCAATGAATATAAAGTAGTGCATATTCTATTTTATAATGTCTTTTGTATCAGACTCCGCTTATCCCATTTTGTTCTTACCTCGGTTCGCGCTACAATATAGCTATGTTCCATAAGATGGGAAAAATAGATACTCAAATTTATTCAAGTGTTGAAAATAATGTAACACATGTAAAACTCCGCAACTTTTTTTATACATGGCTCTGCCTTATTATTACTAGTCTACTAATCTGTTCGCTTTGGTATGGCCAACAATCACAAAAATCATCACACATCACACATATACCACCATCAACAACGCACACTTACACACTATCTTCTCGTGGTGCTGTTCGCTCACGCATCATCAAGCATCAATCGGCATCGCACCAAACAATCATTACCTATCCACAAACAGGCATTGCCAACATAGACAAAACGGTTGCCACAATCATCGATAGTGCAATTCCATCTCAACAAATACCTTCAACTACTATAGCAGCTCGCAGCAACACCATTACCTATCGCATTATTCACCAAGATGACACGACGATTTCTCTCGCTGTGTTTATCCGTACTACTATGCCTCATGCTCTGCCAACTAACACGGTTCACTACTGGACATTCGATAAAATGAGCGGCCAGCCAATTACATCATCTGCCCTCGTTGATACATCAATCGCAGGGACAAATGAGCTTGTTATTGCTCTACGTAAACAGGTGCAGCAGCACTACCCGCATGCAGAGCCAGTAAAAGTAGCGGGAGTCATTACTCCAGAATCTATCACGAACTTTTTAGTACACGACCGAAAAACAATTGGCTTTCTCTTCGATAAACACTCGCTTGGTATTGGTGTAGATGGAATCATTAGCCTGAAATTGCCAATCAAGCAGCTCAGCCATTTTGTCCAAAACCCAACCACCAAGAAGCTTTTTGATATTCCACCGTCAGCATTATCATCAACAACCGACTGTGTGCACCATCGCTGTATTGCACTCACCTTCGACGATGGGCCTGGGTTATATACTCAAACACTGCTTGAGCATCTTGATCGCTATCATGCTAAGGCAACCTTCTTTGTGGTGGGGCGAAATGTTGCACCGTATAGTATCGCGCTCCAGCAAGCAGTTCAACGCAAACACCAAATAGGCAACCACACGTGGAATCATCCACTCCTTCCTAAGCGCGACGAAGCTGTCATCCGCCAAGAGATTGAGAGTACAAACAGTGCCGTTGCTGCAGCTACTGGCGTGACACCAACAATGGTCCGTCCACCATATGGTGGCATGAATGACAAGGTGCGTGCGCAGCTCCAGCAGCTTACTATGCCAGCCATTATGTGGTCAATCGATACACGCGATTGGGCCGACCACGATGCAGCAATTGTCTGCAGCCGTGCCGTTGCCAATGCTGCACCTGGTGCGATTATTCTCATGCACGATATCCACAAAACCAGCGTCGATGCCGTGCCATGTATCCTTGATGCATTGCAAAAGCAAGGGTACAGATTTGTCACGGTCAAGAACCTATTTGGCCATCCCCTCAGCGCTGGCGAGTCATACTCTCAATATAAGCAGTAGAGGCTTTATAAACCGCTCATGCTACCATTCCGCTATGTAATCCTCTACACTAATGCTATGCAACAACCATTTCTTCCTAACAACACCTCTCTCTCTTCAAGTCCACTCGATCTGGAGCAGCGGCTCGATGTCCTGCAGCTTCCTGAGGCGAAGCTGCTAATCGGCGAACATATCAAAGCCTCGCCAGAGTCACAAGGAGCAGACAAAGCAGCCAATCAGCGCGCAGAATATCAACGAACTGTCTGCTCGCTCAACGTTATGAACTATCTATATTATGGCGGCGATGAGAATTATCACAAACTGACCGCCGCCCAGAGCGACGCCAATCGCCTTACGCGCGAAGAATTTGAAGAATTTCATCAGTGGGTTGCAAGCAACTTGCCTGGTGAGCATAGTGCTAATGTGATGCGCTACATTATGCTTATTCATGATTTGGGTAAGAACCAAACGCTCGCGAGTGCTGTGATGGGTGAGGATGCCGCTGATTCGGTTGATCACGACGAAGTGTTGCGCCGTTTGCTCGAGCCAGATTACACTGCAAAGCGCACAGAGTTATTACCGACATTTGGCCAATTAAGTGAAGCAGATCAAACGATCATACGTGATATCGTCAACACAGAACTCAATCTTGGCCAGTTTATCCAAGCCGAAGCACCGCCGGCAGTGCTGGCAAGCTTTGCGGAGAGTGTTGAGCCAGTGCGCTCGCTCTATATCATGCATACGCTATTTGATATTGCTGGTGCGCTGGGCCACGTTAATGCTGAGAGTTCTCTGCTCCTCACTTCTCCTCTGTACAACCAAATGACAGCAGCCTGTGACGTCTTGACCGATAACACCCTCTCGACCGACGAAACACGCTATAGCCATTACCTCGCCAAGCGAGCACAGCGCTTTGGCCTTGATAACGATGCTATTGAGCAGCTCATCAACAGCCAAGCATACATCCACACGGTGCGCCTTGCGTGTATGTTACGCTACGATACACCAGAGGAGTATCAGCAGCTTGCAGATGCGCTAGATACACTACCTGGCCCTGTACAAGCTATCCTCGCTCAAGAGCTTAGCAATGATGGTATTCATCAGCGCGCTACTTTGCCTTATTATGGCCCAGCCTTGCTGAAGGGACTCGAGAGACATCATAGCCTCGGCACAGCACTCACCTACTTTGCTCACGTCTTGCAAGAAGTACACATTGCCGACAAAGCAGCGCGCAAAGCCGGCGAGACAGGTATCGTCACGGCAGACCTCAGCACCATCGCCCAAGCTGCCAACCAAGGCACACTCGATCCACACCAGGCAGAGCTGCGCTTCCACCACAGCGGTGAAATGCTTGTGCCAGAATATCAGGACACGCCCGAGCTTGCTATTGATTCACTTCCGGTGTTTGACTCTGAGCAGTTACATGGCAAGCGGATTATCTACCTTGGGATGGGTGGTGGTTCGGATGGTATCCAGGCTGCTATGTTGAGCAAGCTTCATCAGCAGCACTATGCCGTGCAGCCTACAGCTATCGTGTCGGTGCGCAACTTCGCCGCCGATAACAACAAGCAGCTTGCTCATACTGGCCGACAGATTAGTGACGCAACTGTAGAAATCACAGAGGAAACAACCAAAGTTGGCGACTGGCGCTTCCTCGAGGATATTATTGCTAAGGATGAGACAATCGCACCAGTTTATCTGCTTAATTCAATCGAGCCGGAGCAGATTGCTCACGACCTGCAGATTCTCATCCGCGAGACGGGAGCTGATGCAATTTGTGGCATCGACACCGGTGGTGATGTACTCTACCGCGCCAATACTGCTATCGACCCCACAACCTCATCACCGGATCAAGACTATGCTGTACTCGCTGCTCTCCATATGGTTAACGCCGCAGCAGAGGCGGATGGCACACCACTCGATGTCTTTACGGCTATCGTTGCACCTGGTGTGGATACCCCTCCATACGCCAATGATATGCTTGCCCGTAGCAATGCCCAGCGCTATCTTCTCCAGCCAGACGATACTACCACCATTACTCAAACCTACGCTGTGTGGCGCATGGACGGCTCTGCTAGCGAAGAAGGGCTTTATGGCAAGACACCCCTGGCGTGGATCGCCGCACTAACGGGCAAGCACGGCTTGCAGCCACTCGCTCTCCCACGAGCTAATGCAACTTCAGCTCATAATCCATGGCGTATCTTTATGAATATCCGCCCTTCGACCGCTCGCGTGGTAATGATGCAGGCTGAGCAGTTATACCAAGCTGTAAATCATTGATTTTAATTAAAACACTAACCTCATACAATGTTGTCAAAACACCACTATCAGACCGGGCGTCGGATCACTACCCAGTTGTCGTTGAGCTTGCATTATAGGTGCAAGCTCTCTCGTCCACTGCTAGAATTTCTTTCGTCTCTCGGTATTTGAATTTTGCGACTCAAGGGCGATATACACTTTAATAAAATAAGACCGATTTTCATCGGTCTTTATTATGCATTGTGGCTCCGGAGACTGGGCTCGAACCAGCGACCTAATCGTTAACAGCGACCCGCTCTACCACTGAGCTACTCCGGATTACTCTGTAAGTATACCGGTTGGAGGGGTGGTTCGTCAAGAGTCACGCCGCAAAATAGGCATTTTATGCTATGGCTGGCTACGGAATTGTTCGATCCGCTTAGTTAGCTCAGCGATATTGTTCCAACTACTGCCGTCTGTCATGATGGCGAGCACATATTTGCCGTTTGAGTCATAGACAATCGCTGCATCGTGCAGGAGACCATTCAAGAACCCAACCTTATCTGCCACCGTACCATTCGTGCCAGCAGGGATACCCTTGCGATACACATTAGCCTTAAGTGCAGAGAGGAACCGGTCGCGGTTGGCACTACTAAAGTTCTGCCCCGCATCAAGCATCACCATAAAGCGTGCAAGGTCATTTGCTGTGGTGTATGGCCCGCCAGACTTGGCAAAGGTCGTGTCTTTGAAGCCAATGTCATTTGCATCCTTTGTCACAACATCATAACCAATGACCTTGAGGTAATTTTCTGCACATGGGTTGTCGCTCTGGCTAATCATTTTGTTGAAGCAAACTTGGTTGTCCTCCCAGCGCCAGCCTGCCAGCTGCTCGCGCCGAAGCACGCTATAGCCAACAAATAGTTTGTATGTACTGGCGGTGACAAATTGCTTGTTACCATTGTAGCTTGCATTGCGTTTCTTGCCATCAATCTCTAAGAATGAGATACCATACGTCCCGGGGTGGTCCTCAGCATAGTGTTTGAGAAGAGCGTTGAGCCCGTCTTCGGTCGAGCTATAATTGCGGTCGTATTCTACCTTGGCTGGCACCGTCTTCGTCACTGCGGCTGGCTGTGGGCGTGTTTGATTAATAAACTCCGTGAGCTGCTGCGCAGTCGCGTCAATATCAAGAGTCCGCCCTGGCTTACCATCTGTGCGTGATGTTTCGGTGAGGTCGTACGTGGCAACTTTCGTGGTGCCTGGGTCAATATTTACCTTCGGCGTGACATGCTTTGTGAGATAGCCGGAGGCCTGTGATGCACTAATGCTTGCTACTAATGTCTTATCCTTTGGCTGAGCAACAACCCACTGAATAACTTCATTCGCTGGCAATGTCACTGTCTCGTCGTTTACCTTCAGCGCAACACCTTTGCCAATGACCTTTGTGATTTTTTGCTCGAGCGCCTTCGCTGTATCAGTTGTAATAGCCGGAGCGATGCCGCGCATTGGAATCTCAACAGTCGTGCCCTGTACAAGCCGGGGGCTAATTGCACCAATACTGTGCGACACCGCACCACGCTTGCACTCACCCCCACGCCGCGCTTGATTCACCACCAATTTGCCATGCTCTACCTTGAGACTAGCATCGACCGGCGCACGCTTACAGACTGGCATGATCGTCTGAGTAATATATTGCTCAGTACGTGTTGTGGTCGTCAATTTTGGTGAGCTTGGCACATCTGGCTGCCACCAGAACGATGACAACGGCATAATTCGCCACAGCAAGGGATACTGCGCCTGCGCAAGCCGGTCGGTGTTGTCTACTGTAATAGCAAGCTGCTCAATCGTCGGCGAGGCAATGGTTGTGCCATCACCCACTAGCTTTACGGAGTGCTCTTGATACGCCTGGTTAAGCGTTTCTGTGGCTTCTGACATTGTCTGCCAGCCAAGCGACACACCGTCGATCCGCGCATTTGGCAGCAATCGATCACTCGGATACACCAGCTGGAACAGCACATTAAGCCCAAGAATAATACCAATGGTGATATATGTTTTGCGCCGTGTCCAGCGAATACGCAGCACTGGCACACGCCAATCGGCAAAACGAAGTTTTTCGGCAATAGTTGCCTTGCGGCGTCGGGGGTACGGACGCTGCGCACGCGGAGGAGTGTACATCATGTAGATATTATATCATCTATGATGATTGGTCGCTCTGCAAAATTTCTAGTGCGCGCTGCAAAACCGCAATATCGTCAGCAGCATTATTCTGCTGTTCTAGTGCGGTTATTTTTGCACGAATCACCTGCTCGACTGGCGCTACCACAACATCCGCAGCATTCTGAGTGGGCGGTACCACTTGCAAACTACGCGCCGAGTTATCCTTTTTGACCAAAAATCCACGAACAATCAAGCCGTTGACATGCGCTGCCACCGTACTAACCGACTTATAGTCGAAGGCACGCATAATTTCGCGGTAGCTCGGGCCGTAACCATTACTCTTGATAAATGTGTCTATAAACGTCAATAATTCACGTTGTTTTCGCGTTGGGCTTGTCATAATCCATCCTCCGTTATCGCTAGTGCTGCCAGCCCCCACCAGAGCATCGACACAGTGTCGTCAACAAAAACTGGTAAGAACAATCCTATCACAGTTAAGCCGATTCCGCCAGCAAAACTACCGAAAGCCAGCCAATATGACCGGCGATGCCATAATTTTACCAGTACACCAGTGGTTAATGCAACTAATAATAGTAATCCAATCCAGCCAACTTCGTGAGCAACGAACAAATAGTGGTTTTCAATGATTAAGCTCTGCCCATTGCCAAGAAGC
This sequence comes from Candidatus Saccharimonadota bacterium, assembly GCA_013333645.2. GTDB lineage: Bacteria > Patescibacteriota > Saccharimonadia > Saccharimonadales > Saccharimonadaceae > Saccharimonas. The sequence continues at coordinate 13,840 of JABCOK020000002.1, read as the reverse complement.
GATGCCGAGCCAGTACTCCCTACGCCAGTGCCAAGCGGTTGCTGCAGAGCGCGCGTTAGGCCAGCTTGCAACGAAGTGATTCGGTCGCTGTCGGATGTTTGGGTCGGGCCATGCGTTGGGTCGTTATGTAAGATAACATTATCAATAAAGTGTGGATCCCTAGCGTAGCCAATACTACCAACAATCACCCCACAGCCAAGTATTGCACCAGCGCCCCACAACACGATACGCCGAGATGCCTGCGACTGCCATGCCCTGACAATCGCAACAATGCCGACGCCAAGCGCCACCGCGAGCAACGCACTCCGCGAATAGCTCTGCCACACGGCAAGCGCCGCTAGCAGTGCCATACCACCAAGCACCCAACGCCGCATATGCGAGATACGCCGCCATTGCAATGCGCCATACGCCACGATAAGCGTCAGGACAGTACTTGCATACGCCCCAAGTGGGTTTGGCCCACGCAGCGTGCTATTAATGCGGACATAGGCGCTGTTGGAGTCAACTGTTTGGTAAGGCTCGATCGTCGTCGGCCCATAGCCAAGCGGCACCAACACATCACGCGGCAGGACAAGCTGCGCTGCTGCAAAGCCAATCACGATGACTGCACCCGCACCAAGCATACGCAGCAACCAGCGCCGATACTGCGGATAATTACTCACAAACACATAGACTGCCACACCAAGCGCCACAAAACGCAGGTCAATCAACAAACCTGATAGCAATGCCAAACCAGACGTCGGCACAAGCAGCGCCACCACGCCGTGCCACAGCGCAAAGGCGAGCGCAAGCTGAATAATGCGATCACTCAGCCAACGCTGCCACTGTCGACGTAGCGTCACGTCGATAACAACAAGAAGCAAGACAACGAGAAGCAAGACTTCCTTCCATGCCTTGACAAAGAGCGCATAATCTGGCCAATGAGTACCCACCCATACGGTCAGCGGCGCATGGATAGCCAGTCCGAAAAATATCGTACACAAAAACCAAGCCGGTATCTTTTCTCGCAATAACCGCTTCATCTCTTTCTAGTGTAGCAAACTTTCGGTAAAAAGTGTTATAGTAACAGTTGTTATGCCGTCAAAAAATACGAAATTTTATAGTCTCATTCTCATCGGCCTCGATTTTGTTGTGCTGATGGCGGTGTTTTTCATCGCATACTATGTCCGCACGCAGATCGACCACCGTGATTTGCTCCATACTGTCTATGCCAGCGACTACTTGCTTGGCTTTGTCGTCATTGCGCCAGTGTGGATTATTCTCTATGCCTCGCTTGGGCTCTATAGTGCGAGCGTCTATAGCCGGCGACTCGTCGAATGGGGGCGACTGCTGCTTGGGACATTCATGGGTATTCTGCTGGTGATCGGCTGGGAGTACGGCACACGAATGTATATCTTTCCAGCCCGCTTGGTAGCAATGTATGTCTTTCTTGGTTCGTTCTTAGCAATTGGCACAGTGCGCGAGTTGTTTCGCCTGACACGGAGTTGGCTCTTCCAGTACAACCATGGTGTGAACCGTGTGATGGTAATCGGGACATCACTGGCAACACGAGACATCGCTGAGTCGATCTCGACCACCTACAAATCAGGTTTTCGCGTCGTGGCAATGGCTGGCCCCAAGCGCTTTGTGCCACCTGGGCTCGATGTTGTTCATTTTGCATCACTCGACCCTGCCCTTGCGCAGATCAAGGAGCTCAAGATCGACACCATTATCCAAACCAACCTCTACGAAAACGAAGAAAAGAACCAAAAAGTGCTTGGTGCCGCACAGGTCAACCATATCCAATACAACTTCATCCCTGGCGAGCCAGAATTTTATACTGGCAAAAACACCATCGATGTTTTTCTTGGTTACCCAATGATTACCGTCAGCCAAACACCACTCATTGGCTGGGGAGAAATCGCAAAGCGGATTTTCGACACGATTATCTCTGGTATATTACTCATTATCCTTGCGCCGCTTTTTGTACTCATTATCATCCTACAAAAGATCTTTAACCCTGGGCCGGCATTTTATATCTCAAAGCGCCTCAGTCGCTACTCCGAGCCAATCCAGCTCATCAAGTTCCGTAGTATGGGTGCGCAATATGGCAAGCAAGACGCAGCTGATGAATTCCGTGCAATGGGCCGCGACGACCTGGCTGAAGAGTATGAAAAAAACCGCAAGGTCGAACACGACCCACGCATTACTCGCTTTGGCAATTTTTTGCGGGCAACATCACTTGACGAATTACCCCAGATTTTCAACGTCTTTCGTGGTGATTTGAGCTTGGTTGGGCCGCGGCCAATTCTGCCCCAAGAAGTGAAGTTTAGTTCAGCCCGTACGGCACTCTTGCACAGCGTGAAGTCAGGGGTGACAGGCTTATGGCAGGTATCTGGGCGCTCAAACCTGAGCTTCGATGAGCGGATCGAGCTTGAGCTATTTTATGCCCAAAACTGGAGCTTCTGGCTAGATATCAAGATTCTATTCAAGACGATTGGTGTAGTGCTACGCAAGACAGGTGCAAAATAGCACATGGCACTATGTCATTGTGAGGCCCGTGTAAGAGGGTACCCTCGATAGGCATCCTCTAGTTAAGTCACAAACTATACTACTGTATCATCTGGTCACGCACTACCTTGCGTAGCTTGGTTAGAAATAGCGTCTTATCAAAACGCTGTGCGGTGCGACGCAAGACTGTTGGGTCAAAGGTTCGTTTCTCGGCCTGCTCAATTGCTTTAGCAACGCTGATACTTGTCTGCCGGTCAAATAGCACACCCACTTCGGGTGACGTCACGATATCTGTTGTCCCACCACGCGCCAGGCCAATCACGGGCGCGCCAGCCGCTAGCGCTTCGACACTGACAATCCCAAAATCCTCCTCTGCTGGATAGATAAAGCCACGCGCTGTTGTAATAGCCTTCTCATACTCGGCATCGCTCGCATCGCCGAAGCGATCGGTGCGGAACTCAACTGTTGGACCAGCCAGGTCAACGAGCCTACTGTGCGCGGGACCGTTACCAAAGACAATCAGCTTCTTGCCAAGCTTCGTTGCTGCCGCGACTGCCAAGTCGTACCGCTTGTATGGCAACTGCCGGCCAATCGTCACATAATGATCACCCCGCTTGGCAGCAGGCGTAAACCGGTTTATATCTACTGGTGGATGAATAACTATACTATTTCGATTGTAATATTTTCTAATGCGCTGTTGCGTCTCGGTAGAGTTTGCCAGGAAAACATCAACTTGCCGAGCCGCTTGAAGGTCTAGCTTGCGCTGGTGTGGCACCATGAGCGGCATAAGTGTGCGGATGAGCGGATTAAGATTACCATAGCCTGGGTCGCGCCGATACTCGTTGTAGTGGCTCCAGTAGTATCGTGGTGGTGTGTGACAATAGTTGATAATAACCTGATCGGGCCGCGTCTTTCTCACTTGATGACCATGCATATATGAACTGGTGAGGATGATATCAAACTCACGCAAATCAAGTCGCCGCATCGCTTTTACAGCCAGTGTTGGAAATAGCTTATAATACGTGCGCACCTTGCGTGGGATTTTTTGCAAAAACGACGGCCGAACATCAAGCTCAGCAAAGGCTGGCATTTTGTCTTCATTGTACATTGCAGTATAGATCGGCGCATCCGGAAAGGCTTCGTGCATGGCCAACACGACATTCTCGGCACCACCCATTGTTGTCAAGAAGTCACAGACAATGGCAATTTTGGGTTGTTTACTCATAGTATCAGTGTAGCGCAAAGGAGAGATTTTACCTATACCTTACTCTACCGTCACGCTCTTAGCAAGATTGCGCGGCTGGTCGACGTCGTGTCCCCGCTCCACTGCCATATAGTAAGCAAAAAGCTGTGATATAACATTAAACAAAATTGGCGTGAGGTGCTGCAGCTTAGTTGCAACACGCACCACCGTCTCGGCAGGTACGCGTTTATCTGTATCGGTAATGACAATTGCATGAGCACCACGTGCATTCATCTCGATCAAATTACTCTGCGATTTTTCGTACAGCCAGTTGTCCTGCAAGTAACACACTTCGAAGAAATGATCGTCAATCAGGGCAATTGGCCCATGCTTGAGCTCACCTGCTGCATAGGCTTCAGCATGAATATAGCTTACCTCCTTAAGCTTAAGTGCACCCTCAAGTGCAGCTGGGTAGAGTGTATCGCGACCAATATAGAGCGCATGATTATAGTGGGCATAATTATGTGCGATGTTTTTGACGCTATCAGCTTGCTTAGCCAGCGTCTTTTCAATCTCGGCTGGTAGCATCTCAAGCTCGTTGATAAACTCACCCATCAGTTGTGGGTTTGTCCCCTTGGCCGCTGCGAGCATAAGGCCAAAAATTGTCATTGCCGCCACTTGCGAAGTAAAGGCCTTGGTGCTGGCCACACTGATCTCTGCCCCCACGTGTACATATACTCCACCGTCAACTTCGCGTGCAATCGTACTCCCCACTGCATTGACGACACCAAGGCACGTCACACCACGCCGCTTGAGCTCCGTAAGGCAGGCCAATGTATCGGCCGTCTCACCACTCTGGCTCACAATGAGCGCAACGGTATGCTCGGGGATGTTATATGCTCGGTAGCGTAGCTCACTAGCAATCTCTACACTCACTGTCACATCATCAGTCAGTTGCTCAATAAAATAACTAGCCTGCATCCCCGCAAAATACGCTGTGCCACAGCCCACAATCATCACATGCTTGATCTGTCGCAATTCAGCATCACTCAGGCCTATACCGCCTAGCCGGGCATAGCGCTGCGCGGCAATCACTCGCCCAGCCAGCGTTGCCGCAAGGCTAGTCGGCTGCTCAAATATTTCTTTGAGGAGGAAGTGGTCGTACCCCTGTTTTTGAATAGCTTGCAAATCCATCTCTAGTGTCTCTACTTGCACATCGACCACTTGCGAATCAGTCGTTTGAAGCTCGAGACCAGTGCGGGTGCAACGCCCTACTTCGCCATCGTGCAGATAGACCACTTGGTTGGTATACCCCACCAGGGCCGATGCATCACTGGCAATGTACGTTTCGCCATCACCAAGCCCAACAATAAGCGGACTACCCTTGCGTGCCACAATAATCTCATTAGGGTCATTCGCTTGAACAACTGCTAAGCCATACGTGCCTACCACCATTTTGAGCGCACCTCGCACTGCCGCCAAGAGGTCTGGTGCCTGCTTGTGCAGATAGTCAATGAGCGCCGTCAATACTTCAGTATCAGTATCACTCTTAAATTCATACTCATGCGCTGCAAGCATCGTCTTGAGCGCCTGATAGTTCTCGATAATGCCATTATGTACAACGTAGACCTGCCCCACCTGATGTGGATGAGCGTTGCGTTTGCTGGGTGCCCCATGGGTTGCCCAACGAGTGTGACCAATACCAACTGTATCAGTCGTCTTGTGGCGAGCTGTTAGTTCATTCAGCGCAGCCACCTTGCCTTTCGTTCGGAGCAATGTTGGCGCAGTATCCTTGTCGAGTGTAACAATACCAGCACTATCATATCCGCGATATTCAAGCCGCTTGAGCTCCGTTAGCAGTACACCCTGCGCTGGCCGCGTTCCGATATATCCAACTATTCCGCACATAGATTTTTCCTTTCCTCTTGTATTATGGCGCTTTGGTCTTTGCCTTCTAGTGTACTCTCATTTTTAAACAATTTTGCAAGAATGTAAAAATTACAATGGTTTTTCTCTGTTAGACTATGTTGGTGTTTTTACATCAATAGTACTTTATCCATAAGAGATAGAGAAAAACGACAGAAAAAGCAAGGACGAATGCAGTGCTCATTCTCAGCAATAGTTAAGCTGATACACTCATACTTATAGACAAAGAATAATACGATATGTTCGACATTTTTTCGACGAAGAGGTATACTAGGTGATATGAGTAGAGAAACGATTTTAGTCACTGGTGGCGCTGGGTATATTGGCAGCCACACCATTATCGAGCTTATTGCGGCAGGATTTGACGTCGTCGTTATTGACAACCTCGCCAATGCCAGCCGCGAAAGCCTGCAGCGCGTCGAAACAATTACCGACACAACTATCCCCTTTGTCGAGGCTGATGTGCGTGACCGATCGGCACTCGATGCGATTTTTACTGAGCATGATATCAGTGCTGTGATTCACTTTGCTGGACTCAAGGCAGTTGGTGAGTCGGTTGAGAAACCGCTGGAATACTATGACTGCAATCTTAGCTCAACCCTCACCCTCTTAGCTGCAATGCGACAACATGGAGTGCATCGACTTGTTTTCTCAAGCTCTGCGACAGTCTATGGCACACCAGAGTCATTGCCACTCACTGAATCATCACGCACTGGCACCGGTATTACTAATCCATACGGCTGGACGAAATATATGATCGAGCAAATCATTCGTGACTATTGCGTGGCACACCCCGACTTCCAAGCAACTATCCTGCGCTACTTTAATCCGATTGGTGCGCATATATCAGGCATGATTGGCGAAGATCCAAATGGCATCCCTAATAATCTCTTGCCCTATGTTGCACAAGTTGCAGTTGGAAAATTGCAAAGCGTTGGTGTATTTGGTGATGACTACGACACGCCCGACGGTACTGGTGTACGCGACTACATTCACGTTGTCGACCTCGCTAAAGGGCATGTGGCCGCTCTATCGCACATGCAGCCTGGCGAGCACACCTATAACCTTGGTACTGGCCATGGTACCTCTGTCCTGGAAATCATTAGAGCCTTTGGCAAAGCGTGCAAGCGTGACATTCCATACGAGATAAAACCACGTCGAGCTGGTGATATTGCAGCTTGCTATGCCGACTGTAGTAAGGCACAGCAAGAGCTTGGTTGGCAAGCAGAATTGTCCATCGAACAAGCCTGTGAAGACTCCTGGCGATGGCAGTCTCACAACCCAAATGGTTATAAGAATTAAATTTAGATAATACCCCATGATGGTATTATGCAATGAACAAAGTGTTTATTATATTCAAACTGAGTATATTATTTGTTCATACAATAATTTTATTATTCAAGGACGTAGACTTCTTGCTATGTACTTTTGCATCTCTGAGTAATAAATGTATACAAACCATTATTGTCTGCTAAAGGTTACTCTATAAAAAATAATAAACAGCCCATGGATATTGGGCTGTTTTGTTACTGTAAAAATAGCAAGGTCTGGTTTAGACGCCTACTATTCTTGGCCAGTCGCTTTATTGATACGAGTTGAGGAATCTGGTTTGCCTTCGCCGGCGTCGAAGCGCATTTCTATATTGTACTTTTTACACACTTCTGCTTCAGGAATAGCCTTTTCAGTGTCACGATCACCACCGTTGGCAAAAATAAGTTGGTCGCCAGGATATTGGCCAGCAACCATCTCGAGCGATTTGATTTGTGTGGGATCTTCGTCGATCGATAGAATCACTTGATCAACACCTTTGAGAGCACGCATGAGACGCAGGCGATTGCTTTCATTGAGGATAATTTTGCCTTTTTTCAGCAATTGTTGCTTGTCGTTGTTGACAATAACAATAAGTTTATCGCCCATTGCGGCAGCTGCTTCGATCATATCGATATGCCCACCATGGAGCGGGTTAAAATAACCACTGACAATTACTACTCGCATTTATTACTATCTCCTTGTTATTTATCATTAGAAAGCTTCTGTTGCTATATTATACCATTACTCTTGTATATCTCGACACCATCCCCTATTTCACGCTATAATACAGCTATGACAAAACTGCTTATCACCGGTGGTGCGGGGTTCATTGGCTCGAACTTCGTGCATTATACCGTTCATCACAAGCCGGAATATGAAATCACTGTCGTCGATAAGATGACATATGCTGCGAACCCGCACAACCTTGATGGAGTGCGCGAGCAGATTACCTTCGTGCAGGGCGATATTTGCGATGCCGAACTGATGGATCGCTTGATTGCCGAGACGGATATCGTCGTCCACTTTGCAGCGGAGAGCCATAATGATAACTCACTGCGCGACCCAAAACCTTTTCTCGACACCAATGTGTATGGTACGTACACTATTTTGCAAGCAGTGCGTAACCACAACAAGCGCCTCCATCACATTAGCACCGATGAAGTGTTTGGCGATCTAGCACTGGACGATCCAAACCGCTTTACTGAGGAAACACCATACAACCCATCTAGCCCCTACTCGAGCACTAAGGCGTCGAGCGATATGCTGGTCCGCGCCTGGATTCGCAGCTTTGGTGTGAAGGCGACGATTAGCAACTGCTCCAACAACTACGGCCCCCGCCAGCACATCGAGAAATTTATCCCGCGGCAAATCACTAACATCCTGAGCGACATCAAACCAAAGCTCTATGGCACGGGCGAGCAGGTACGCGATTGGATTCATGTCGATGACCATAACTCAGCGGTACATTTGATTCTCGAGAAAGGCACGCTGGGCGACACCTACATCATTGGTGCAGATAACGACCATGTTAATAACAAAGCGGTGATTGAGATGATCTGCGACTTAATGGGCAAAGGTAAGGACTGGTACGAGCATGTCAATGATCGCCCTGGCCACGACATGCGCTATGCGATGGACTCGAGCAAGCTGCGCCGCGAGCTTGGCTGGCAACCACAATATACCGACCAAGATGGCATGGCTAACGGCCTACGTCAAACCATTGAGTGGTACACTACCAACCGCGACTGGTGGCAAGCCCAAAAAGCCGCTGTAGAAGCAACCTACGCTAAGCAAGGACAATAAGCCAATGCCTGACACCCCCAGCAAAACTCGCGTGAGTAGCAAGATCACCTATCAAAACCCCTGGATTACCATCCACGAAGACCAAACACGTGACCGCGCAGGCAACCTGGGGGTATACGGCTATATGGAGTCGCGAAACTCGTGTATGGTCGTCGCTGTCGATGAGCATGAGCGAATCTACCTGGTGCGCGGCTTCCGTTATCCATCGCAGAGCTTTGGCTGGGAACTGCCTGGTGGCGGTGGTGACGGCGAAGATCTGCTCACCGCCTCCAAGCGTGAGCTAGAAGAAGAAACTGGTATTGTTGCCCAGTCGTGGGAGAAGCTCGGTGAAGCATATGTCTGCAACGGCCTAATGACAGAGAAAATGGCAGTATGCTTGGCACGAGACCTGTCTTTTGATGGTAACAAGGAACAATCGGATGAAGTATTTAGCGATATGCGATTCTTCACTCACGAGGAGATTGACCAGCTTATTACCCAAGGCGATATTAACGACTGCCAGACACTCGCTGGCCTCCATTATTATCATATATGGCGAAAGGAGAACGCATGAATTTCGACCCATCAAGCTACAACGACCTTACCGTGACTGAATCGCCGATTCCAGGGCTATTCGTCATTAAACTGCCTGTCCATGGTGACAACCGTGGGTGGTTTAAAGAAAATTACCAGAAGGAGAAGATGGAAGCGCTGGGGCTACCTGCCTTTACCATTGTACAAAACAATATCAGCTTTAATGACAAAGCTGGTGCAACACGTGGTCTACACGCCGAGCCCTGGAACAAGTTCATTAGTACTGCGAATGGCCGCGTGTTCGGTGCATGGTGTGATGTGCGCCAAGGCCCAACCTTCGGCCATACATTCTCTGTAGAAATTAATCCTGGCACAGCGGTATTCGTGCCCAAGGGCGTGGCAAATGGTTACCAGACACTGGACGATAATGTGGCATATACCTACCTGGTTGACGCCCACTGGTCACCAGATGTGCAGTATACCTTTGTTAACCTCTTTGACCCAGCGCTAGATATTGCGTGGCCACTTGGCAAAGATCAGGCGATCATCTCGCACAAAGATGCTGCGCACCCACTCCTGCGCGACGTACAGCCAATGGAATTATAAAAAGAAAGGAAGCGTGCATGACAGATTACACCTCTACCCTCATCATTGGCGCCAACGGGCAATTGGCCAAAGCAATGCAGCAGCAATACCCTAGTGCTCGGGCGGTTGGGCATAATGACCTCGATCTCTGCAGCGCAGCAACTATTGCGAACTTCGGCTGGTCTGGCATTAAGACAATCATCAACACTGCTGCTTATACCAATGTTGACGGCGCAGAAACATCGGAGGGCCGCGCAGCAGCCTGGCGCATCAATGCCCAAGCGGTGGGACAGCTTGCTCGTATCTGCTCTGAGCGAGACATTACCTTGGTTCATGTGTCGAGCGACTATGTTTTTGATGGTGAGACAGCACCACATACCGAAGATGAGCTATTTAGCCCCTTAAGTGTCTATGGTGCGTCCAAAGCAGCAGGCGACATTGCCGCGAGCACCACGCCACGGCACTATATTATCCGCACCAGCTGGGTGATCGGCGATGGTAAAAATTTCGTGACAACGATGCTCGGCCTGGCTGCAAAAAATATCGCACCAACAGTGGTAGCAGACCAAATTGGCCGCCTGAGCTTTACGCCAGAAATTGCACGGGCGATTGACCACCTGGTAGAGAGCAAGGCACCATATGGTACCTACAATGTGACAAATAGCGGCCCACTGGTAAGTTGGGCAGACATCACGCGGCAGATCTTTGCCCTGGCAGGGCGTGATGACTCACCAGTAACAGATACAACCACTGCTGAGTATTTTGCTAATAAGCCCGGCGTCGCACCACGGCCGCTCAACAGTGACCTCAGCCTTGATAAACTCCATGCGACTGGCTTTGTCAGCCAAGACTGGCGCGAGACACTACGCGAATATGTTACTCTACATACTCATTAAAATAGTCCTTGGCTGCTTGTCATAGCTTTAGGGTATCATCTCACGACGTGAATAATTTTGTTTGACTTCGCGCACTATCTAGAGTGACTGACCCTTTCGTACACTGTTATATATTCCCATTATCTTCGGTATTATGGTACTATTACTTTATCTGGTATGATAAGTATATAGTTAGAACAAAGGAGTTTTACGTATGAAAGGTATTATTTTGGCAGGTGGTTCGGGCTCGCGCCTGTGGCCGATTACTAAAGCAATTAGCAAACAGCTGATGCCTATTTATGACAAGCCAATGATCTACTACCCCCTCACTACGCTGATGCAAGCAGGGATTCGCGACATCCTCATCATCACTACCCCAGCTGACCAAGCAGGCTTCCAGCGCTTGCTTGGTGATGGTGCGCAGTGGGGTATCAATCTGCAATATGCCATTCAGCCCAGCCCCGATGGCTTGGCACAGGCATTTATCATTGGTGAGGAATTTATTGGTAACGACAAGGTGGCGCTCGTCTTGGGCGATAACATCTTCTACGGCGCAGCGCTCGATGATTCGCTGCGTGCCTGCACCGACCCAGATGGTGGTGTGGTCTTTGCTTACAAAGTATCTGACCCAGAGCGGTATGGCGTTGTAGCCTTTGATGATAACAATCATGCGGTGTCGATCGAAGAAAAGCCCGCCCAGCCTAAGTCGAACTTTGCAGTAGTGGGACTCTATTTCTACGACAATGATGTGGTAGAAATTGCGAAGAATGTCCAGCCAAGCGACCGTGGCGAGTTAGAAATTACCTCTGTGAACGCTGAGTATCTGCGTCGTGGCAAACTGAAGGTCCAGACACTGGATAATGGCGATGTATGGCTTGATACTGGGACGATTAGCAGCCTGACCGATGCTGAGGACTTTGTGCGCGTTGTACAGAATCGCACCGGCCAAGTCGTTGGCAGCCCCGAAAAGACTGCACATACCAACGGTTGGATCACCGACGAGCAGCTTGCCGAACTTGCTGCACCGTTAAAGAAATCAGGCTACGGAAATTACCTCTCGGCGTAGTATAATAATACCAATATGAAAACGAATACCAAGACAGTGTGCGTGATCGTCCCAGCCTACAATGAAGCGACGGTCATCAAGGACGTGATCAAACAATCCAAGCGAGTCTTTGCCAAAGCCAAGGCAGCTGGCTATACGATCGACGTTGTGCTGGTAAATGATGGATCGAAGGACGACACACTTACCCAAGCTAAAAAAGGTGGTGCCATTACGATCGATCATATCCTTAACTCTGGTGCGGGCGGCGCAACTTTAACTGGTCTATCGTATGCTCGGCAGCATGGATATGACATTGCCGCCACGATGGACGCCGATGGTCAGCACGCGCCAGAGGATGTGCTGGCAGGTATCGCGCAGATCGATGAGCGCCACGCTGATTTACTTATCGGTAGTCGTCTCATTGACAGCACCGGCATGTCCAAGACAAAAGTGCTCGGCAATAAAGGCTTGAGTCTCATCACTAAGCTCTTGTTTGGCATTAATGTGACAGATTCACAGTCTGGCCTACGTATCTATTCGCGCCGCGCCATTGATGACCTCGATTGGAAGTCAACTGGTTACGAATTTTGCTCGGAGATGATCTGGCGTGCCAAGCAAGCGGGGATGACAATTGGTGAATACCCAATCAAGGCAATATACACCGACTACTCCCGTGCTAAAGGTCAAAACAACTGGAATGCCATCAATATCGTCAAACGCTTATTCAAACAACGCTTAACGGAGCTCTTCGAATGAGATACTTTGCCCTTGTCTTGCTCAATGTGCCAATTATTCTCTTGGCACTCGTCAATATCATCACCCAATATAAATTACGCAAGATCACTATCACTCGTCTGCGCCACCAGGTAGTGATGTGGCTGGTGGTGATGGCAGTGCTGCTAAGCTGCTTCCCGCTGTATAATATTTCGATTGGCCACCCACCGTTTGATTCGTCGGAATTGAGCTTGTTTGATATTGTCCAAACGACAGCGATCGTGTTACTCTTCTACATCGTCAACACGCAGCGCCAGCGGATCGACCAAAACGAACGTCGCGTGCGCGACCTCCATCAAGAATTGTCAATTAAACTCTCGGCTTATGACAAAAAATAAATCACTCGATATCGTCATCCCTTACTGGGGCGAATTCGCTCTCCTCAAAGAGGCGGTTGACTCTGTCTTGGCTCAGACGAGCGACGACTGGCACCTGACCATCCTTGATGACCACTACCCATCGACCGAAGCACGTGATTATTACACAAAACTCGCCGACCCACGTATCACCTATATCCGACACAAGAAAAACCTCGGCATTACCAATAACTTCAACTTCGCCGTCCAGTACGTAACAGCACCGCACTGTATGATTGTCGGGTGCGATGATCGGCTCTTGCCGGAGTGCGTAGCAGTGGCACTGCAGACAATTGGCGAGGCAGATTTTTATCAGCCAGGAGTGCAAGTGATTAATGATAAGGGGCAGCTATATCTCCCATTGGTTGACCGTGTTAAGCGATTTTTGCAGCCTCGTAAATCAGGGCTTTACTCAGGCGAAAAACTTGCAACGTCTCTGAGTCATGGCGACTGGCTCTACTTCCCATCGATCGTCTGGAAGACAGCGACGCTTAAGCGGTATTCCTTTGACGCAACGTATACTATACTAGAAGATCTTGTCTTGGTATTTGATTTTATTCTTGACGGAGCAGTACTTGCTTTTGATCAGACTGAGACATTTCAATATCGGCGCTTTGCCCAGTCGCTCTCAAGCAAAGAAAAATCAAAGGACGGCGTGCGCTTTGCAGAAGAAAATGCAGTATATAATAGCTATGCTCAGCGCTTCGCATCGGTTGGCTGGCATAAAGCTGCTCGGGCAGCGCGACTCCATATTACATCGCGCATTCATCAGTTGTTGTCGTAGTTAATGCAATTTAAATATCCTCTCACCTCTATAAAAAATAGCGATTATTTTGTGAGCAAATTAGCGTCTCTTTGCTCTTGTACTACTGTATGGTAGAACTTGAGAATACATTCATTAGCAGCAATTCGCTTATTATTTTCTCTATTAGCTCATTCCAGTTTCATTATAGATGAGATAATGGACGCGAAAATCGGT
>JABCOK020000001.1 GCA_013333645.2 Candidatus Saccharimonadota bacterium | reverse complement strand
CCTCGACGACTGCAGCTGGCCCTGGCGCACACGCAATTGCCTGCGCACCGCCACCTACTTCTTCGCAATCAAAATAGGGGAGAGATTGGCTGCTGTGCGTCGCACTGCGCTGAGAACTTGGTGGAGCAGAGCGGAAGCTGTCGTCCTAGTCGACAACCATCCCATTCTCCGCTATAATAGCAAGCAATTATGGCGACATTACAAGATTACCGAAACGAACGATTACGAAAATTAGCAGCGCTGCGCGAGCTCGGCCTTGACCCCTACCCAGCACACACTGAGCGCACACACGATTGTGCGACAGTGGTCTCGCAGTACGATGAACTGGCTGGCCAGGAGGTGGCGGTGGCTGGGCGCGTGGTGTCCATTCGCAGTTTTGGCAAATTGGCCTTCATCAAGCTGCAAGACGCGAGCGGCGCAGTGCAGCTCTATCTGCAGCGCGACACAATGGCCGAGCTCGACGCCTCGCGCGGCATTCTCGGCATGAAACAGCTCAAACTACTCGACACAGGCGACTTTGTAGAGGCGACTGGCACGGTGCTGCGGACTAAGACAGGTGAGATTTCGGTTGGGGTGCGCGAGCTGCGGCTGCTCACTAAAGCCCTGCGGCCAATGCCAGAAAAGCTCGAGAATAAAGAAGAGCGTTTTCGCCGCCGCTATGTGGATATGAATGTTAACCCAGCGGTGCGCCAGCGCTTTTATCGCCGCAGCGTGTTTTGGCAGGCAACGCGCGATTACCTCAACCAACACGGCTTTACTGAGGTCAACGTGCCGGTGCTGGAGCACACCACCGGTGGGGCGGATGCCAACCCGTTTGTCACCCACATGGATGCGCTGGACGGCCAGCAGTTTTACCTACGGATTAGCCACGAGCTGCCGCTTAAGCGCCTGCTGGGGGCGGGGTTCGAGAAGGTGTATGACATTGGCCCGCGCTTTCGCAACGAGAATTATTCTGATGAGCACCTGCCCGAGCACATCGCCATGGAGTGGTACGCCGCCTATTGGGACTGGCAGCGGGGCATGCGCTTTATGGAAGACATGTACAAGTATGTGCTGGAGCGAACCTTTGGCACGCTGCAGTTTACCCTGGGCGATTTTGAGGTCGATATGAGTGGCCAGTGGCAAGTGTGGGACTATGCTGAGGTGATCCACGAGCACTACGGGATTGATGTGTATAATACCACAATCGAGGAAGTTGCTGCCAAGCTGAAAGAACATGGCCTGGAGGTAGAAAAGACCGATTCCATCCCGCGCGGCATCGATAAACTGTGGAAGAATATTCGCAAGACGGTGGCTGGGCCGGTCTGGCTGGTTAATACGCCCAAGTTCATCAGCCCGCTATCCAAAACCAACCCGGATAACCCGCAGACGGTGGAGCGTTTCCAGCCGGTGATTGCCGGCAGCGAGCTTGGCAATGGCTTTAGTGAGCTGAACGACCCGATCGACCAGCTGAACCGCTTTGTGGAGCAGCAGCAGATGCGCGATGCGGGCGACGAGGAAGCCATGATGCTGGATATCGACTTTGTGGAGATGCTGGAATACGGCATGCCGCCGGCCTGTGGCTGGGGCTTTAGCGAGCGCGTCTTTTGGATCTTCGAAGGCGTGACGGCGCGCGAAGGTGTGCCATTCCCGCAGCTCAAAAGCGACATCGACGAAACGACGCGGGCGGTGTACCCAGATATTCAATTATAGCCAAGGGGATGGTGTTTGGCTAGCAAGAAATTATCTCGTGAGAAGGTACGGAAGGCTGGGAAAGTCCTAGTTCATAGTAGCCCAGGTACTATTGAATATGATCAAGCACTTGAGATTGCACAACAGTGGCGTTTAGCACACATTTATCCGATCAATACATTCCAAGCTCGATTACGTCATATAGCAAAGAATATACCAGGATCTATCGTTGCACAGCGATTAAAGCGTATGCCAACGATTATTGATAAGTTAGATAGATATCCAGATATGCAACTCTCTACCATGCAAGATATAGGTGGGGTGAGGATAATTGTTCCAACTATTACAGCGGTTTGGGACGTGGTATCGCAATATGAAAATGCCCCACGTTTTACGCATGAGCTAGAGAGAAAAAGAGACTACATAACAACACCAAAATCGGATGGATATAGAGGCGTTCATTTGGTCTATAAATATAACAATACACTCGCTCGGACGCAAGAAGCTAAAGACTGTAAAGGATTGCGGGTGGAGGTGCAAATAAGAACACAAGAGCAGCATATTTGGTCTACAGCAGTGGAGACGATAGGTATGGTCTTGCACGAGCCATTAAAGACGCGTGGTGGTAATGAGGATTGGGAAGAGTTCTTTGCATTGATGTCGTCGGCAGTCGCTATAGTTGAGCAGCAAAATGTATTGGAGCAGCACAAATATTTGCGACCTGTAGACATATACAGAGCTCTCGCAAAAAAGGCTGCAATAATAAATGCTATAGATATAATGAAAGGTTATAACCTCGCAGCGAAAGAGATTCAGGATAATCAGAGAAAAAATAGAAGTTACTATCATATCATAGAGCTCAATATAGATCGCAAAGTCGTTACAATTAGAGCTTTTAGTAAAAAGGAACAGATAGAGGCACTACAAGAGTATAGTCGTCTTGAGCAAGCAACGCAGGGTGATCTAGCAAAGAATGTGGTTCTTGTCTCTATGAGTGAGCTAAATAAGCTACAAGAAGCATATCCAAACTATTTCTTAAGGATGGAAGCTTTTTTGAGAAGACTTGAGGCTATTATTGACTCAGTAGCCTAGATTAGTTATTATAGCTCTATGACAATTGCTCAATTCAAAAAGAGAATCAAGCAATCTCTCTCAGATAATAAACCTCTGATGAAACAGTAGGGCTTTTAAAATTGTTTAATTAAAAGTAAGCTTCGTGCCTATGTATTTCACTGGTGGTTGGTTTCTTGCAGTGAGCTAACCCGATACACTTGGCGGTCGTGGTGGTGGGCTGCTTGGCGCAGGTCGCGGTGATGCGTCGTGGTGCGAGGTGCCACTCTGAACGGCGATGGAGGTGCCGCGGCTAGGTGCTGTGCTAGGGCGGTGTGGCGGTGGAGTAGTGGTGCGTGGTGGGGCGCTCATTGCGAGGCTGCCCAGGCCGCTGGCTGATGATGGGCTACTTGGGGCTGACGGACTGCTTGGTGGAGGGGGTGTGCCGCTACCACCACTCGGGCTTGGTGGCCCACCAGGAGGAGTGTTGCTATCTTTGCTGCCCAGCTGCGTGGCGGCATTTTTGGCGCGATAACGCCGGATAAGGTAGAGAATAAGCGCGGCAATGCCAACCAAGAGAGCGAGTAACGAGATAAGGATAAAGACCCACAGTGGCTTATCTTCGCCAGCGAGGAACTTGTCTAGCGTGACCTTGCCGATGTGGCGCACCATTGGTGGCTGCTTCTTCTCGTCGGGCTTTTTGTCGGTGCGGCATTCCGACCAAATGGCGTCGGGGTAGGCGGTGGCCAGCAAGTACCATGCGGTCGAAGCCACAGAGTAAGCATTCGTCATTTGGTTTGCCTCGTCGACATTGGTAACGTAGGGCCAAGCACCATTCGCCCCTTGGGAGCGGTATGTTCGCTGGGCACTGGCAGCAACTTCGTCTTTGTTGCCTGCGACGTTATAGGCTTGAGTGACGCCGAACGTCCCTTCAAACCAGACGGTGGGGGTGTACGTACCAGTCAGGTATGGAGTGTAGCCCTGAGACCCTGCACGGCTCATGGCAAAGTTGCGCGTGTAGGCTAGCGAGACTTTGGCCTTGTCGTACTCACCAATTGCGTTGAGGAAGATCGAGCCCCAGCTGGAGGTGTCCAGCGCTTTGGCGTGGTCGTCAAGCCCTTGGTCGAAGCGGTTCTCGGCTTTGTTCCACAGCTTCTCCATAATGACTTTGGCCAGGCTGTCGGCCTCTTGGCGGTAGCTGGCGTCACCGTAGACTTGCGAGGCTCGCTCATACACGTGCCAGAGGTCGGTGTTGTGCTCAGTGGAGTGCCAGGCGATCTCGAATTGCTTATTGTTGTCATCGTCATTGATATTTGTGCCACCGCGGTAGAGGCCAGCACCAGGACCGGATGTACTTTTCTTAGTCTTGACCCAGGCCAGGGCAGAGCGCACCATACTGCTGACACCATTGATATCGCCAAACTTCTCTTGGTAGCGGATGAGTGCGTAGAGGACGAAGGCGACACCGCCGGTATAATAGCGCGCCTGCTGGTTGCTGGGGTCGAGTTGGTGGGCGCTGGAGGGGAAGGCACCACGCGACCGACCGGATTTGATCTGGATGGTTTTGAAGCCATTGACGAGCTGGTCTGCCATCGCTTTGTCGCCCGCACCAACCGCCACGAGCAGCGCCAGCGACTGATCATACATAAATGAATAGTGCACGCGATGAGTGCCGTAACCATCCTGGCCAGGCGAGAACTCGTACGAGCGGATTAGCCCAGCCAGCTGTGGCTGGAAGTACTCAGCGAGGATCTTGTTGCTGCGCGTATCCACTAGGCGCAGCATTTTGTGGCCCTTCTCGGTGCCAGGGAAGCTAAAGGTATGGTTTGTGTTGGCGGCTTGCTTGGCAACGAGGTAGGTTTGGTCGGTAATGACGTAGGATTGGACCTCGACATTTTGGTACTCCGTGACGCGTGGCCAGCTCTCGCCGAGAGGTTGGCCACTGCTGGCATCGTAGAGACGGAAGCGCCACTCGCCACCAATGCTGCCATCAACTGGCGAGAGATCGAGCGTCCAGTTGCCGTCACCTTGCACCTGGGCAGGGGTGACCTTGCCTTGCTCATACTCGGCATCGGTAGCGCGGAAGGCCTTGACAACGCGGCTCCCGCCAGTGGGTGCCTTGCCTGAGACCTTGCCACGGTAGTTACTCGGCACCGATGATGGTGAGGTGACAGAGAGAGGCGTGGGGTTGCCAGTGGCATAGCTACCACTGTTCTTGAGCTGGAATGAGCCCTTTATCTCGCCAGTGTAGTCAGTGCCGTATTGCTTGGCGGCGGTGATGGTGCTGCCATCGCCAGCGTTGCGGATGGGCTGCATGAGGCCGCGGAGGTTGGCGAGGGCCTTAGCGGCGCGGGCTTTGTCGGTCGGGGAGCTCAGCGCTGTAGTCTTGAAGCGCATTGTGTTAGGGTCGCAGATGTCGGGCTTATCGTCTTTTTTGGTGGATGAATTGGAGCCAGAATTCGTGGCGGGCTCGGCCATTGCCACCTGATGTAGCTGCATGAAGCCAACTCCTAGCACTACCACTGCTGCCACACCTGCAAACCGAACATGCGTCCAATATCGTCTCACTTCTGCTATACTCCTCACCTCGCCGATTAGCCACTAGGTATTGCCTGTGAGTATAGCATAACCATTTGCAATATCACAGCATAAGCGGTATAACTTGAACAGAGATTAACAGGGGTAGGGAGAAGTGCTTGGTGAGGATATTTGAGAATGGATAGACTAGTTGGTGGCAGCTAATTTTTGGCCTTAGCGCTGGTGGGCTGATACTGATGAAAGGTTGATCATGGCAAATATTCCATCAGTAGGAGAGTATGGTAGGCCGCGATATACTGCGGGGCCTAGGCGATGCATAGATCGGCGATTTCTGAGCGATGCTCGCGTTTGACATTCCTCGCCGCATGGCGCACAATCGATGTATGAGAATGACACGCGTGATATCTGCAATCGGTGTCTGCTTGGTGCTGCTTGGCACCGCGCTCGGGGCAGTGCCAATACAGGCCGATACATCGGTACGAGCCTATTCATCATCGAGCAGTAGTAAAGATAACTTCACCATTACCAAATATGCGGTTGATATGGAGCTTGGGCGCGACAGCGAGAAGCGCTCCACCCTCAAGACGAAGCTCACCATTACAGCAAACTTCCCGCCAGAGCAGAACCATGGCCTCGCACCAGAGTTCGTCACGCAGTACAAGGGCCACCACACGAGCTTTGCGCTTGGCTCGGTGCAGGATGAGCATGGTAATGATTATGAATATAGTTGGTCGGGCAACACCCTGCGCATTGGCAACAAAGATACGTACGTCTCGGGTAGCAAGACATACGTCATTACCTACACCCAGCGTGATGTAACGTGGAACTATGGCGACACACAAAAGAATGAGTTTTATTGGGATGTGATTGGTACGTCGTGGCGAGTACCCATTAGTAATGCTAGCGTCAGGCTCAAGCTGAGTCCTGAGCTTGCTGCCATCAGCCGGACGACACCACAGTGTTACACTGGTAGGCAAGGGAGTCGCACCACCTGCACCGTCACGTCACCAAGCGTCGACACCATAACTGCCTCGGTGGGTTACCTCGCGCCATATGCTGGTATGACGCTGGCGCTGGGCTTCCCGCAGGGTACCTTTGCGGAGTATAAGAAGACGCCTGGGGAGGTGTTTCAAGAGCGACTGGAGGCGTTTCTTCCGCTTATATTCTTTGTGAGTATGTTGGTGCTGGGGCTTGCCTCGAGCTTGGTGTATTGGCTCTATCAGCGGGCGATTGGCCGGAGCAAAGAGCTGGGGACGATCGTGCCAGAATACCTGCCACCGCCGAGCACGAGTGTGACGACAGCGGCGGAGATCGTGCGGCCATTCCGGATGGTGAAGGGCTCGGCTATGGCAGCGCAGATGATCGATTGGGCAGTGCGGCACTACATTCGTTTGATTGAGGTCAAGCCCAAGACGTTCTTCTCGCGGGCACAGTACGAGCTTGAAGTCGTCAAGGATGTCAGCAGTCTTCACCCCGAGGAGCAAGAGATTCTGGGCGATATCTTCGGCCATTTGCCTGCGGTGGGAGAGCGCATCAACCTCAAGACGCTGCGCAACAATACCTCCTATGCCTTCCGCCTGAGCGATAATGCCAAGAAGCTCGATGAGCTCATCGACCACACATACAAGTTGCGCGACACAAGCCGGAAGGGCACACGGGGATTCCGCATCCTTGCAGGTGTGCTGGGTACGCTGGTGCTGCTGCTATGTGCAGCCACGATGTTTGTGCCATTCCTCAGCGGGCTGCAATTCCTCTTCTTCCCGGGGGTTTTTATTGTGATTATCATTGGTAAGCTGGGCTTTGCTAAGCCACTATCGGACAAAGGGCTGGCGCTGCGCCGCTATTTGCTGGGGCTCAAGATGTATATCCGCTACGCTGAGGCCGACCGTCTGCGCCTGCTGCAGAGCCCCGAGACCGCCGAGAAGGTGGATATTGGCGACCACGCTCAGCTCGTCAAACTCTACGAGCGGGTCTTGCCCTATGCTGTACTCTTTGGCCAAGAGAAGCAGTGGAGCCAGCAGCTGGGGCAGTACTATGAGGAAGTAGGCACGCAGCCCGATTGGTATGCTGGCCACGGCGCCTTCAATGCAGCAATGTTTGTCTCGAGTATGAGTAGCTTGTCCGATTCTACCTCTGTTGGCTCGAGCGATTTCTCGTCATCGAGTGGTGGCTCGACTGGTGGTGGCTTCTCCGGCGGCGGCGGTGGTGGTGGCGGTGGCGGCGGGTGGTAGAGCCCACTCGCCCCAGCGCGCAGCTATATCTCAACCCTTCTTTTGCAACAACAAACAAGCGGCCATTCTCTCATAGTGGTCGCTTCCTGGTGCAAGAACAAAAAACAAGTCTGCTAAGAACATAGCCCACCAACCATGCTCAAACTGAACCCGGATTAATTACTTAACCCAAGAGTACGATGATCAGATTGAGAATGAGCCCTATGACGCTACATTCTGCAATTTCTGGCTTGGTGCTTTGTGGCGAACTTGGTATACTTGGTACAAGACATAAGGAACGAACATCATGGATTGGCTTCATATTATTATTCTTGGCATTGTCGAGGGGATTACTGAGTTTTTGCCCATCTCGAGTACGGGCCACTTGATGCTGGCAGAGAAGTTGCTGGGCTACTCGGTGAGTGACCCGGGGCTTGTCGCCTTTACAGCGGTGGTGCAGATTGGGGCGATTGCTGCGGCGATTGTCTATTTCTGGCAGGACATTTGGCGCATTGCCTCGGCGTGGTGTGCTGGCGTGGTGAATCCTCGGGCGCGGACGTTTCACTACCGAATGGGGTGGTATGTCATCATTGGCTCGCTGCCGGTTGCAGTGGTAGGGCTGCTCCTTAAGGATACGATTGAGACAGTACTGCGTGGCCTGTGGTTTGTAGCGGCTGGGCTGATGATTTGGAGTATTGTCCTGTTTTTGGCTGACCGCCGAGGACGTGAGACACGCCATGAGCGCAACCTCACCTGGCGTGATGCTATGGCAATGGGCCTGATGCAGTGCTTGTCACTCATCCCGGGGGTGTCGCGCTCGGGGGCGACAATTGCTTCGGGGTTGTTCCGCGATATTGACCGCACGACTGCCACGCGGATGAGCTTCTTCCTGGGGATTCCGGCATTGATGGCAGCTGGTGGGTTGGAAGCCATCACGCAGTCGCAGCAGATTGGCCGCTTGATTGGTTGGCCACAGATGATACTGGGGATTATTATATCCTTTGTGGTGGGATATGTGGCAATCTCGTGGCTGTTGCGCTTTGTTTCGAGCAATTCATTTGATAAGTTTGTCGGCTATCGCCTGGCACTTGGCACACTGCTCATCATCCTGCTTGCGGTGGGCGCGTTGGCACCGGTGTAATTTCTCCATGCTTGTTTTCAGACGTACCTCACGTCCTATTGAGCAGGGGAGTGAATCTTTTTTGAAGACATCGGCCTTCTAGAGATCATGCTCAAGATCGTTTAGCATTTCGTTTGAATGAGTATAGCGGTGTTTTTATGGCAACGCGTTTTTGTACTCTACCCAGATAAAGCAGTAGCAGCCCCCACGCACGCAAGATTTTTTTGACTCAGCCTTGATAGAATGTTGCTTCTCAAGCGTTAGAAAAACTGCACAATCGTCGTTCACTTCGTTTGCTCTCGCCGGGCGATTGCGGTATAATTGCTATTAACATTAGCAGCTTATGGAGGCGCAATGATCGAAATAAAAAACATTACAAAAGTCTACGGCAAGAAGAAAAATACCTTCACCGCCCTCAAGGACGTAAGTCTTGCAATCGAGGAGGGGTCGAGCGTGGCAGTGCTGGGCAAGTCGGGCTCGGGCAAGTCCACGCTGATGCACGCCATCTCTGGCCTGGATAAGCCGCAGCAGGGTGAGGTGATCATCAACGGTGAGGATATCTTACGGCTCAAACCCAAGGCGACCGACCGCTTTCGAGCGCGGACGATGGGCTTTATCTTCCAGAGTTTCTTTGTGGAGGGTGGCGAGAGTTGCTATGACAATGTGAGTCTGTCGCTCGAGACGGCAGGTGTGCCGCGCAGTCAGCGCAAGCGGCGTATTGTGGCGGCGCTCGAGGCAGTTGGTCTAGAGGACAAGATCAAAGCGCGAGCTAAAGACCTCAGTGGTGGGCAAAAGCAGCGCCTAGCGATCGCTCGAGCAATTGCTGCCGAGCCACAGATTCTCTTTGCCGACGAGCCGACGGGCAACCTTGACTCAGCAACTTCTGGAGTAGTGGAAGACCTGCTCTTTAATTATGCTAAGGAGCATGGTGCCACGCTCATCATCGTCACGCACGACGAGGATCTCGCGCAGCGCTGCCAGCGCATCATTCGTATCAAAGATGGGGTGATTGATCACGACAGCGCTACGGATAAGGCGACAGCTTCTCCCAAGGCTAAAAAAGCGCCAACTCGCCGCCCAGCCAAAGCCGTAGCACCTGCCACGCAGCCCAAGAAAACAACGAAAAAAGCCGCAAGTGCTACTGCAAAAGCCAAATCCACAACCACCAAGCCAACACCAAGGAGGGCAGACTAACCATGAAGACGACTGATATTATCCGCCGCGCTGGCCGCAACCTGCGCCGCGCCAAGATGCGTACCCTGCTTACCAGCATCGCTATCGCGGTGGGCGGCTTCGCCATTATGGCGAGCTTGATGGCGGGCGAGGGTGCACGCCAGTATATTGACCGGCTGATTAGCAGTAATATTGATGCCAAGGCGGTGTTTGTCGTCAAAGACAAGCGGCTCATCGGCGCACAATCGGGCCAGCAGGCTGACCTGCGTGAGTATAACCCTGATAGCATCAACCGCTATGGTAATGATTATAAAGCCCTAACCCAAAAAGACATTGACAAGCTCGCGGCGCGTACTGACCTCGAGAAAGTGAGGCCAGTCTATCAGCTCCAGCCCAAATATGTAAGCTTTGCGGCCAAGAAAGACAAGAAATACAGCAGTGATGTGAGCGTCTTTGATGGTGCTCTCGCGGCCGAAGTCGTGGCGGGTAAGCAGCTGGGCAAGGGCACTGAGCTCGCGGCTGGCGAAGCCGTTATACCCGAGAGCCATGCCGAGACACTCGGGCAATCGCCTGCTCAAATGGTGGGCAAGCAGCTAACTGTCACAGTGGTGCAGACGCCACAGAAGATTGATGAAGCAACGCTTGGCCAGGTCTTTGCTGAGAAGGGACAGGCCGGGGTGAATGAGCTGATTAATGGCAAGGAGCTGCACAAGACCTTTACCATCGCGGCTGTGACGCGCAAATCGGCCGACCAAACCCAAGCAATGCGCGGCATTGGGATTAATGCTAAGGTAGCTCGCGAGCTGAGCGACTATAGTACCAAGGGCACGAGCCAATACCAAAAGTACATGTCTGCCACCGCGGTTGCCAAGCAGGATGCCGAAGCCGCCAAGAAGTCCCTCGAGCACGATGGTTACGCTGCAGCCACTGCCAAGGATCTGCAGCAGACACTCTTTCGCTTTGTTGATATCTTGCAGGCGATTGTGCTGTGCTTTGGTGCGCTGGCGCTGATAGTAAGTATTTTTGGCATCGTCAACACGCAGTACATCTCGGTGCTGGAGCGGACGCAGCAGATTGGCCTGATGAAGGCGCTGGGCGCAAGCCGGCGTGATATTGGCCGTTTGTTCCGCTACGAGGCAGCTTGGGTCGGTCTGTTGGGTGGTGCGCTGGGTGTACTAGGCGCGTGGGGCGCTGGTGTAGCGCTTAACCCGGTTATCTCAGAGAAGCTCCACTTTGGTGATCATAAACTCCTTGTCTTTGTACCAGAGCATGCTGCTGCAGTGGTGGCTGGCCTGATGCTGGTAGCGATCATTGCTGGCTGGCTGCCAAGCCGCAAGGCTGCGAAGCTTGACCCAATCGAAGCGCTGCGTACAGAGTAAACTGCGTCGATACAAAGAGCCAAAACCCGCTGTGCTGTGGTAAGCAAAGCGGGTTTTTTGGCTAGCTAAGAGGAGTACTACTGTACATCTAACAGGGGTAGAGCGAGAGAAGAGACCTAAAGACAGCTGAGAATTGAAGGCAGAGCGGCTAGTATTCTTTAATTTTATAACGCTTGTGCTATAATCAGACAAAAGGGTATAAATAGGGGTATCGCTATGAATGAACACCGCAAAAAATTTGCAAGCCGTTCGCTTGTATTTGGCTTGTTTGGGATATTATTAATCATCATTATATTGCTTTGGTGGTGGTGGCCATGGGGCTACAATAGCAGCTTCAAGGGTGTGCGGCCAGACCAAGTGAGCTTGCGCCAGCACGATGGGAAGATCCAGTGGCAATTTATGAATGGCGCGTGGCACGATATTGCCTCGGTCGAGGACCTGCGTGGGGCAAAAGGCGAGCAAGGTGCACGCGGTGAGGCCGGAGCGAGCGGCGCACGAGGGGCAGATGGCACCAATGGCCGTGATGGCGCAGACGGTGCACGCGGCCGCGATGGTGCTACCGGTGCAGCTGGCAAAAATGGCGCAAACGGTGCCAATGGCGCCAACGGTAAGGATGGTGCAAACGGGGCCAACGGCAAAGATGGTGCATCGGCCGCTAAGGGCGACAAGGGCGAAAAAGGTGACAAAGGCGAGCCCGGCAAAGATGGCAAAGACGGCAAAAATGGTGAAAAAGGCGAGAAGGGTGAGAAGGGCGACGCTGGCCCGAAAGGTGACACAGGTGCTAAAGGTGAGCAGGGTGCACCTGGTACACCTGGCGCACAAGGAGAAAGAGGTGTACCCGGCCCGAAGGGTGACCAAGGAGACACTGGTCCGCAAGGGCAACCAGGCCAACCAGGCCAGCCCGGCCCACAAGGCCCACAAGGTCAAACTGGCCCAGCAGGTGCCGATGGCCGAACAATCGAGCTCCAGAAGGGCACGCTCTACATCCAGTGGCGCTACACTGGCGAAACAGCCTGGCAAAACCTCATTGCCTACACCGACCTCAAGGGTGAGAAGGGTGACCCCGGCCAGACCGGCCCACAAGGTGCTCAAGGTATCCAGGGGCAGCAAGGTGCTACTGGACCCAAAGGCCAGGATGGCACCAACGCAACGATTAATGTTACCAACAGCACTCAGCCATGCTCACCAAATATGACTGTCACAGGCAACGGCACATCTCAGCTCGGCCTTACCTTTGCAGGTAGCACTGTACCGGCGGGTGGCACGGTTGGCCAGATATTGTCGAAGAAGTCGGCAGCGAACTGCGACATGGAATGGCGAAGCCTCCCCCAGATGACCATCTTTACGGCAACACTTGGCAATGGCAATGGCGGTGTGACGGCTGCAACGATTGCCAAGGATACCTTTGCACCAGTACCACTCAAGACCGTCGTGACAAACAACGGTGGTGGGTCATGGGATGCCGGGAGCAAATCGTACATTGCACCAAGCGATGGTGTCTACCTCATCCAATCGCGGATTCGCCTGAACGACACATCGTCGGCACGTGGTGTATATCAGGCTGTCAATGATACAGCCCGTGATATTCCAGAAGGGGTGTGGAGCAACAACCAACACGGCTACCGCTTTACCATGCCGTACACTCGCCTGATGCGGGTAACGGCCGGGACGCCACTCAAGCTTGTTATCTACTCGGCTGGCCAAGACGCAAACATCACCGATGCAAGCCTCAGCATCGTCAAGATATCAGACTAAGCTAGACAGCCCACTATCAACCCCTACAGAACCAGCTATCATGGCTGGTTCTGTGCTAGTAATCGGCTAGCATCACCAGCCAATAGTGTGCTTGTAGGCAGGGGAGCGAGGCCAAAAATGGCCGGGAATGGTGCCCAATTATACCCCAGCTGGGCAGGCGGAGCACCCGGAAGTTTTATCGAACAAATTGCCATTACGCTTGGCGTGGTATCTGATATAATATAGTTATGTTAGATATTCGTTATATTCGCGCACATGCCGACGAGGTGCAGGCAGCAGCGCGCCATAAGGGCTATGAGGTGTCCATCGCAGCGCTTCTCGCGTGTGACGACCAGCGCCGGGAGCTCCAGCAGCGGGTGGATGCTGTGCGCACCACGCGCAACGAGACAGCCGCTCAGATGAAGGGTGGCAAGCCAAGCCAAGAACTCATCACTAAAGGTAAGGTACTCAAAGCCGAGCTCGCAACGCTGGAAGAGGAGCTGCGCACCATAGAGAACAACTTTTTTACTCAGTTAGAGGCAGTGCCAAATATCACTCTGCCAGACGTCCCACTGGGCGGCGAGGCAGATAGTGTGGAGATGAAGCAGTGGGGCGAGCGACGTGAGTCAGCCAAGGATCACCTCGACTTTGCGACGAGCCGGGGCTGGCTCGACTTCGAGCGCGGTGCTAAGGTGGCTGGCACGAAGTTTTACTATGTGCTGGGCGACCTCATGCTGCTCGAGAATGCCATCTACCAATATGCCCTTAACTTCCTTGTTGGCAAAGGCTTCCGCCCCATGACGGTGCCGCACATGGTGAGTGGCCGCGTGGCGCGTGGTTCGGGCTTTGCACCCAAGAGCGATAAGGAGAGTAACGAGTACTTTATTGAGGGCGAAGACACTATGCTTATTGGCACAGCCGAGGCCCCACTGACAGGCTTCCATGCCGATGAGATCCTAAGCGAGAAGGACTTACCGCTCCTCTACGCTGGCTACAGCCCCTGCTATCGCAAAGAGGCTGGCGCTGCCGGGAAGTTTAGTCGCGGGCTCTTCCGGGTGCATCAATTCAACAAACTCGAAATGTATATCTATTGCTTGCCCGAGCAGTCGGCTCAGATGCATGAGAAGATCCTCGCACTGGAGGAGGAGATTTGGCAAAGCCTGGGTGTGCCATACCATGTGGTAAATATCGCGGCGGGAGACCTGGGTGCACCAGCTGCTAAGAAGTATGACATCGAGTACTGGTCTCCTGTTGATGGTGCTTACCGCGAGCTTACCAGCTGTAGCAACTGCACTGACTTCCAGGCGCGCAACCTTGGCATCCGCGTCCGCCGGGCCGATGGTTCGCTCCAGGTAGTACACACCCTCAATGGCACCGCAGTGAGCTTGGCTCGCGCACTGGTAGCGATTATCGAGAATTATCAAACAACGGATGGCCAGCTCCGCGTGCCAACGGTGCTACGGCCATATCTGAACAACAGGGAGGTACTCTAGATGGGGCGCACAATCAGAAAAATGAGCCGCAAAGGCTATGCCAAAGTTGCCAAGCCGTTTCTCTTTCGGCGGCAGCCCGATGCAGCGCACCAGTCGATGCTCTGGACAGCGCGGGCACTGCATGCCATCCGGGGTGAGCAGCTCCTCAGTGGTTGGCGCTACAAGAATCCTCGCCTCGAGCAGACTATTCTTGGCCTCAATTTTGTTAATCCTATTGGCCTGTCTGCTGGGCTGGATAAAGATTTTGATCTACCCCCCGTGGCAAAGAAAATTGGTTGCGGCTTTGAGATTGGTGGCTCAGTAACGGCCATGCCTTGTGAGGGCAACCCCAAGCCGTGGTTTCGTCGCTTGGCTAGTGAGCAGTCGATTGTCGTGAATGTTGGGTTGGCGAATCGCGGCGTCGCCAAGGCGATCGAGCAGATCCGCAGCTACTCACCACGGGTCTGGCGCGACTTTCCGCTCAGCGTATCCGTAGCCAAGACGAACAGCCCCAAGCAAGTCCGCCCCAAGCAAGCGATTGCCGACTACTGCGACAGCCTTCGCCAGCTTGAAGAAGCTGGTTGTGCACCACTGTACGAGATTAACATCTCCTGTCCGAATGCTTATGGCGGTGAGCCCTTCACCACGCCCGCTCGCCTTAAGAAACTCCTCACTGCGGTGGATGAACTGAAGCTCTCGCGCCCCGTCTTTATCAAAATGCCAACGGATAAGACGTGGACGCAGTTTGCCAAACTCCTCTCCATCATCGATAAGCATAATGTCGCGGGCCTGACGATCGGCAACCTCGTCAAAGATCGCAGCAAGCTCACTGACCCAAGTGTCTTGCCCGACGATACTCCCGGTAGCCTTAGTGGCCGGCCAGCTCAGGCCATTACCACGCGGCTTATCCACAAGACGTATGCACTGTATGGCGACCGCTTTGTCATCATTGGTGTGGGCGGTGTTTTTACAGCGGAGGATGCGTACGAGAAGATTCGGGCTGGCGCGAGTCTCGTCGCGCTGGTGACGGCGCTGATGTTTGAAGGGCCGCAGGTGGTAGGCGACATCAACGAAGGTTTGGTAGAGCTGCTCGACCGAGACGATTATGTCTCTATTAGCGAAGCAATCGGTGCGGCGCACCGCAAGTAGGGGAGCCAGTGGCGTCCGAAGCAAACGGCCCACGCGTTGAGCATTTTGCCTCTCCCATGCGGTACGCGGCAGCGTGGTTTGGCCAAGCGGTGGTACGGCACATCACCGGTGCAGCATTTGCCCGGGCTGCGCAGTGGGAGGCGGCAGAAACTCATGTCCTTTCTGGATGGCAGTACCATGAGCCTGTGGTAGAGCATCGAGCTGTCCAGTATGTTGGTACACATGCGAGGGAGGATTATCCACTCCGTGACACAACACTGATCGTTTCTGGCTATGTTGACCGCACAACCGACCGCTGTGTGGGTGGCCAAGCGGTTGACGTGTATCGGCTAACGGGCCAAACGAGCGCCTACCGCCTCATGATCGATCGCCAGACGGCGCAGCCATATGTGGCGCATCTTGCCCCAGCTCATTTTGATGAACTATCGACCGAACCACAGGCTGGGGCTGTGCGTAGTTTCGTCCCAGTCGATAGTCTACGACGGGTTGGCCGCCTGATAGAAGCGCTCAATAGCCTTGCAGCGCACACTGTTGAGATAGAGGCGAAGTACCAGACATTGCTTCGCTACCGAAATCAGCAAACGTAAAATGGCCCGGCGTCACAGCTTGGCTCACAACCATTTGACATTACCTATAATATACTGCACTATAGGACGAGAATTGTGTAATAAAGGAGCAAGAATGAACGAACATCAGCCAGCAAGAGACTCAGGAAGCGGAGAACGACAAGACCTGTCGGGGATTGCATATAAGCTACAGGCTAGGATGGGCCGTGTACTCACCGACAAACCTTTTGAGTATGCCAAACATAGGCCAGGTGCATTGCAGGAGCGTCGTATCCAAACCAACCCAGAGATCAGCAAAGATGGTGAAACCAACGCCACCGAGCGTACTATATTCTTGACAGGCCGCGATGGTAAGTATATAGCGGTGTCTGGGGTTGTGCTTGATGAAATGTCGGTCGTTTTGGACCCGTCTATCACCATTATGACACCTGATAGTAATGACTGGGTGGTGTATCGCTCGAAGGCCGGTCGCCCGAAGAATGGCCATGACGGCCGGTGGCAAATTGAGCGTATCCATGGCAGCCAGACAGGTCAGATCGATAGTGAGCCGTACACGTTTTTCCAGTCGGTAGATAAAGACGGTAAGCAAGACCTGGAGCGCGCAGAGGTTGATGCACGAGAGTTGCATGATGTCAGAAAACTCATCGAAGGGGCGCACTGCCGCGTAGAGACATCGCCTAAAACCGAGACGAAGGCCTTGCTTGACCATATTAAAGAACTGCGCAAAAAGATGGCCGAACGGATGGGATCGCTAGCCGAACGTCTCTATCTGCGCTGATAATTTACTCGTAACAACCCCTGTTTCTCCTCAACCATGCTATACTATAAGCACAAGTTGCTAACACGAAAGGGGTCAGCATGATCGCAAACATCGACATTACCGGTATTGGCAAATACTCGCCAGACGAGCCAACCAAAAAATACATTCGCAAGAAGATCGGTGCGCTCGACCGCATGGTGTCGCGCCACGCTCGCAAGACCGTGAGCGCTATGGTGCGCATTGAAGAGATTAATGGCGAGCATGGTAATAAATATGAGGTAGAGGTAGTCATTACTGTGCCAGACCAAACCATCAAGGCCAAAGACTCTACACTCAACGTCCTAGCTGCCACCGACATTGTCGAGCGCAAACTCGCTGGCCAGCTGCGCAAATATAAGCAAAACCAGCTGCCACACCTTGGTCGCCGTGGCCTTCTCGCTCGCTTCAAGCGTAGCTTCGAGCGCGAGCAGGATCATCCTGCGGAGTAGACAAAGCCTTCGCTTACAAAAGACCAATGCTCCAGAGAGTGTTGGTCTTTTGCTGTGCCTCGATTGCAGAATCTGCTGAGAGTGAGCTATCAGTATACATGTTTTGATTGAGGTTTATAGTATAATAAAAAATATGACAGATAAAGAAATGTCGCGCACGAAGCTAGACGAACTACAAGAGGAGCTGCTTGCTCTCGTAAATGGGGGGCGATGCTGAGCCTAGTGCAGCACAACACGAACACACCCTGCGAAGGAAAGCACAGAAAATAGGGCGTTTTGCCGTCCTGCTGTGTGACATATTAAGAGAAGCGGATAATCCGAAGGTATTGAGTGCGTATTCGGTATTGGTCGATCCAATCGTACCAGCACCAGGAAATATCTATCCACCCAAGGACACTCCCATACCACGATCTACCCATCACGACCCGCGGGACGATGCGATGGATCGCGAACTCTAAGATAACAGTAATATGAGCAACTCCAGTTCCGTGCCCTTCCCAAATAGCCGCAAACCCGGTATAATGAGGGGAGTTTTTTGAATTGAATGGCCGCTTAGAGAGGAAAGCGAGGGAAGTTTGACACCATGGCAACAACACAGCAAAAAGCACTGACGAAGATTTTTGGCGATCCGCAGAAGCGGATCTTGAAGCGTCTGCAAAAGAAGGTAGACCAGATTAACAAGCTTGGGCCTAAATATAAGGCACTCTCAGATGAGGAATTAGCCAAGCAAACAGAGGTCCTCAAGCAGCGCCTGCACAAGAAAGGCACGACGCTCGATACCATCCTGCCTGATGCCTTTGCAGTGGTGCGCGAGATGGCCGACCGGGTGATTGGTGAGCGGCACTATGATGTGCAGCTGATTGGCTCGATGGTGCTACACGAAGGCAACGTGGCCGAACTCAAGACTGGTGAAGGCAAGACCCTGATGTCTACTTTGGCAGCATACCTCAATGCGCTCGAGGGCAAGGGTGTGCATATCGTGACCGTCAACGACTACTTGGCGCAGCGTGACGCTGGCTGGATGGGGCAGATCTATAGCGCTCTGGGCATTAGCACTGGTGTGATCATCAACGAAGCGTCCTTCCTCTACGATGGTACGTATACCAACGAGAACCATACCGACCCACGTATGCAAAAGCTCCGCCCCTGTACACGGCGCGAAGCCTACGAGGCAGACATTACCTACGGGACAAACAACGAGTTTGGCTTCGACTACCTACGCGACAATATGGTCAATGAGATTGGCCTGGTGCGCCAGCGCGAGCTCAACTTTGCTATTGTGGACGAAGTGGATTCCATCTTGATCGATGAAGCGCGTACCCCACTCATCATTAGTGCGCCCGCGGCTGAGAACCCTGATAGCTACTACCAATTTGCCAAGATTGCTGCCAAGCTTGTGCCGGAGGACTACCGTCTCGACGAAAAGCACACCAGTGTAGCGCTGACGGATAGCGGCATCGATAAGGTGCAAAAACTCCTTGGTATAAAAAATTTGTACACCCCTGAATATGTCCGCAGTGTCTACCACATCAACCAAGCTCTGCGCGCCCAGACGCTCTTCCATCGTGACAAAAACTACGTGGTGACCAATGATGGCGAGGTGATCATTGTCGATGAGCACACTGGCCGTCTCAAGATCGGTAACCGCTACAACGAAGGTCTCCACCAGGCGATCGAAGCGAAAGAAGGCGTGCCCGTTCAGCAAGAGAGTATGACGCTGGCAACTATTTCCTTCCAGAATTTCTTCCGCCTATATAAGAAGCTCAGTGGTATGACCGGTACGGCCTTTACTGAGGCAGAGGAGTTCCAGCAGATCTATAGCCTGGATGTGGTGGTGGTGCCGCCCAACAAGCCAATTACCCGCAAAGACCACCAAGACCTTATTTACAAAACCGAGAAAGCTAAGCTCAAAGCCGTGGCAGCCGCCATCAAGAAGTACCATGAGCAAGGCCGGCCGGTGCTGGTGGGGTCGGGCTCGATTGCTAAGAATGAGCTGATCGCCCAGTGGCTAGACAAAGCGGGCATAAAGTATGAGATCCTCAATGCTAAGAATAATGAGCGTGAAGCCGAGATTGTAGCACACGCTGGTGAGAAGGGTGCCGTGACGCTAGCGACAAACATCGCGGGGCGTGGCACAGACATCAAGCTTGGGCCGGGCGTGAAGGAACTTGGTGGCTTGGTGGTGATCGGCAGTGAGCGGCATGAGTCGCGCCGGATTGACAACCAGCTGCGTGGCCGTGGTGGCCGTCAGGGCGACCCGGGTGACACCCAATTCTACGTCTCGACTGAAGACGATTTGATGCGGATCTTCCAGGGTGAGCGTATTGCTGGCCTGATGGAGCGCCTTGGGGTAGAAGAAGACATGGCCATCCAAAACAAAGCGGTCAGTAAGACGCTTGAGGCGGCGCAAAAGCGGGTCGAAGGCTTTAACTTCGATGCGCGCAAAAATGTTGTTCAGTACGACAACGTCATCAACCGCCACCGCAAAGTGGTCTACACTGTGCGGCGCAAGATCCTCGATGGCGACAACATCAAGCCAGAAATTCAGCGCCTGCTACGCACTGCAGTAGAGAGCCTCACAGAGGTACCAGCCAAGCAAAACCCGAAGTTCGCTGAGGAGTTTGGCGCGATCTTCCCACTGGACAAAGACGAGATTAAGAAAATCGGTGCCGAGAAGCGCGACCGTGTCCGGACCAAGATGGCACTCGATGCGGCGAAAAAATTGTATCAAGACAAAGAAGACGAACTGGGTAGCGAGCTACTGCGCGGTATTGAGCGCGAGGTGTACTTGCAGGTGCTCGACACGCTGTGGATGCAGCACCTAGAGAACATGCAGCACCTGCGCGAGGGAATCCACTGGCGCAGCGTGGGCCAGCGCGACCCGCTCGTGGAGTACCGTGCCGAGTCGCAAAAGCTGTTTGATAGCCTGCAGGCTAACCTCCGAGCTGAGGTCCTCCACGCGATCTACCAAGTGCGCAAGACCGACGCCATCACACGTGAGGCAACGGACGACGAGCATGATACCGAGCTTACCCGCCTGGCTGAAACTTCGGTGGAGCGCGGCGTGAATGAAATCACGAGTGGGGAAGCGAATCGCGACCACGACTTTACCAAAACAAAAGCGGCACCAACTACTGCCGACGTCAACCGCAAACGTAACGCCGCCCGCAAGAAAAAGAAAGCCCAGCGGCAGAATCGCAAAAAGAACCGCTAGATGCAACACACAGTAACAGAGGTCAGGCTAAAGAATGGTGCCCGTGGCCTTCTCATCGACGTGCCTGGCGCAACCGTGATGAGCTTCCAGTTCCAATTCCGGGCGGGCAACCGTTATGTTGCGAGCAAGGACATCTACGAGACGGCACACATCATGGAACATATGGCCTTTGGCGCCAATGCTCAGTTTGCGAGCGAGCACGAGTACGAGGCGGAGTTTATCAAAAACGGTGCCTACCACAATGCCTGGACGAGCGACCTGTCTATGGTGTATGTGGCGGACTGTGCGGATTTTGAGTGGGAGCGTATTTTGCAGTTGCAGCAAGTGGCTATCACTCAGCCAAAGTTCAACCAGACGGAGCTTGAAGCCGAGAAGGGTAATGTGCGTAGCGAGCTTGTCGGTTATCTTAACAATCACAACCGAGTGCTGTGGCCCAAGATCCAGCAGCTACTGGGGAATGACATCTACACCTTCCACCAGCGCGTGCGCACCATTGCCCACGTGCAGCTGAGCGATATTCAGGAACACTACCGGCGCACCCACACCAGCGACAACCTTCGATTTGTCATTGCTGGCAAAATGGCGGGGCGCAAGGCGCAAATCAAGCGTATGATCGAGAGCTGGCAACTGCCGCGTGGTGAGCGCTTTGCGGTGCCGCACGACGAACTTCACAGTGGTAAACCTACCCTCATCCGTCGCAAAGAGGCCAGTAACCTTACCTTTGGCTGGTCGATGGAGATCCCGCGCGAGCTTAGCGACAAAGAAGACGCCGCGCTCGACTGCCTCAACCACATCCTCACCGGCACGATGCACTCGCGCATCTTTGGTAAGGCGCGCAAGCAGGGCATGGCCTATGGGATGTTTAGTGATGGCTCGGTGGGCAAATATGAGAGCAGCTGGGACTTTGGTGGCGAGGTGGAGTGCGACAAGGCAGAGCGGCTCTTTAGCCTGATTGTCAGTGAGCTCCAGGCGGTACTGCGCGGTGAGATTACCGAGGCCGAGCTGGAGGCAGCCAAATCCTATGGCTTGGGGCGTTACCAAATGGGGGCGCAAACAGTAGCGCAGATTAGCGGGTTCTACACCAGCCGTTTCTTCTGGGATGGGTATGTGAAGGACTATGCCAAGGTGCCACAAGAGATCAAAGGTACGACCCTCGAGCAGATGAACGCCGTAGCGCGTGAATTCATCGCTGCCAACACCTGGGCACTCGCTGGCGTGAGCAGCGGCGAGCGCAGCGACATTGTGCGGCTGGGAGAGCAGCTGGAAGGGCTGTTTGCACAGAGGTAAAAATGCCTCAGCTTAGTATAGTTGCCTCCCTTTGTATTATAAGAGTCGAAGTTTTTGTGGCGATGCTTGGCCTATCTGCTTATATAATTTGATCAAATTATTTTTTACTATTTCTTAGTGGAAGCACGAGACGCGAAGGTAAGCAGAGAAACACTTGCATTAATCAGACTGTGTTGTATTATTGAAGTAATAGCATAGGAGAACAATATATGAGTGACGTCAATCCAACTAATAGCGCAAGTTACCGCCCGGGCGACGAACGAAAAGGTTATAACGACCTTGTCACGATTGTCCTCACAAAACGGGAATGCTCAGATTTATTGACAGCCATGAATGAGCTCACCGCAGGCCCGTATGCACCTTCTGAAAAAGAATGGCAATGGATGGAGGATGTCATGGGTATGCCTACGCGCGAAAGTTTGATGGCGCTATTCGATAAGGTTGACGATTTTCAAGAGGGTGACCTTAGGTCGCCCAAATAGCGGCTTAGTGCACTTGATTCTTGAGTTGTAGTGGTACACTGCTATGAGTGATCAGGTATAGCTGTAACCTACCCTCTACATTCTAACGTAAGAAGAATTTGTGAGCGAACAAGCACAGGCGGATATCCAGAAGTACGGCTACAATCCTGAGGATATGCCCGATTGCTTCCTCCCCGATAACTTTGACGAAGTATTTCAGCGGATTGGGATACATGGCACAAGGCATAGCGTGCTGGTCGCTCAGCAATTTTGCTCTAGCCTAACATACAGCCGACCATAAACAGCAGGCTGTATGTGCTGGTTGTGCGCTGCGTGTTTAGGCGGCGCGGTACACTGCCATCTTCGCGTTGAGCAGTTTGTTCATCTCGGTGAGGCTACCATCCTTCTTGTGGAGGACGCCGTCGTCGATGACGTATGTCTCGGCTTTGCTATCTCTGTTGTCGGGCATTTTGGGCGCAGTGTTTTGCCCGCTGTACTTGCTGCGGCTCGTTAGGTCGCTGTGAGTGCGGTAGTATTGAGCGGCTTTGAGACGGTGGTCTTTGACCGCTTGGTAATACGTGAGGTATTCGGTACCGAGCTTGCGTACATTGTCATTTTCGCTGATGTTTTGCATTTTTTTGGCTTGCTCTATGCACGAGCCGTAGGTCTTGCTTGCTTCTTTTTCGATCTCGCTATCGGTTAGTGCAGGAGCGCTCGTAAGCGCTGCACTGCCGCCCTTGCGGAAGTCAAAGTTGAGAATCTGGCGGTTGAGCACGCGAGTGTCAGCGCACTCTTTGATAAAGGTGGCGACGGTGGAATAGTAGCTGGGTAGCTTGCCAAGTGCAGTGATGGCTTCGTCCGTCTCGCGCTTGTACTGCTCGTACGCACGCTTGATGTCTTCGTCGTGCACGGCGCGTGAGCTACCAAGCTTGCTTATGAGCTCTTTGCGGTTGTCTGCAAATGCCTTGGTGTCGATCGTCTCACCACGA
Organism: Candidatus Saccharimonadota bacterium; assembly: GCA_013333645.2. GTDB lineage: Bacteria > Patescibacteriota > Saccharimonadia > Saccharimonadales > Saccharimonadaceae > Saccharimonas. Next base: position 63,991 of record JABCOK020000001.1, on the reverse strand, counting down.
GAGAGTGGCTGCAGCAGGCGATCCTCGGTGCGGCTATGGGTGCGGATGAGCGCCTGAGCGTCTTGCAAGTCTTTGCGGCTTGGTGGTGTAGACTGCATGGCTACAACGATGATAATGACGATGACTAGCACAATGCCCGCCGCGCCAGCAATCAGCCCATACAGCAGTTTCTTGTTTGCGAGCAATGGGTTACCCGAGCGAGATGGCGGTGTATTGCCAGGCTGCGATGCGTTCATATTCATGGTGTTCGTTGGCGAGGTCATAGCTGGTTGGCTGTGGTCAGGGGTGGGCTGGGTGTCCATTGCTTGTGTCCTTTATCTTCGTTGTAGATACTAAATTAACTATAGACTATATATTATAGCAATAGTTGCAGTGAGCGCAAATTGACGGAGGAAGAGCTGTTGCGGTCTGCCGCATATGGTGATGTACCAATGCGCGTGGTATACAAGAAACAAGCGAAAAAGCAATAATACCGCTATGAGAGATAGCGATCATTAATAAGGAAATGGTGAGGGAGTGCCAAGAACAAGGGCAGTATGATATACCCTCTGACCTCTGTATATTCTGTGTTTTGGGCGCTGTGTATGCTATAATGGCGGTATGAAAGTTGCGATTGCTGGGTACGACGTTGAGGGTCGTGCGACGTATGATTATGCGCGGCAGGTGTGGCCTGCGGCGGAGATTGTGATAGCCGATGAGCGGCGCATTGCTGATGTGCCGCCTGGAGTGGTGGATGTATTGACAGGCCCAGATGCCTTTGCTCAGCTGGGTGATGCCGATATCGTCATGCGCACCCCTGGATTGGCACCGTGGCGGATCGAGACAGATGGGACGGTGTGGTCGGCTACAAATGAGTTCTTCGCACGCTGCCCCGCGCCGATCATTGGCGTGACAGGTACAAAGGGCAAGGGCACAACGGTGAGCCTCATCGCTGCTATGCTGCAAGCCCTTGGGCGCACGGTCCATGTGGTGGGTAATATTGGCCGGCCAGCTCTGGCTCAGCTGGCGCAGATTGGCCCGGATGATGTGGTCGTGTATGAGCTGAGTAGTTTTCAGCTGTGGGATGCCGAGCGTTCACCGCAGATCGCGGTAGTGCTGATGATTGAGCCCGACCACCTCGACAAGCATGTTAATTTTGCCGAGTATGTCGATGCCAAGGCGAACATTCGGCGGCACCAGCGGCCAGGTAATGTGTGTATTTATCATCCGAGCAATCCATATGCCGCGCAGATTGCTGAGTCGCTTGACACGGACGTTGCGCGTGGCAGCCTGGGTACGCCGCCACCGGCGTATCGCTATGGCACGCCAGACGATGGGCTGGTGTATGTGAAAGATGGTGCCTTTTGGCAGGGTGAGCGGCGGCTTTGCGCAACGGACCGCCTACAACTGCCGGGTGCTCATAATATTGAGAATGCCTGTGCGGCGCTGAGCGCAGTGCTCGCCTTCGATCCACAGGCTGTGCCGCAGCGCCTGGCGGAGGGGCTGGCGAGCTTTGCTGGCTTGCCGCATCGCTTGGCCTTCGTGGCAGAGCAGGATGAGGTACGGTATTATGACGACAGTATTGCTACCACACCGGGCAGTGCCATTGCAGCGCTGCGTGCCTTTGCAGAGCCTAAAGTTCTCATCGTTGGTGGGGCAGACAAAGGTGGTGATTACGAGCCACTGGCACAAGAGGTGTATAATCAAGGTGAGTCTGTCCGCGCTATCATTACGATGGGAGCGAATGCTTCGGCGATTGCAGCGGTATTACAAAACTATGATATTGCTGCGCCTATCATAACGCTTGGTAGTGTGCCCATGACAGAGGTCGTGGCTGCCGCTAAGCAACAGGCCGAGCCTGGTGATGTCGTCATCCTAAGCCCCGCTGCCGCGAGCTTCGACCAATACCATAGCTATGCCGACCGTGGTGAGCAATTTATTGCAGCGGTGCAGGATGGCGGAGTGTAAGCTATTTTGCGATTGAGCAGGATATACTATAATATATACAAATAACTATATAACTGATACAAGATAAGGAATCGATAGCCCAATGAATCAGCAACCATATACCAACTCACCGCAGCCTGCCGCCGCGCCGCAGTATAGCAAGGGGCAGCTTGCCGTGGCCCGTGCTGCTATGTCTAGCGACAACACCGTGCTGGCAGTCACCTTTATTGGCTTCTTTTTTATGACGTCGGCGTATTTTATTTTTACGGCGCTGGCCGAGCACTTTAGTGTAGAAGGGACTGATATGGCGACAGAGCAAGTCCCACTTTGGCTGAGGCTTATTATTGCTTTGTTTAGCGGTGCTATCCTCTTTGGTGTCATCCTCCTTGTCGGGATGTTTTTCATCCGGATGGAGCGGCAGAAGATGCTGGGCAATGCTATGCAAGTAGAGTATAGCGATTATGCTTGGCTGCGCGACTGGGCTAACGTCACAGCGGCCGACCTCGGTTTACCACGGGTAGAGATTTTCGTCACGCAGAACCCGGTCATCAATGCTTATGCCTTTGGCTTTATGAATCCATACTGTATTGTGCTGCATTCTGGTTCGATTCGCTACCTCACACCCGATGAACTTAAGGCAATCGTTATTCACGAGATGGGGCACATTAAATATAAGCACACCATAGCTATGCTGTATCTGCAGCCATTCTTGATGCTGCCGTTTGTCTCATCAGTGTCTGGCTGGCTAGCGGGCTTCTGGCAGCGCCGCACCGAGTATACGGCCGACCGCTTGGCGCTTACCTACACCGAAGATCCAGAGCTCGTCAAGAATGCGCTCGTTAAGGTGCACGTTGGCCCTGATGTGGCGGAGGGTATGAACGAAACTGCTCGCCAGTGGCAGCGCTACACCGCCAACCGCCCAATGAACCGCTTTGCTCAGACCTTGAGCGACCACCCATACCTCGTGCGCCGGCTTGATCACATTGATGAAATGACCGCCAAACTCCTCGCGCCTCAAGCACCAGCTGCACCAACTCAGCCCACAACGCCAGTCCAACCGCAGTAAGGGGAAGCCGCGAGGCGACACAATGCTGCTTACATGAGAAGCCACATCCATGCGATAGTGGCTTCTCGGTTTTGCTCGATGTATTGCGATAGTGCAATAACAACGAGACTTTGCACTTTACTTAAACAAAGGTAATGGAGTGAGCGAACGCGCAGCAATACGCTGTGATATGTGTGGCCAGCAATGCCTTGCGCCGTATAGTAGAGCCGGCGCTTCAGAGTGCGGTATAATAGACCTATGCAACCACTCAAAAAGCGCGCCGCACAGCTTCTCGCCGATATCCTCGATGCGATCCATCGTTTGCAGATTACTGACAAAGCCACTCAGCTTACTCAGCTTGAGACGCAGCTGGCCGACTCGCAAATTTGGGCTAATCCAGCCCACGCTCAGCAAGTGTCACGTCAGGCAGCAGCACTGCGAGGACAGATAGAACCATGGCAGGTGCTGCAGGCTCAGGCGAGCGACATTGTGGAACTCATGGATCTTGGCGACGATTCGATGATACCAGAGTTTGAGCAGCAGCTTGCTGCCCTCGAGCACGACTACCAAGCGCGCCACCGTGACCTCCTCTACAGTGGTGAGCACGATGACCAACCGGCTATTATCAAGATTAGCGCTGGGGCTGGCGGTACCGATGCTCAGGATTGGGCAGCGATGCTCGAGCGGATGTACCTACGCTTTGCCGAGCAGCATAGCCTCCAAACAGAGCTCCTCGAGCGCTCGACGGGCGAAGAAGCTGGCATTAAGAGTGCGACATACAGCCTCCATGGTGCGTATGCCTATGGCCAACTGCGCAGCGAGCATGGCGTGCACCGCCTGGTCCGGCTGAGCCCATTTAACGCTGATCATTTGCGCCAGACAAGCTTTGCTTTGGTGGAGGTGATGCCAGAAATCGCTGAGCCCGAGCAGGTGCAGCTTGAGGACAAAGACCTCCGGATCGACGTCTACCGCAGTGGTGGCAAGGGTGGGCAGGGCGTTAATACGACCGACTCGGCAGTACGCGTTACCCATTTGCCGACTGGTATTGTCGTTGCGATTCAGAACGAACGCAGCCAAATTCAAAACCGCGAGACGGCTCTTACCATCCTGCGTTCGCGCCTTGCTCAGCTCCAGCACGAGCAGCAAGCTGCCAGCCTGGCTGACCTCCGCACTGGTGAGTCCGCTAGCTGGGGTGCACAGATCCGCAACTATGTACTCCACCCCTATACCCTCGTCAAAGACACCCGCACCAAACACGAAGCCCACGATGCCCAAGCCGTCCTCGATGGTGCCATCGACGGCTTTATCGAGGCATATCTGGCGATGGGGGTGGGGGAGAAGTAGCAGCTTTCTCGCTCCATCCCTCAGCCATATGCTATACTGGTATAGTGATATTGTTAGACAGAGTAACCAAACGGTATGATAAGGACGCCAAGCCGGCGCTTGATCGGGTAAGCTTACATGTCGAGCCCAATGAGTTCGTCGTTATTATTGGCACGAGCGGGGCTGGTAAGAGCACGCTACTCAAGCTCCTCACTCGCGAAGAAAAGCCCACAACGGGCAAAATTGTGGTCGGTGGTATCGACTACGACACCCTCAAGGATAAGCATATTCCACTGCTGCGCCGCAAGATTGGTGTGGTGTTTCAGGATTTTAAGCTGTTGCCGCAGCGCACCGTTTTTGAGAACGTCGCTTTTGCGCTGGAGATTGCAGGCATGAGCAACCGCGAGATCAAGAACACAGTGCCTAAGGTGATCGACCTCGTTGGCCTCCGGGGCAAAGAGAAGCAATTTCCGCACCAACTTAGTGGTGGCGAGCGCCAGCGCGTGGCGATTGCCCGTGCCGTTGTGCGCCAGCCCAAGATTCTTATCGCTGATGAGCCAACAGGCAACCTCGACCCTAAGCACAGCTGGGATATCGTCCGCTTGCTCGAGAAGATTAATAAATATGGCACGACCGTGCTCTTGACCACCCACAATGTCGAGATCGTTAACCGGCTCAAGCGCCGTGTCATTACCATTGAGCATGGCAAGATCACGCACGACCAAGCCAGAGGGAGTTACCGTCAATGAGTCGCCGCAAAGATACCGCCCGCGCCCTGATGCAGCAAAAGCGCCGCCGTCGCCAGTGGCTGACGTTTGTCCGGATTTGCCGCTATGGCGTTAATAACTTTAGCCGCAACGCGTGGCTGACTGTTGCTGCGACACTTGTGATGACGATTACACTGCTGATTGTCTTTACTACCTTTGTCGCCCAGCGTTCGCTGGCTGATACCGCTCAGGCTATCAACAAGGATATCGACCGCTCGATCTACCTCCGCCCTGATGTCTCGGAGGAGCGCGCTCAACCGGTGCTGGTGGGTTTGCGCCGCCTCAGCAACGTCGAGTCGGTACGCTTTATCAGTACTGAAGAAGCCAAGGAGCAATTTGCCAAAGCTAATAAGGACGATGAGGCTAAACTGCACGCTCTCAATGAAGCGACGAACCTACTACCCGCGACGATCCGTATCACCCTGCATGACAATAACGATACATCGCAGCTGATAGACTTCGTCAATACGAATTCTGCGCTCAAACCGTTGATTAGTGCCACCCAAACACCGACCTTCATGAATCAGCGGCGCAACGGTACGACGCGCATTGCAGAGTGGACGCATATGTCGCAAAAGGCTGGGGTAGCGGCCAGCGTGCTCTTTATTGCTATCTCGTTCTTGATTATCTTCAATACCATCCGTATGGCAATCTTCAACCGGCGCGATGAAATCGAGATGATGAAGTTGATTGGTGCCGACCGTGGCTTTATTCGTGGGCCGTTTTTGGTGGAGGCAGTGGTATACGGGGTGATTGCTGCAGTGATCGCGACTACTCTGGGTATCATCACGCTCTTCCTTTCGGGCGACTCGCTCAAGAAGTGGGGGGTCGCTCTCCAGCCTACAATTAATATGGCAGCATCCTACTGGTGGCTTATTGCTCTGGCAATGATGGCACTGGGCGCGTGCATTGGCGTCATCTCATCGCTAGTAGCCACCCGCCGTTACCTAAAGATTTAGCATTGATACAAAGGAGGCCCGTGTTGACAAAGCACACACCGCTTGTTACCATAAGAAATATGAAACAATCCACCACATCTGTTTCGCGTGCCCACACTGCTGTGGCCGCACCTAAGAAAACCAAGGGGCTTGCCACCAAGTCAGTTATTGTGGCGGCTGCCGTGATTATGGCGTTGAGTACGCCAGTCAGCACCTACCTTGGTGTGACCACTGGGACCGCCTCGGCTGTGTCGCAGGAGGAATACCAGCGGCAGATCGATGCGCTCAACAAAGAGATTGGGCAGTATCAGTCGCAGGCCAAGGAGTTGAACGAGAAGGCAAAGAGCTTGCAAAATGAGCTCGAGGTTTTGTCGAAGCAGAAGGCAATGATCCAAGCGCAGATTGACATCAGCCAGAAGAAGCATGACCAACTGCAAGAGAAGATTACCCAGACTAAGCGCGACATCAAGGCCAACCAAGACGCTTTGGGCGATACGCTGGCCGATATGTATGTCGACCGTACCATTAGCCCGCTGGAGATGCTGGCGAGTAGCCGGAGCCTTGGCGACTATGTGGTGGAGCAAGATCGCCGTGATAGCATCCAGACCACGCTGAGCGAGACGATCACCCGGGTCAATAAGCTCAAAAAGCAGCTAGAAGAGCAAAAGAAGGAAGTTGAGCGTGTCTTGGCCGACCAAAAGAACGCCCGCGAAGCCCTCGCTGCCAAAGAGCGTGAGCAAGCAGACCTCCTTGCCCGCACCCAAAATGAAGAAGCCAACTACCAAAAACTCACTGCCGACCGCGAAAGCGAGAAAGCCCGCGTCCAAAAGGCGCAGCAGGACGCCATCCAAGCGGCCATCCGCAACGCTGGTGGCGGTGGTTCACTTGGTATTACCTCTGGTGATGGCTCGATGGGTGGCTACCCATGGGCTGGTGGCTGTACCGTTGATGCCAATGCGTTGTCGCACGGTGGCGCATCTGGTGGTGGCGAAGACCCACTGGGCTATGGCTGCCGTCAGTGTGTAAGCTACACCGCCTGGAAGACTTACCAAAAGACTGGCTACGCACCACGCTACTGGGGCAATGCCAACATGTGGCCAGCTGCCGCTCGCAACGCTGGCTTCTCAACCGGCCGCACTCCACGGGCCAATGCCCTTGGCGTCATCTCGGCAGGGCAGTATGGGCATATCGTCTATATCGAAGGCTACGACGCTGGCAGCAACACTGTCCGCATTAGCCAGTTCAATTACTTCAATGCCGGCGGCCCTGGCTGGGGTCACTACAGCGAAATGACGGTGCCTGCTAGTACGTACGATACGTATATCTATCTGTAGGAGAGGGAGAAACGGCCATTACGTGTAATGGCCGTTATTTTAGTTGATATTTTTCTCTGCAGAAAGTTTATATCCAACAACTTAGCGCCAAATTGCATTGATAGATTATACTAAGTGTGATTTAATGAGAGCTAGTTATGAGCGAAGTTCCAAAAATCCCACACACACACTTCACTTGATGGTGTACACGAAAAAGCGCTAGATACAGGTGAATCGGCGGTAGAAGAGCAAGCAGAACGCAATCCAGTTGAATTTGCTTGGTTGCTTGGTGCTAGAGCGACAAGAGAACCGGGTGAGGATTCTCCTGTTTCGATTATGACCCTCATCAGAGAAGGTCGAACACGATACACTGGCCCGACAATTGCTAAGTATGCCACAATTGGAGTTCGTGGTACACCAGCGGGCACTCTTGTTAATATTCCTATGGTGTATCCTATGTCGCAAGAGCAAGTTGATTATGCACAGGAAGTAGCTGCAGAGATGGCGACACCAGAGTACAAGGCACGAGAAAGAAGGTGCTTGGAGCAATTATGGGCGCAAGATGCAGCTGAACGAAAAGCGCGAATGCCAGCAACAAAAAAGACCAGCGAAGATGGCGCTGCAGGGTATAAAACTCATCATACAGAGATGGCGCTCTGCGAAATAAAATAAGATAGAGCTCTATTTATAGTCTATGCTGCTGGGGGAATCTCGAGCTGTTCTTCTGCCCGAGTAGCATCTTTGGTAGCTCCACTCGTCTCCAGTGGTGGGTTACTCGGTAGCCATACTGGTTATATACTGCGTCAATCGGATTGTCGCTCTTGCAGTGCCACTCTGCTGTTGCCAATAAAAACATAAATGCTTCTATTTATTGTTTGTTCTGCTACCTTCTTTCTCACCCTCCCCTCTATTTCTCTCGTTTTCTTCCTTCAAACAGGCGAATTTCGAAATTCGCCTGTTTTACCCTGTTTTTTCTCTGTTACGGTCGACTCTTTTTCTCTTCTTTTATATATTTTATATATAATAGGAGAGAAATCGATATGGATATATGGATGTATAGAGAGATATAGAGAATAGTGTAGATATATAGAGAAAGATAAAGAATAGATAAATAAAGAAATATAAAGATAGAAATAAAGAGATATAAAAATAAGTAAATAGAAATAAAGATAGAGATAAGTATAGATAGAGATATAGATAAGGATATAGATAGAGAAATATAGAGAAATAGGTAGATAAATAGTAGAGAAAGAAAGTTATAGAAATAGAAAAGGAGAATATATGAAGATAGATATAAAAGAAATAACTGAACGTGAAGGGTGAAATAGAGAGCGATAGAGCACGGAGGGTCAATGGTTATCTTCGTACTCTTTTGCCGCGCTGCCTGGCGTAGTATAATACCATAGTATGGTACAGAGTGACACGGCGAGCGCGAGCCGCTCGAAATATGACTATGATGAACCAAAAAAGCTGACTATCTCGCAGCTAACGGCTTTGCTCGTGGCAGTGCTGCTACTGGGGGCTGGCTTTGTGGCAGGGATGCATGCCGATAAGCTCTATGCGGCGATTGCGCCAGTCTTTGGCCTCAAGGTATCGGCCGATAGCATTGACTTGAGTAGTGTGCAGCAGACCTATCGCAAGCTCAAAGCAGAGTATGATGGTAAACTGGACGACACCAAGCTGATCGATGGCGCCAACCGTGGCCTAGCTGCGGCCACTGGTGACCCCTACACGACCTACATGGACAAGCAAGAGACCGAGCAGTTCGACCGCAGCCTCAATGGCGAAGTGAGCGGTATTGGCGTGGAGATTGCATCACGGGGCAACCATCCAACAGTGGTGCGCGTCATCGAAGACTCACCAGCAGCCAAAGCAGGCCTACGAGCCGGCGATATCTTCCGCAGTATTAATGGCCAATCGGTGGTGGGGCAGAACTCTGAGGTGGTGGCCAGCAAGGTGCGGGGCGAGGCTGGCACAACCGTCAAGCTCGTGATGCAGCGCGAGGAATCGACCGAGGAATATACTATCGTTCGGGCCAAGGTGAGCGACGCCAGTGTGCGTAGCCAGATTCGCGACGGTGTGGGTATCCTCACTATTACCCGATTTGATGACCAAACTGGCCGACTCGCCCGCCAAGCGGCAGAGCAGTTCGTCCAGCAGGGGGTGCGGGCTGTGGTACTCGACCTACGCGACAACGGTGGCGGCTATGTAACGGCTGCTCGCGAGGTCGCAAGCCTGTGGCTTGAGAACAAAGTCGTCGTAGTGGAGAAGTCTGGCGACGTCGTGCGTGACACGGTGCACAGTAGTGGCCAAGCACTGCTCAAGGGGATCAAGACAACTGTCCTCGTCAACGGCAATAGCGCCAGTGCTAGCGAGATCGTAGCGGGGGCATTGCACGACCACAAAGCAGCGACATTACTCGGCGAAAAGACCTTTGGCAAGGGCACCGTGCAGCAGTTGTTTGATCTACCTGACGGCCGTAAACTCAAGATCACCGTGGCGCGTTGGTATACCCCAAGTGGCCGCAATATCTCACAGGGCGGCATTGCGCCAGATACTGAGGTCAAAATGAGCACCGATGATCGCAACGCTGGCCGTGACCCACAGCTCGATAGCGCACTACAAAAGTTCGTAGAGTAGACATATATCCAACAAAATGCAAACAATTGTTCGCCAAAAGTATTGTATTTGCCTCGTATCTACGCTACCATAAAGGCATATGGACAGACGAAAGAAAATTCTCTTGGTAGAAGACGACACCGCGCTGCTGGCAGTGTATCGCTCGCGGCTCGAACTGGAGGGCTTTGCGGTGAGCGAAGTGCACAATGGCGAAGATGCGCTCTCGGCAGTGGTCGATGTTCGGCCAGATCTGATCTTGCTTGATGTGATGATCCCCAAGATCAGCGGCTTCGACGTGCTCGATATCTTGCGTAACACCCCAGACACTACCAACGTCCGCGTTATCATGCTGACAGCGCTGAGTCAGCCCAAGGACAAAGAGCGGGCTAAGCAGCTAGGGGTGGATGACTACCTCGTCAAGTCGCAAGTGATGATCGGTGACGTCGTGGCTCGTATTAAATATCACCTGGGCATGAGCCAAGAATAACAGAGGTCAGGATACTGTAGAGTGTAGCATGCGTTGAGCCCTTGCTTCTGGGTGATTTTTCCTTGGCGTTGTTTCGTGGTATTATAAAAAGATGACGGAAAAACATTCGGCATCTCCCACTGCAAAAGAAGAGACACTAGCACCACTCCCACCACGACAGCCTGAGCATCTCTTGACGCAGCCAATTACGGTGGACGGCGCACCAGAAAAGCGTACAACTCATCCCGATACACATATTATTCCCAAGCACAAAAATGTGCCGCAGTATCTATGGAATGTGCTGCGCAGCAGTGGCCAGCTCGACGAAGGGTGGATTGATAGAGAGATTATCGACAAGGATGGCACGGTGCTAGTGCGGATGACCAAGCTAGTCAACCGAAGCAACATCCACCAGCTCGAGAAATGTGTGCCACTCGCGGTGCTACAGGAGCAAAACATTGACTTCACTAATGCATATCTGCAAAGAGCCTATGGCGTGATGGTGAAGGATGGCAGGCTGCAGCCCGCTACTGATACCACTCATGCGACTACCAGCAGCCAAGAGCAACAAACAGAGATACTGCCAGCTCAAGGAGGCGATACACATGAGCATCGCAGCGGAGATAATGCGCGCCAATTAGTCGGGAGCGTGGCGGCAAAAGCGAGTGATACAGAGGTGGATAATAGCCTCCTCGTGGAGCGGGTACTCGGACGCGCAGAGTAGTAATAAGGGCTGGTTTGGTTATCTCTTAGGACAGAGCGTGTTATTGCTAAATAGCACGAGCATAGATACTTACTGGTAGTACGCACCAAGCGTGCTGGGCTTATTATCAAAAACAGGAAAACCACCTCGTTTATGAGGTGGTTTTGCGTTTGCGCTATAAAACACTTACGCTGCGCTGACGCACACCTGGGTGCGTGGCTGGGTCTTGCCAGTGAAGGTAGACTTCTTGACCTTCTTGAAGCTGACAACACCACTGTGAGCGGCGTGGATGGTGTAGTTGCGGCTCATGTATGTGCCAGGGCCGGCAATCTTCGTAGCGCCTGTCTGGCGAACGAGGACTTCACCAGCGTTGACCTGCTGGCCACCGAAGCGCTTGACGCCAAGGCGTGCCCCAGCGTTATTGTGGACGTTCTTGCTTGAGCCACCTGCTTTGACTTTTGACATATCACTCCTTTAGCTAATATAAACAATCTATACGATTATACGTGAGGGCGTGGGCGAAGTCAAGCGGCGAGAGGATGAGATCGCACCATCTCGCTGCGCGGCGCTTGCTTTGGCGGCTGCGCCAGCCAGACAGATATTGGCCAGCTGGCGCTATGGTGGTATAATAGGTGCACTACCAAATACAATAACGATATGAAGAAGGGAGTGATGATGGAAGGACGATATGGAGGAATGGGGTGGGATGATGCATCCCCAGTCGATAGCTTGGACCTGGAAGCAAATTTTGCGCAGATAAGAGGAGAGAGACAAAAAGCTGGTGGCTTCACTGCAGAGCGGGCAGCAGGACTTTCCTCTGAGCGGCGTACTCAAGCAGCTCAGAATTTGGAAGAGGCTCGAGGACATTTTCATCAGGGGCTTGATGCCTTAAACAACCTTATGTACACGTTGCCTCCTGAGCAGCGAGAAGTGCTTCAGCAAAGTGTAATACCTCAATTTGAAGCAGCTGCCGACAAGCTGCAGGCCACAAAGGGTGCAATCACTCCACAATAAATAACTATCAAAAAGTTTCTCACTACCAGAGTGGTATAAAGAACCTCAGTATAATATAGCTGAGGTTCTTTGCTTTTTGTAACTGTTAGCATGCAGAAGAAATACATACCTGCTAGATGACCAGAATGAGTTTTACTCAATACTATTTCATTACTTCCACCACCAACAACTCTCGCGCTACCACTTGGTTCTCGCGGTAATAACAGAGGTCGGCGGGGCGAACGTGCTGGAATGGGCGGCGCTGGTAGCCCAGCTGTTCGAGCTGGGCGATGAGTGGCAGGTGAGTAAACTGCCCGTCGCTGCTATGCCAAGCGGGCACGGCGATGACCAGTGGCGTGCCGGGGCGTAGCTGGGGGTGAAGATTAGTGAGAAAATGGCTGATGATATGGTTGCATGTGGTGTGCACAGCGCTAAGCTTGGCTGGAGCGGGTGGGGCAGAGAAGGGCTGGCCAAGGTATGTCTCGCAGACGATAGCGCTGAGCTGCTGGGCGTCTGCCCACTGATGAGTAGTGGCATCAGCCTGAGTAATGTCCTGCACTGCGCCAGGAGTAGCCGCAGCAGAGCGGTGCTGCAGCCAGGCGAGGTTCTCGCTGGTATAGCTGACCATCTTAGGGTTTAGGTCGCTGCCACACACATCGTAGCCCAGGAGGAGCGCCTCTTGCAAGACAGTGCCAGTGCCGCAGAAGGGATCGAGCAGCACGGGGCGCGGCGCTGAGTGCTCGGTAGTAAGTGAAGGCTGCACTAGTGGCCCAGCCATATTGACCATCATGCGGGCAAGCTTGGGCGGCAGCATACCAACGAAGGCATCAGTGCGCGGACGAGCTTGGTCGCGTGCGGCCAGAGCAGAAATGTTTTGCGCGCCAACACTCTCCGCCACAATAACGCGCCCATCCTGGGCTCGCACTACCAGCAGCTCGATGTGGTGGGGTGAGCGACCAAGCTTGTTGTGGTGGCTCGTGGCAGTATTGAGCGCTGGAGCGGCATTAGGAATAAGGCGCAGGCTGGTGTCAGTTGCGCGCAATTTTGTCTTAAGAATAAGGCCAGTCTTTTGCACCTCGCGGGCGGTGGCAGAGAAGCCATAGGCACTGATGCCAAGCGTAGTCTTGTGCGGCGCGCCCTGCCACTGCGCGCTATAGTGGCGGACGATCTGCCGGCTCACCGCCAGCCAGTTACCGCGCAGCTCTAACATCACCCGGCCCGCCTTTTGGCTGCCACCCAGGCGCTCAAAATCGAACGTATCAGAGGTAATAGTAGCGGCCTGCGCGCCAAACCAACGCACCGCCGCCGCGCCATACAGACACTCCAGCTCCGCCACACCCAGGGCCGGCTGCCGGCCAAGAATTGCAATATACATATGCCTAGTATAGCGCAAAAGTGAGTGAGAATGGAGGGGTGGCGGCACGAACGATATGTTAGATATAGGTAGCCGACCACTCTCGAGCTTGTACGACAAGCTTTCGTACTCAGTCTGATTAAAGCGTTAGAAAAGGTTCGCCTCGCTGCCTCGTGGTATAATATACCGTAGCTATGCAGAAATATATCAAAAAAATGAAGCAGCTGTCCTTCCGCACTTGGCTGAGTATTATGACGTTTGTGCTGATTGCCTTGATTCTATTCTTGTCGCGGCACGAACTTCTCCAGGCGTGGCATTTGCTGCAGCAGGTCAATATATGGGTCTTGATTGCCGTCTTCCCGGTGGCGGCGTTGGGGTATTTAGCAGCGGGCGAGATGATCTTCTCATATCTGCGGCAAAAGGGCTTCGTGCGCGACGTCAGCCCCTTTGCCCTGATGCGCTTGTCGCTGGAGCTAAACTTCGTCAACCATGCCTTCCCCAGTGGTGGCCTGAGCGGTATATCATACGCTAACTGGCGCTTACGCAAATACGGCGTCTCGACGGGGCGCGCAACGATGGCCCAGATGGTGCGCTATGTTATGGGCTTTGTGGCAGTGGTGCTGTTTCTTGCAGTGGCGGTGGTAATAGTGACGATCGATAGCGGAGTGAACCGCTGGATTATCCTAATGAGCGGGGGGCTGGTATTTTGCCTGACGATGATTACGCTACTGGGAGTATACTTGCTGGCGAGCCAGCGGCGGCTCCACAAGGCGGCGCATCAGATCACACTGACAATCAACGGCTTCGCGCGGCGCATCCTGCGGCGCACAAAGCCAGTGATGGACGAAGCTGCGGTGCGGCGCTACTGCGACGACCTCCACACCGATTTCCTCGAGCTGCGGCGCGACAAGAAGCTGCTGTGGCAGCCCTTCGTCTGGAGTATTGTCTTTACGATTATGGAGATCTTGCCCTTCTGGATGACCTTCCAATCGCTGGGAGTGTCGGTCAATCCGGCATCGATCCTTATCGCCTATGGTGTGGCTACAACAATGGCGGTGGTGGTTGCTACCCCTGGTGGGGCTGGTGCGTATGAGGCGGTGATGGTGGGGATCTTGGCACTCTCGGGCGTGAGCCAGGGCCAAGCCATTGCTGGGACGATGCTCTACCGCGTGATTGCTATCGTTACCACACTGGTGTTTGGCTATGCATTTTATCAACTAACCATCATGCGCTATGGACGCGACAAACCTCCCACCACTGAGCGTTAGCGACTTCCTCGCCTGCGCCAGCCAGGTACTGGAGGGAGCATTTCCGGTACTAACGGTCGAGGGCGAGGTGGCTAGCATGGCAGTGCGCCAGGGTAAGTTTGTCTTTTTTGACCTCAAGGACGAGACAGGCAGCGTGAGCTGCTTTATGATGGTGTGGCAGCTCCGGGTGGCGCTAGAAGATGGCATGCAGATAGCAGTGCAAGCCGTACCTAAGCTCACGGCGCGCGGCAAATTCAGCCTGACGGTGCAGCAGGTGCGACCGGTCGGGCAGGGGAGCATTAAGAAAAACTTCGAGCTGTTACGCCAGCGCCTGAATGCAGAAGGACTCTTTGCTCCAGAGCGCAAGCGGCCAGTACCCGAGTGGCCCGAGCACATTGCTGTGGTGAGCAGTCCCCAGGCAGCAGGCTATGCCGACTTTATGACGATCATTAGCCAGCGCTGGGGCGGCATGCAGGTCGATGTCTATGCAGTGCCAGTCCAGGGTGCTGGCGCGGCCGATCGGATCATCCGCGCCATTGAGCGCTGTAACCGCCGTGCGACCGTGCCGCAGGTGCTGGCGATTGTACGTGGTGGCGGCAGCGCCGATGATTTGCAAGTCTTTAACGACGAAGCGCTGGTGCGGGCGATCGCTGCAAGCCGCGTGCCAACAGTGGTTGGGGTAGGGCATGACACGGATGAAACATTAGCCGACCTCGCCGCCGACGTCCGGGCTGTGACGCCAACTAACGCTGCTCAGCTCATCACGCCTGATGCCACGGCAGTGCAAGCGCGGCTGGCCGAACAGTTGCAGGCAATGAAGCGAACGATTATTGCCACAGCAGATGATGAGCAAATAGCGGTCCAGCATCAGCTGGCCGAAGCTCGAGTGAAGCTAGCCAGGCGGCAGCAGGTACTCGAGCAGCAATGCGCAGCGCTGCAGGCCCGGCTCCGGCTGTATAACCCTGCAGCAACCCTAGCGCGTGGCTACGCCCTGGTGCGCGGCCAGGCCACCGTCGGCCAAACGATCACCATCGAGCGATATAGCGATATGATAACAGCGGAGGTAACCCATGTCGAACGCAAAACAACCAACGAAACAGGCGAAATCCGCCACACCTAGCACGCGGGCCAAGCGTACCACACTGAGTGATGACGACCAACTGGCAATGGCCCTTGCAGCAGAGGGAATCACGCCGGATTATAGCCAGCCCACCAATAATACACCAGCAAGCTCATCAGCGCCGCAGCAGCCTGACCAGCAGAGCAATGCAGATAACCGTTCACTGCGTGAGCAAATGGAGCAGCTAGAAGAAATCTTAGCGTGGTTTGACAGTGATGAGTTTGAGCTCGAGGCAGCGGTAGAGCGCTACCAACAGGCAGCACGCGTTGCCGAGCAGATCGACCAGCGCTTGAGAGAGATCAAAAATAAGGTAACTATTATCACAGAGGACGCAGCTGCCTCATGATGTGGTGGGCACTCCTGGTTATCATCCTGCTGTTTTGCGTGACAGCGCTGACGGGGGCACCCTATGTGCCGTCACACCGCCGAGATGTGCAGCGGGCGCTGACCCAGCTCTATAGCCTTGGGCCAGAGGATTGCTTGGTGGACATGGGCTCGGGCGATGGCGTTGTCCTAAAGATTGCTCGCCAGCAAGGAGCACGAGCCTTTGGCGTGGAGCTCAACCCGCTCCTCGTCTTGCTCTCGCGCTGGCGTTTGCGTGGTGATACCAAAGCGATGGTGGTGTGTGGTAACCTCTACCGCACGAACTTTCCAACTGGCACCACAGTGGTCTACACCTTTGGCGACTCGCGCGACATCGCTCGGATGGCCGCCCATGTGCAGCAGCAAGCCACCCGCCTTGGCACAGACCTGTGGTTCATCTCCTACGCCTTTGCCGTGCCTGGCTGGACGCCAGTGCGCGAGCAAGGCGCGCATAAGCTGTATCGGGTGCGAGCAGAACAACACAAATAGCATCCCGCTCTTGTCTATCGCCCCAGGCATAAGTATAATAGGGATATGACGAAGCAATCTTACAAACGACGAAGTTTTCTTAGTGGCAGCACCTTTGCCATTATCGGGCTGGCACTGCTGGTGGTGCTCTTTGGTGGGTTTTCGGCCTGGGCCTACACTAACTATACCGAGGCCAAGAGCAACCTCGATAGCAAGATTACCGCAGCGCAAGCTGAGGCCAAGAAGACACAAGCAGACGAAGACGAGAAGAAATTTGCTGAGCGCGAGAAGCAGCCCATGCTGCAGTTTGTTGGGCCAGATGACTATGGCCGCCTAACTTTTGATTATCCCAAGACCTGGAGTGCCTACCAAGCCACCGATGTGAGCGAGGGCGGCGGCAAGACGTACGAGGCGTATCTCAACCCTCGCGTCGTGCCACCAGTGACAGACACGCAGAAGATTGCTATTCGCATCAGCATCGAGCAAAAGATCTACGACAAAGCGGTGGCCGACTACGACAGCCAGATCAAAAAAGGTGAGCTGAAATCGAGCGCCTGGAGCAATGACAAAGGCCTGACGGGCACGCGCCTAGAAGGGAACTTTAGCAAAGATATCCGTGGCACCGCAGTGGTGATCAAGATGCGTGACCGGACACTCACGGTGCGGACGGATGCCGACGTATTTAATAACGACTACGAAGCCCTGATAAAAACCATTAAATTTAACGAATAAATATAGAACATTGCGACGATCTGTGCTACAATGCAGCTGGTATGAGCACGGAGGGGAATGCGGTTATGATGAGCGGCGCTTCCTGGGGGGAGGCGTCGCTCTTTGTTGCAGCGGCACACGACCTCAAGTCGCCACTAGCGCTGCTGCGGCAATTGGCACTGAGCTTGGAGGCTGGGGGGCTATCGCCCGTCGAGGTGGCCGAGCTAGCCCGGCGGATGGCACTAACCAGCGAGCGGGCCTTGCGCCTCACCACCGACTTGACGCAATCCACCCGTCTCCACGAGGAGTTATTTGGCATCGAGCCGCTCAACTTGGCTCTGGTGGCGCGCGACGTCGTGGCCGAGCTCCAGCCACTCTACGCAGCCAAGGGGCGTCGCCTGACGGTACGTGTGCCGCGGCGGGCAGTGGTGGGTCTTGGCAACCGCGACCTCCTGCGGCGCGTCCTGTGCAACTTCGCCGACAACGCACTCCACTACAGTGGCGAAGGCGACGCGCCCGTGGTGGTGCGACTCTCCCGGCGAGCTGGCGGCCAGGTAATCCGCCTGGCGGTGCGCGACTATGGCCCAGCCATTCCGCCATCGCTCTGGCAGCAATTGGAGCAGCGCCTTGGCGTCAGCGCACAGCCATTGCACAGCCGGCCAGGCAGCAGTGGCCTAGGGCTCTACATTGCAGGGCAATTTGCCAGCGCGATGGAGGCGCAAATTGGAGCAGTCCGACACCGCGATGGCGCGACCTTTTACATCGATCTTCAGGCGGTATATCAACAGAGGTTATTATGACGCAATCACCACCGCGGGTGTTGGTCATCGACGATGATCAATGGTTTGCTGAGCTGCAGCTTGCGGCAGTGCGGCGGGCTGGTATGGTGCCCGTCTATGCGGCCGATGTGCTAGCTGGTATGGTAGCACTCGACGAGGCGCTCCCAGCGGTGATCATTCTCGATATGTTCATGCCAGGGGGTAATGGTTTGGTGCTGCTCCACGAGCTGCAATCGTATAGCGATACAGCGCGCATCCCCATTATCATCTGTAGTAATAATGCGAGCGACATGACGCTCGCCGATCTCGCGCCCTACGGTGTCGTTGCCTTGCTGGACAAAATAACGATGCACCCAAGCGACGTGACGAACGTACTAGGTAGGTATAGCCCAAGCGAGGTAGTGACATGAGTATGCAGCGCACCACAGCGATCGTCCTGCGCCGCACCAACTATGGCGAGGCCGACCGCGTATTGCAATTGCTCACGCCAGAAGGGCAGCGGGCAGTGATCGCCAAGGGTGTCCGGCGCGAGAAGAGTCGGCTAGCTGGGGCGGTTGAACTCTTTGTGATCAGCGATGTCGTCATCCGCCAGGGGCGCAGTGAGCTGGGCGTGCTAACACAGGCTCGCCTGACGAAGTATTATCAGACAATCGTGGCCGATTATGATCGTCTACAAGCTGGCTATGCCGCCATCCAACTGGTGACACAAGCTAGCCGCATGCTGGACGAGCCAGCGTGGTATGAGGTACTGCGCTTGGTATATGAGGGGCTCAATCAGCCTAGTGTACCCGTCATGCTCACCCAAGCCTGGCTCGCCATCCACTATGCGGCGCTGCAGGGCTATGAGCTTAACCTACTGCGCGACGTCGTAGGCCAACCCCTCCAGCCCGAGCGGCGGTATATGTACGATGGGTCAGAACGTGGCCTGCGCCTCAGCGATCAAGGCGACATCACCGCAGCGCACATCAAGCTGCTTCGCCTGCTCGCCACGCGCCCACCCACAGTAGTAGCACAGGTCGGTGGCGTGCTAGCCATTCTGCCCGAATGCTGGCTTGTCGCGCGGCAGCATGCTGGAGTGTAATGTTATAACTTGAGCTACTGGCCTCCATATATTTTCTTGTTCGGTGAATTGCTTGGGGGTAGAGCGTGAGGTTATTGAGATGGAGGCATCAATGCTGCGTATAGCCATAAGACATACTCTACTTAAGAAATGCTATAATAAGACCAAAGAACCAATCATGAAGCTGCCGCGTTGCCAACGCGGAGAAAGGACGCGTGTGAGTAGCACAACGAGTAATGTAACAATGGAAGCAATTATTAGCCTGTGCAAGCGCCGCGGCTTTATTTATCAGGGGTCGGATGTGTACGGCGGCCTGAGCGGCACGTGGGATTATGGCCCGCTAGGCGTGGCGCTCAAGCGCAATATTATGAACCTATGGTGGCGCAGATTCGTCGATGAGCGTGATGACATGTACGGCGTCGATGCAGCAATTTTGATGAATCAGAAGGTGTGGCAGGCGAGTGGGCATGTCGATACCTTCGTCGATCCGCTATGTGAAGATACGGTCAATCACCGCCGCTACCGCACTGATCATATTCTTAAAGACAATGGCGTTGATGCAGACGGTATGACTATGGAGCAGATGGACGCGGCGATTGCTGAACAAGGCATCAAAAGCCCGGATGGTAATCCACTGAGCAAATCGCGGACGTTTAATATGATGTTCAAAACGCACGTTGGTGCGACCGAGAGTGAGGACAGTATCTCTTATCTCCGCCCCGAAACCGCTCAAGGCATCTTCACCAATTTCAAAAACGTTGTCGATAGTTTCTATCCTAATTTGCCGTTTGGTATTGCTCAGCAGGGTAAGGCCTTTCGCAATGAAATTGCGCCGCGCGATTTCGTCTTCCGCAGCCGCGAGTTTGAGCAGATGGAGATTGAATATTTCGTGAATCCTGAGCATTGGCAAGAGGCGTTTGATGAGCTGCTCGCGAGTACGCACGCGTTCTTGGCAGAACTGGGCCTGAAACAAGAGCACATTCACGAGCTAGATGTGCCAGCAGAAGATCGGGCGCATTACAGCAAAAAGACGATCGACATCGAATATGACTATCCGATCGGCCGCGAAGAGCTGATGGGCATTGCTTACCGGACCGATTTTGACCTGATGAACATCCAGCGTGCCAGCGGCAAGAGCATGCAATATACCATCAAGGGAACGAACACGAAATTTGTGCCGCACGTCATCGAACCGAGCTTTGGTGTCGAGCGGGCGCTGATGGCAGTGCTTGCCAGTAGCTACCGCGAGGATGAACAAAACGGCGAAAAGCGGGTGTACTTGGCACTGCCAGAGCACTTAGCACCGGTCAAATTTGCCGTTTCGCCACTGCTGAAGAATAAGCCAGAATTGGTGGAAAAAGCCCGCGATGTGTACGCGAACCTCGCCAAAGCCAACCCCGGCCGAGTGATGTGGGACGACAACGGCAACATCGGCAAACGCTACCGCCGCCAAGACGAAATCGGCACGCCCTACTGCGTGGTGATCGACTTCCAGACGCTCGAGGATGACACGGTGACGGTGCGCGAGCGGGATACGATGGAGCAGAGGCGGGTGAGTGTAGGGGATATTGATGAGTAGATCGCTTACGAGTGGTAAGAAAATTATACTAAGGAAACATGATTCCATAGGGTTGAATGAGGCTCAAGACGACGAGGAATATTTACTAAATTGTTTTGTTGATTTGGGCGATCTTGATCAAATCAAAGCTTTTCAAAGTAAAAGGTGTCTTATTCTTGGAAGAACTGGAGTAGGGAAGACGGCACTTATTACAAAATTAAAAGATGAAAAGCAGGAAAAAGTTATTATAATTGATCCTGAAGCGTTAGCCATGCGTCATATATCTAACTCTACTATAATAAATTATCTAGTAGAGTTAGATATAGATCTTAACACTTTCTTTAAGCTTTTATGGCGGCATGAAATATGTGTTGAAATATTTACCCGGCATGTAAAAGCTGTTTCTGAAACAGATCACTCTAATTTTATTGATATGGTTAAGTATCATTTTAAGAAGAATAATCCGAAACATCTGAAAGCTTTGGAGTACCTTGAGCAATGGAAGGATACTTTCTGGAAAACAAACGACAGCCATGTCTCTAAGATGATAGAAAAAACAGAGAACAGAGTTGGAGCTAGTCTAGGTATGGATGCTGCTGGTTTACAATCTAAAATAAAAGGAAGAATGGAACTATCTCGTGAGCAAATCCAGGAGATAAAACAAAGAGGGCAGTCTATAGTCAATGATGTCCAGATGAAAGAAGTTATGGGACTGCTCGATATGCTGGATGATTTTATTGAATATCATAAAGTGAAGTACTATATAGTCGTCGATAGACTAGACGAGAAATGGGTTGGCAATGATATAAGATATAAGTTAATAAAATCTCTTATTGAGACACTAAGAGACTTAAACAGACTACAGAATATAAAGCCGTTAGCAACGCTGCGGTATGATCTAATCGGGAGAGTATTTGATATCTCGAAAGATTCTGGATTTCAAGAAGAAAAATATAGTTCTTTGTTTCTTAACATCAGATGGAATCGCGCACAATTGATAAAGCTTATTGATGAGCGTATAAATTATCAATTTAAGCACCGATACTCTAAAAGAACGAGACTTAGTTATAAGGACATATTACCCAATGAGGTGCTAGGCACTTCGACCATTGATTATATAATTGATAGGACTCTAATGAGGCCACGAGATGTGATTGAGTTTGTGAATTTTTGTATAGAGTGCGCAATCGAAGAGAACGATGGCGTTATACGTGAGAGTACAATTATAGAAGCAGAAGAAAGATATTCAAGGAGTAGGCTAGATTCGCTCTACTACGAGTGGTTTTCTGACTACCCTGGGTTAAAGCAATTGATAAGTCTACTTAAAAACAAAAAAGATAAACTGACTGTGAAAGACATAAATAAAGATGCTGTTATGACCTTATGTAGAAAATATAATGATAATCCGCCAAAAACTGATATAGACACAGAAGACTCTACGATAAGGTTTGTTAAGGATGTTCTTGAAGACAGGATGGATTCATCAGAATTCATAAAGAGGGTGCTGTTAATATTATTTAGAGTGAGTCTAATTGGTATTAAGAAAGGTAATAAGACGAGATGGAGTACTGAGGTATCACCGAAAATAGAATGGGATGATATAGATGATTCTGCTTTGATTGAAATACATCCATGTTATAGAAAGGCTTTAGGGGTTGCAGAGTAAGTATTGTAGCCTAGAGGTATTTTAATTTCCATGCCAAACACCATCAACGGACGCCTCATCACGCAAAATGCAGACGGAATAGTCCGCCACGATTACCTCTACCGCATCTCCCTCAAAGCATTAATATATAACAACGCTGGGCAGATCTTGGTCGTCAAAGAAGTCGATCGGCCGTTTTGGGATTTGCCTGGTGGCGGGATGGATTACGATGAGACGATTGAGTCATCACTAAAGCGCGAGCTGTATGAAGAGGTCGGCTACCAGGGTGATATACGCTATCAACTTTTTGACGCATCAGACCAGATATATATTGAGCGGCTTGATGCATATCAAATCTGTTTTTATTGCCGCGTTTGGCCCGAGAACTTCGACTTTGCGCCAGGAGAGGAGGGTGATGATGTGATGTTCATCAGCTCTGACAACCTACAAGGCACCGGTTATGATGCGACCGATCGGGCATATGCGGCGCACAAGAAATGGCAACAACTGTATAGTGCCTCGACTTGAATCCGTCTCCCGTCGAGGTTTTTGGTATAATCATTGATTGCCAAAACTTCTTATATAAAGCTGCTGAGATCAGTAAAGTAATGAGTGGCCAAGAGAGTATTGAGTGTTGGATAGATATACTACAGTAAGTGAACCGCATCGGCACTGGTCACATGCCAGAGCACACCGTAGTAGCTAGCGACTACGCCATCAAGGTCATCAGTCTCCTTCACCCTGGCGACCGAGCCGCCGCCACCCACGAACGCCAATGGCAGGTGCGGGTGATGAGGGAGGAGACGGCGGCCGCATAGCTTGAGGCAGTAAGTTAGCTGTCCGGCACTAAATAGAAAAAAGGGTCCTTAGGCAATTAACCGTTCGGAACCTTTTCGTCTTAATAGCTCTATTGTAGCGACGATAGAAGAATAAAGCAAATGAGCTAACTTAGTTATGGTGGACAATTATCTATATAAGTAAATAGCGAGAAAAGCTTCAGGGTGGTATAATCACCTCATACGAACAAAATCACAAAAGGCTAGGTGTATACTATATGAGTAACACGACAGAAAAAACATCCAATTCACACCCTCTCATTAAAAAAGAGCATCGCAACAAAGTACTCATCACCCTCTTTCTCTTGACGGCACTCGCCGGAGGTGGCTACTGGGCGGTTATAGCTGCGACGAGTAGTAGCGCGCCGCCAGTAGCGCTAGCATTGCGCTTGGCGTACATCGCAGTTTTGTATATGCCGGTACCACTGTATACGCTCTTACTGAGTCGATTGATGCTTGGCATACCAATACCATTTCGTGCGTTGTTATCATTGAGACAAATTACCGTGAAGAAGTATGCATTGGTCGCTGGGCTATTCTTGGCCTGGGCAGTATTGATGATAGGCTCCGTTGCTATTCTTGGCTGGCTGTGGCCAGAGACTTTTGGGCACCTGGCAACGACTAATGGACACTTGGTGCACAACCTTGAGAAGCTCATCGGCACATCGGTCGATACTAGCGCGATGAATATGCCACCAACACCGCTTGCCATGCTGCCACTTGGTATCTTTGGTGCATTGATGGCTGGGCTAACGGTAAATGCGATCTTTGCAATGGCGGAAGAGATTATGTGGCGTGGTTACCTTGCGCAGGCATTTGCTGGACGGCCATTTTGCAAGAAATATGTGACGATTGGCGTGCTGTGGGGGCTGTGGCATATTCCACTGATTGCCCTAGGGTATAACTATGGCACAGCGAACGCGCTTCCGGGGTCGGTGTTATTCATTGGATTTTGTGTGGTGATGTCGCTTGTGCTTGGCTTTGTCGTTGAGCGGACCCGAAGTGTGTGGCTTGCTGCCGTGCTGCATGGGACGTTTAATGGCTTCTCGCAAGTTATGCTACTTCTGGTCGTTGGTGGGAGCTCACTGTTGGCTAGCTCAGCAGTAGGCATTGTCTCGCTTGTGGCGTGGCTGGTAGTGTTTGCGAGTTGCTATATAAGCACTGCTTTTGCACTTGCTACAGAGTGGGCTAAGTAGGTTCAAAATATTAGAGAGGTATAATGAAATCATGCATATAACTCGTCGTATTCAAGTGGTAAAGCTTCGTCATATTGGGGGACTGCTGGTAATTTTTCTCCTTGGTATGGCTGCGATGCGACAGGCGGCTAGTTACGTGTCGCTGGTGTCTGGTGGTGCGGCAATCCTTGACCTTAACTTTGGCAACAATACCGCCCACATCAATCATACATTAACTGCTCTGGGTGAGGCTGGTAGAAGTGCCTATTTGCATGTCTTTTTGCCAATCGATACCTGCTATGCAGCCATCTATGCGGTGTTTTATGCTTGTACTTTGGTGTTTTTTCTCCGGCGCCTCCCGCTGCAGCGGTGGAAGCTGGGCTGGGCCCGGTGGGCAAGTTTGCTTCCCGTAGTGGCTGCTGTCTGTGATTGGTGGGAGAATATAGCTTTTGCGTTCATGCTGAGCCAATTTCCGGCACTTGCGAACCCAGCACTGGTGGCTAGTACAACAGTAGCGACTAGGGCAAAATTCATACTCGTGTATCTATCGTTGCTGCTTGTGCTAGGTCTTGCAATATACCATATGATGCGGTGGATTTCTACCCAATACAGCTCCAGTAACAACGACAAATATCACCACTCGTAGCGCGTAGCGAAATATACTGCCGATCACCGTTTGATTACCCCTTGTTACCATAAGCGTAATAATGATATAATGCGAACGTTATATTTAAGGTGTTGTGTTTCACAACAAAAAGGAGGGTTATTGCATGAGGGAACTCAGGCAAGCAAAACATAATAAATGGAGAACACTGACGCGTGTGTCTCAGGCTGGATGCCTGGTGGCGGTAGCTGCCATGGTGGCATTGTTTGCCCAGCCCACACGTGCCGCCCAAGAGGTGGCCTGGAAGGACCAAGCTGGCTCTGGTGCAAAGAACTGGTCGGCAATGGCTGGCTCGGCCGATGGCACTAAGCTCGTCGCAGCAGTGAATGTCGGGAATGTCTACACCTCGACAGACAGCGGTGTCACCTGGATGGAACGACCAATAACTGGTCTTGCCGCTCCACAAAAGTGGACGGCTCTTGCCAGCTCGGCCGATGGTAGTAAGATCGCTGCCTTTTACCAATGGGGTGGCTACATGTACACCTCAAATGACTCAGGTGCTACCTGGACGAAAAATGGTCTCCCAGGAGCTGCTGGTGACTGGGTGTCTGTTACTAGCTCGGCCGATGGCACCAAGCTCGCCGCTGTAGCAACCAACCGTGGGGTATTTACCTCCACCAACTCTGGCGCAAGCTGGAAAGAGCAAGCCAACCCAGGTGCGAAGAAATGGACATCAATCGCTGGCTCAGCAGACGGCACCAAGCTTGCCGCAACTGTTGCCGACGGTGTTGTCTACACCTCGACAGACAGCGGTGTAACCTGGACAGAGCAAGTAGCTGCTGGCACTCAGAAGTGGACATCGATCGCGAGCTCGGCCGATGGTATGAAGCTCGCCGCAACCGTCAATGGTGGCAAGATCTACACTTCAGACGATGGTGGTGTCACCTGGATGGAAAATGACAGCGCTGCTACCGGTGCGTGGTCGGCTGTTGTTATGTCAGACGACGGGGCACGCCTCGCTGCAGCACTCAACGGCGGCAACATCAACACAGCAACAGCTAAGGACAAGCCAGTTGTGCAGCCAGCTCCAGCCAACCCAGCGCCCGCCAACCCCGCTCCGGCAAACCCGGCACCGGCTAACCCAGCTCCGGCCAATCCTGCGCCCGCTACACCTGCTCCGGCCACTCCAGCACCAGCTACACCCGCTCCAGCGACGCCCGCACCTGCGACTCCGGCCCCAGCAAATCCTGCACCAGCTAACCCTGCGCCCGCAACGCCCGCGCCTGCAAATCCTGCTCCGGCCACACCTGCGCCTGCCAACCCAGCTCCAGCTACACCTGCTCCAGCTGAGCCAGCCGTAGAACCTGCACCAGCAGAAGAGCCGGCTCCAGCTGCAGGGCAAGCACCAGCAGCCAACCCAGCACCTGCAGCTAAACCAGCAGCAGAGGCTGCCGCTCCTGCTAAGCACGAAGGTCCAGCTCTCGCCGACACCGGCGACAGCGTATGGCTCGTTGCTGCACTCGCAGCCAGTGGTCTTGGCGCCGGAAGCTTCTGGTTCGTCAAGAGCCGCAAGAACTAGAGCACTGCACTGCAGCGTCTCTATACCCAAGAGAAAGGCATACCGTATGCCTTTCTCTTTTTTGGTTGGGGTAGGGTAGAGTGCTCATTATAGAGCAATTACATATTATTAAGCGGCTTGGGCGCTAATGTAGTAGTGATACACCGTCACAGTACTTGAGCATAAGCAGCAAGACAAATACCTTACACAGGTAGAACGCCAGCACCAGCGCGCTGCTAGGGGCTCTTGAGGAAGAATGGGTAGGGCTGCTGCTGTGTTGGTGCGGCCTTTGCATTGCGCGGTGATGGTCGGGGTTAGAGATGATGGCGACCGATGGAACTTGCTTCCTGTGCGATGTATCTTGGTGTCAATCACTAATGCATCGGCCTTGTGATCTACATCAATGGCAGTGTGGGTGATCACATTGAGCCGATGATTAGTCCTCCACCTATTGAGGATGGTTTGTGATTTTGGGGAGGGGAGAGGCACGTATAGCGTGCCCTTATTTTACCCAAAGCAGTGCGGGAGGTGGTTAGAGCGCCAACCTCACACTGCTAGCAATGTGAATCTCGCTCGTACTAGCAAGCTTATATATACACACCAATACACGCGAGGAGGCAAAAGAAATCGGCTTGGATAGCATAGTATCCAAGCCGAGGTGCACCTGCGTGGGGTAGCAGTGCGCTACGAGCGCCGCCTGCGGAGCATCCACACCCCGCCGCTGCCCAGTGTAATTGCAGCGAGGGCGATGGGGAGGAGGCTATCGCCGGTGTTGGCGAGGAGCCCGCCACGGTGGGGTGAGCTGCCCGTAGAGCCGGTGTGCGATGTATCTTCGTAGATGGCGATGGGGTCGAGGATCGTGCCGTTGGCAGCGCCGTCTTCGTCGCCAAAGCCACCGTCGGTTACGTCGTAAGCGATGGTTGTGCGTGTGCCGCTGGGGTTTGTGCTGAAGTTGATCCTGCTTGTGATATCTTCGATGATCGAGCCACCTTTAGCAAGTTTGAGCACGGTGAGGCGGCTTGGGTCGCGATAGCGCGTGCTGAGTGTCAGTGCGACATGAGTGGTGTAGCCAGTGTGCGCTGTGCGCCCAGCACAGGTGATGGTGAAGCGAACACTATTGCGCAGAACTCGGCCTTGGTACTGCTGGGGAGCAGCTGCTGGCTCGGCCGAAGCAATGTGGCTGCAGGGTGTACCGGCTGTAGCAAGCGATACCGCACCGCCGTGTGGCTGAGGGATTGTAGTCGAGTTGGTCGGCTGATTTGGCTGCGTGGGCTGCTTGGGTGTTGGTGTGGATGGGGCTGATGGGGCTGATGTGATGGCGTTGAGTCGAGCCTGGAGGGCGGCTTGTTTGTGTGCATCCTTGACGGCAGCAATGCGGGCTTGAGCAGTAGCAATATCTGCAGGGCTCTTGCTGGCTTCGGCTCGAGCTAGAGCAGCTTCGGCAGCGGCCAGTGTGCGATCATCTACCGGTGGAGTGGTGGTATATATCATGCCACCGTAGGCAGCAGCCACCAGCTTGCTCCCATCGGTCGAGCTGGCAAGGGCTGACCAGTTGGGCACGCCAGGAGACGTCTGAGCTACCCACGTTGCACCGCCATCGGTCGATACATAGATGTAGCCACCACCGCCGGCTGTTGCGGCTAGGGTGTTGCCATCGGCCGAGATGGTTGCAGCTGTCCAGTTGTGTCGGCCATCGACACTGTGCTCCGTCCACGTCGCACCACCGTCGGCCGAAGTATAGATATAGCCACCAGCGGCTGTTGCGACCAGCTTTGTGCCATCGGGTGAGCTAGCAATCGATGTCCAGGTGTGGCTGCCAGCTTGGGTGCGCTCCGTCCACGTCGCGCCACCGTTCGAAGAGGTGTAGATGGCGCCGCCTTCGACGACTGCAGCTAGTTTATTGCCATCGGCCGAGCTTGTGACGGCGCGCCATTTGCGGCTGCCCGACTTTGGTTGCTCCGTCCAGGTTGCACCGCCATCACGCGAGGTGTAGATAACGTGATCCTTGGCGACAGCCACCAGCTTATTACCATCAGCCGAGCTCGCGATTGACATCCAGTTGATCGACCCACTCATCGCGTGCTTGTGCCACGTTGCACCGCCGTCTTGCGATGTCATGATGTAGCCGCCCCAATCGTAGAGTGCCGCAAGCTTACTCCCATCAGCCGAGCTTGCGATGCTCACCCAGTTGCGCACCTCCGACTTTGGCTGCTCCGTCCACGTTGCACCACCATCTTGCGAGGTGTGGATTGTGCCACCCCAGGCAGTGGCAGCAAGCTTACTCCCATCGGCCGAGCTAGTGAGGGCAGACCATTTGCGGTCACCGGCGGCAGTCTGCTTGGTCCATTTTGTGCCAGTTGCTGGCACTGGTGTCTCGGGTGGCTGCGTACCCGCACCCTTTTGGAAGACGCGCACATAGTCGATCAGCATCGTCTGTGTGGGGAATGGCTCAGACGGGTCGATAGGGCTGAGATTTTTGCTAATCTCGACGTAGTCATTGAGGATGAATTGCCAGCCACGGTGGAATGCACCATTGATATTCTCCTGGCTGGCGACCTTCGTCAGTGGTTCGGCATCCTTTCTAGGGAAGATGTTGCCATCGTCAGTAGGGCTCACATGGTAGCGATATACCTTGATGGGCTCGTCGTCTACAAAGTACTTGACCGTCGTACCATCGTACTCTACCGCCCAGGTGTGCCACTCGTATGCAAATGAGCCTGGCCGCGCACCAGCATAGTGCTCACCACTGTGCGAGAGGGAGCGTGTCCGCCAGCCGGTCTTCCATTTGCCATCGACGCCGTGGTGGTAGCACGACATGTGGGTAGTCGACCACGCGTAATTTGGTGTGGATGAGTACCACTCGATGATGTCTAGCTCGCCGTATGGGTCGTTGGCCTTGGGGTTGTCGTTGCAGTTCTGCAGGGTATTGCCACTTACCATCCACAGCGACGGTCGTGTACCGCGCTTGCCATTCCAATTAAACTTCGCCCGAATCTCTGCTCGGAATGGCTTGGTGCCATCCACAACCTTGCCCTTGTTTTTGACCCGTCCACTAAGGTAGCGGGTTGTGGTGCCGCTGGGGCAGGGCTGCTCACTCATGTTGGCACTGGTGAGCGGCTCGTTCAAATTGCTCACGCAGTGGCGCTGCGTGGTAATCTCGAGATGGCTGTTGGCAACCTTGAGATTATTTGGGCTGTAGGCGAGGTGGGTATTGCGCAAGTTGTCAGTATTTTGCTTTAGTATGTCCCACTCACCAGACACAGCCGAGCCAGTAAACTCGTCGTGCCACACCATACCCCATTGGTCGGCATGCGTTGTGCCATGATAGAGAAGTGCAAGCAACACAACACTACCAAGTGCCGCAAGCACAATGATTGCTTTTTTTATCACCGTTTTGTCCCCCCTGTTTTTGTCTAAAAACGTTATGAGCATGATTATAACGCTTATGGTTAGTTTTTTGCAAGGGGTTAGGCCCATAATCTTGCAAGACTCGCTGCATAATGCATATTTTTGCCAGGGCGAGAGAGCACTGTATATTCTCGCAGTGTGGGTAGTTATCCACGCGATTTCCACAGCACGATGTGGTTTTTACACTGCTACAGAGATGGGGTAATAAGGGGCGGTCTTTTGGGCTATTGCAGCAGAGGGTAGTGGGGTATACTAGAGGCACAACAACCTAACACAAAGGAGGGTGTATGACGAAGTTAATTAACTATTCGCTGGCTGGCGTGGCAGTGGCAGCGGCCATGGTGTGCCTGGGTGGCGCACCAGCTCATGCGACCGAGCAAGAGCTCAGTACAGCGCGTGCAGCGTGTAGCACAGTGGTAGGGCAGGTCAAGGCAGCCAATGCATATGCCTACTGGAAGATGCCGGAGGGCTACCCAGAGGATCACAGCGCCGATGCAACCAACAGCTTTCGCCAGCAGCATGGCTGGGTGGTGGCCGGCACAGAGGTGTACGACTGGGCCTCCAACGAATCATTTGCCAACAGCGGGCGCTTTGTCTGGGGGAGTAAGACAGTCAACTTTGCGCCAGGGAACTTCTGCTTGAGTAGTGGCAAGACGACGGGTGGCCGCGAGCTCCTTCTTACCTTCCAAAAGGATGGCAACTTGGTGCTTTATAGCCACACTGGTACAGTTCAGTGGGCATCGAATACTCAAGGTAAGGGTGCACGCCTGGCCTTTCAGGGCGACCGCAACATCGTCGTGTACGACAAGAACAACAAAGCCATCTGGGCATCCAGCTGGCAGTGGAGTACCCCGCGCCGCGGTGCCAAGATTGCTCAGCCCGGCCAGCGCTGGTGGCACGGCTATGGCAAGGCACAGCAAACACCAGAGTGGTTTCATGCGTCGCGTCGCACCACAACCAAGCCACAAGACACTGGCGTGCTCACTCTGCGCGCCACCGACCGCACCATCGAGGGTATCCCCGAGACCAACTGGGCCTCGCCACAGTACCCACAGCGCGCTACCTATGGCTCGGTAGTGGTGACCAACGAAGCACGAGGCGATGGCATACGAAACCACGTCAACATCGTTGGGACGTTTGATAACTAAGCAGCGCCCGTCGCGAGTGGGCTAATAGCTCGCTTGGTTCGCCAGCCCCGCATCAGATAATGGTGCGGGGTTTTGGTAGGTGGATGGTTTAAATCAGAGATGAGAGGTGGGGGAGCGTGGTATTTTTGTGTGTAGAGAAACATAGGTATCTCAGATAGTTGTCAATTGTGCATCATTTGTGTCTTTTTTGTTTTATATGCATTGGCTATAATCAGGCATATATATTAGCCTAACTCTTCTCTACAAAGGAGTAATGACAATGAAAAAGTTAGCAATCTACCCGCTGGCCGGTGCGGCAGTTGTGGCTGCATTGGTGTGCTTTGGTGGTGCACAAGCTGGTGCGACCCAGCGCGAGATCAATGATGCTCGCAATACGTGTAGTGCAATGATCGGCCGGGTTAAAAGCATGAACTCATACGAATACTGGAAGACAACCGAGGACGGTCGTGGCCTAGGTGCTGCAGGCGGCCCCAAGAATGAATTTTTCGACACCTACCACTGGCAGCTGAGTGGCGGTGAGTATTATGATAAAAAGACGAAGGCTGTGTATGAACGCACGGCTAGTTTCAACTGGGGTAACAAGACCGTCAACTTTACGCCAAACAACTTCTGCCTGACGACGGGCAAAACTAGCGGTGGCCGCGAATTTATCCTCACCTTCCAAAAGGATGGCAACTTGGTACTCTACAGCCACACCGGTGCTGCCCAGTGGTCATCCAACACCCAGGGCAAAGGCACGCGCCTAGCTTTCCAGAGTGACCGCAATATCGTCGTGTACGACAAGAACAACAAGGCTGTGTGGGCATCCAGCTGGTACTGGACCTTGCCACGCCGCGGTACCAAGATCAACCAACCCGGCCAACACTGGTGGGACAAGCGAGCTAAGGCACAGCCAGCACCAGAGTGGTTCCAGGCCTCACGCCGCGTTACGACCAAACCACAAGACAGAGGTGGCATGCGGATGACTGTGGCTGATCGCACCATGAATGATATCGACGAAGTGGATTGGGCGCCCGGCTACAACCCAAACAAGCCGCGCTACATTTCGGCAACCTATGGTTGGATGTTTGTCAGTAACTGGGTAAATAACCCTGACGGCACCTCAACTGGTCATATGAATATTGTCGCGACGTTCGACAACTAAGCTGCGCCCCGCAGTATACACAAGCAACCCCACGCTAGCGATAGCGTGGGGTTGTTGGGTGCTAGGTGCCGGGCGTGCTTACTGATACACCGCCGGCTTCAGCACACCAATATACGGCAAGTTGCGGTAGTGCTGGCGGTAGTCGAGGCCGTAGCCCACCACGAATTCGTTGGGGGTGGGGATGCCGATGTAGTCGGCCTGCACATCCACCGTGCGGCGCTCGGGCTTATCTAGCAGGGTGCAGAGCTTGGTGCTGGCGGTGTGGCGCCCGGCAAAGAGCTCAAACAGCGCCTGGGCGGTGTGGCCCGTATCCACGATGTCTTCCACCAGCAGCACATGCCGGCCAGCCACATCCGTATCGAGGTCTTTGAGGATGCGCACATTGCCGGTGGAAGTCAGCTCATCGCCATAGCTCGAAACATCCATAAAATCAATCTCTAGGTAGCAATCCATCGCCCGCACCAGGTCGATCATAAAGGGCGCCGCCCCGCGCAGAATCCCCACCACCAGCGGGTTTTTATCAGCGTATTCCTGGCTCAGCTGCTGGCCCAGGCGCGCCACCGCCCGCGCAATGTCATCGTTGGTAAAGAGGATTGTTTCGATATCATGATGCATAAGGATTATTGTAGCAGATATGCAGTGCGGGGGCGAATTTTTGGAAGATGGGTGCAGTGAGAAATGTGTGAAAACGTGAACAATGCTACAATACCATCATGACACAACGTACCATTCCACCCCATGCTCGGCTGATTCCGCCCGAGGCACAGTGTGTCTTTGTGGGCGAGATATTTAGTGTTTATCAGTGGCCACAGCGACTGTATGATGGCTCGGTGGCGACCTTCGAAATGGTACGCCGGCCCGATACAGTATTCATCATTGCGGTCGATGATACAGGCAAGGTGCTGGTGAATGATGAAGAGCAGCCAGGCGGCATCGTGCGGCGTGGCCACCTACCGGCGGGACGGGTCGACCCCGAGGATACAACCATCATCGCGGCGGCGCAGCGCGAACTGCGCGAGGAGACAGGTTGGGAATTTGCCGACTGGCAGCTGCTAGAGGTGGTGCAGCCCGAGCCGAAGATGGAGTGGTTTATCCACCTTGTGTTGGCCCAGCAACCCGTGCGCCACATGCCACCGCACTGCGATGCAGGCGAGCGGATTATCACTCGAGCAATCTCCTGGCAAGAACTTGTGCAATCAGCGGTGCTGCTGCGGCATTTCCCATGGCTACGCGACGTTGCCTCGGTGGAGGAACTTGCTCCGCGCCATAGGGGTGACCTATAAGGGTAGTAGGGGTGTGGGTATATCATATTCCTTAGCTAGCGATATGACTACACCTAGTTGATTGCATACACAACAGGGCAAGACAATTGTCTTCTGCGCTTCATACGGTATAATAGAGAAATTATGAATCGACCTATCAAGCAGATAAAACAGATTAAGCAGCGGGGTAAGCTCCTGCGGATTTTTTGGCAGGCGCTGGCAGTGGCGACAGTGGTGGTGAGCGTGAAGTTCGTCCTGCACCGCCTGGGGTGGGAGCCGATTGAGCAGAGCTCATTGCATAATAGCGTCATATCTAGCGTGACCTTTGTGATTGGTTTTTTGCTCTCGGCTACGATCGCAGACTACAAAGAGTCGGAGCGGATCCCAGCGGAGTTTGCGGCGCTACTAGAAGATATGTATGATGACGCCGCGGCGATTCATCAGAGCTATCCGGTGTTTGATATCGATGGCTTTCGGCACCAGCTCCATGCTGTAACCCAAGGGTTTTCGAGCGATGTGCGTCACTCGGCCTACGATGCCCGGCAGGACATCCGGGGCTTAACGCCGTATTTTGCCACGATGGAGCAGGGCAATGTACCACCCAACTTCATCGTCAAGCTTAAGCAGCAACAGACGGTGCTGCTCCGCCACCGCCATCGGGTCGATTACATTCAGCGGATTCGCTTTATCCCCTCGGCATCTATCTTGGCGCGCTCTATTGTGGTGGCGTTGCTTGGTCTCTTGCTTATTACCAACATCGACCCATTTGTCGCCAGCCTGACGGTCGTGGGGCTGATTAGTTTTGTCTTGGTGTATATGATCATCCTCATCCATGTTATCAGCACACCCTTCCATAAGGCTGGCAAAACCCGCGACGACGTCAGCCTCTTCCTTATTCGCGATGCAGAAGAATACCTGAGCAGCTCAAGCGACACGGCGAGTAAATAGATCACCACGATAGCGAATCTCTATGCTTTATCAATAAAGATATAGATAACAGGGGTATTATTACCCATAGAATAGAGGTATACGGCTATAGCAGCTCCCTTTTCGCTAGTAGGTGGCTCGCTATTATCGCCCAACATTGCTATAATAAGACAGTACCAACACTAACCATGGAGGATCTCACATGGGACTTACCGATGATATCAAAGCCAAAGCCGATGACGCACAAGCTAAGGTCAAAGCAGCAGCCAGTGACGCAAAAGACAAAGCCGAAGAAGTAGCCGAGAAGGCCAAAGACGCTGCGCAAAACGCCGTCGACACTGTGAAAGACAAGGCAAACGACATCGAAAACAAAGCTCACGAAACCAAGGGCTACGTAAAAGGCAAGATGGATAAATAACCCCCGCCTCTTGATGGCCACCAGAGCTGCTCTGTATATAGGAGCAGCTCTTTTGGTGCGAGAGTGCACGTTTGCGAGGCGTTGGCTACTAGGATATTCCGCAAGTGAGTGGTATCTTCTTGCGATGACCTCACAATAGATACCCCATACCCCATAGCACATGTCTGCAGGGGGTATTAGCTACTGCCAGGCCATGCTACACTAAGGAGTATGACGAAACCATTTGTACTACTGCAGTCGCGCCCTGAGGACGAGGCGTCGGATAATGAATATCAGGCATTTTTGCACTTTGGTGGCCTTGCGCCAACCGACCTCGAGCGAGTGCGCATCGAGGCAGGGCAGCGCCCCGCGCAGCCGCTTGCTGCCTATAGTGGTGTGCTGATGGGTGGTGGCCCGGCCAACTTTGCCTACGCTCCGGCCGAGAAACCCGCCGAGCAGCGCGAGTTCGAAGCCGTGATGATGCCACTGCTGCGCGAGATTATTACCCATGATATGCCATTTCTTGGTGCCTGCCTGGGGGTTGGCGCGCTGGTGTCGGCACTGGGTGGTACGCCTAGCTTTGCGTATGGTGAGGCAATTGGTACTGTGCCGATCACCCTCACGCCAGCAGCTAGGGATGACTCACTTCTCGCTGGCTTACCTACTACCTTCGACGGCTTCGTTGGGCACAAAGAAGGAGTGCTCGAGCCGCCAGCTGCCTGTACCGTCCTAGCACGCTCGCGCACCTGTGTGCAGATGCTGCGCGTGGGGCGCAACGTGTATGCCACACAGTTCCATCCCGAGCTCGACCCTGAGAGTCTTGCCCTGCGCATTGATATCTATCGCCATGCTGGCTACTGTGCTCCGGACGAAGCCGATACTCTCATCGCCAATGCCCGCCAGCAAACCGTCACCGAGCCAATCAAAATTCTGCGCCAGTTTGTGCAGCGGTATCAGCGATAAGAGCTTTAGACTCAGTTTTGTTTATATCCCGCCTGTGACACTTCCATCAGGCTGCTGGTGATCGACATTTGCGCTGCATACATCGATTGCTGAGAGCTGGATGAAAGCTAGCTAAGTGATGCAATGTACCAGATGAAGCAGCAGGGAAGAGGTGAGGTTAGCGCAGATACAAAGGATTGTAATGTGCTAAAGAGCGCGTCCTGATTGTCCATTCTTGTGCAAAATATACCCCTTAGCCTACATAGGCAGTAGGCTATAGTGCATAGCTTTGAATAATAGTTGTAGCTAAGTACTAGCTGTATCTTGCTTATAGTGCAATTCTATTAAATTCATCTATGAGTCTATATAGGGTATGGCCTATAGGGTATTGGTAAAAACAGAGGTAATATGACTTGCAAATTATCAGTATATCATATATGATAAGGAGCATTATGAAATTATTTGAAAAAAGTTCAATACCGAATTACGTACAGATTCATACTGATTCTGTTATTCCACCATCGATCAAGCGCTACGACGGTGCACATACTGCACCAGTTAGCCTAGCAACTGACATACGTCTAGAAGGTGAGGGGCCCGAGCAGCGTCTAGTGGTGGATGCCGTCCATACGACGCAGGGCAGTTATATGGATTTTGTCGATCGGCGCATTGTGCCAACATGTGATTTTGCAGCTACTGCGTTGCCCGGTATGACAAGCGAGCTGTGTGGCTGGATGGGCGAAGGCGAAGATGATGGTGATGGTGATGGTGATGGTGATGGAGTAGTAAATGTCCTCGCACTTATTCGGCCGGTTGACGTTGCAAAGAGAGGTATGGTTAATGAGCGGCACAACCCAGAGGTAGTGCGCGCACGGTGCATTGGTAAGCTCGCTGCTATGGCAATGGCCCAGTACCTGCTCCTTGACAAGCAGGCCGATGCAGATATGACCTTTGATACAAAGACACTGCAAAAAACCATGAACAAGCACAGTAAGCGTGGTGACGTAGCAATACTCCTGCCGTAAGCTCATACCTCACAAGAGGCATAGCTACCATAGCTACGCTATATACAAGCCTGTGGAAACATAAGAAGCTCGGTCGTTTATACGAGCTTCTTTGCTTTGGCAGTGACCGGAGCATCGCTCCTCGCGGAGTGATCAAACCGTTGCGTTTAGCCGTTATTGACTAAGAAATGATCTTCACGTAGATACCCTGTCACCCACCGATAGGGTAGGGGCGTCCCTATACAACAGCGTGGCACACTGCCTCGATGTTATGCCCGTTTGGGTCGATGAGGAAGGCGCCATAATAGTCTGGATGATAGATCGCCCGCACGCCTGGTGCGCCATTGTCCTGTGCTCCTGCTGCTAGGCCAGCTGCATAGAATGCATCAACTGCTGCCCGCGACGGTGCAGTAAAAGCAAAGTGTAGTGGCGATGATGGCTCGCCTTGCCCAAGCCAAAATATCCCGGTATGCTGCGTCCGGTCTGGATTGCTAAAGCCCGCGCCATATGATTCGTCAATTGTCTTGGCATAGCCCAGTGGCGCCAATACCGCCTCATAAAAGGCCTTGCTTGCTTCAATATTGTTAACGATGATGCCGAAATGATCAATCATGAGGTACCTCCTTGCGATATACCGATTAGTGTATTGTCTCTCAAGTATATACCACAAATGATGACAACAGTGTGTCAGTATTGATTGATGTTTTGTGTTTTTTGATATCACTCTGCGCTTCGGCGCTGCGCTACCATCGCGCGGAGCTGTGCTGGCTCATCGACGATGACACTGGGCGGGAGGTGGCAGATTGCTTCGCAGGCGATTGCGAGCTGCGGCGTATAAAAGATAACATGAGCATGGTCGACATCGAGAAATGATCCGTCAAGCACCTCCACTACCGCTAGCGCATCATGCGCAGCATAGCGGAGCTCTACGCGCGTGTAGCCAGCGATTGGTTGGCGCGAGAAGACAACGCTGCTCGAGTAGTCGTCACTAGTAGAGGCGTCTGGGTAAGGCCTGGGCGAGAAGCTCTCCTCTCGCGGCGAGAGGCGAATGATGCGCCGCAACTTGAAGAGACGAAAATCCTGGCGCAGCCGGCAAAACGCCCATACATACCAGCTCGCTTGCCGAAACACCAGCTGATGCGGCTCGATCACCCGCTCTGTCTGGCCATCATAGCCAATGTAGCACATCTGCATGCAGTATTGCTCCTCGATCGCCTGCTGCAATTGCTCAATCTTGTGCTGAACTGGGTGCTCTGCCGCCCAGGGTCTAAAGTTGATAGCATATATCGGTATTGCAGACTGGTCATCTTCGGGGAGAAGCTTGGCGTGCAAGGTAGTGATTGATGATTGACGGGCGATGCTCTGGAGACCTGTCAGCGCACTCGCTAGATGTTGCTTGTCGGTAGTGGAGAGAATGCGCCGATCAAGCGTGTAGTGTGGCATGAGGGCAAGCCCACCATCGCGGCCAGCCCGAGTGATGATAGGAATACCTGCCTGGTTCAGCGTCTCGATATCGCGCAAAATAGTACGTTTCGACACCTCAAAGCGATCGGCTAGTTCCTGAGCAGTGGCTTTGTCTCGCTCGCAGAGGAGCGACAGAATGGCGAGCAGGCGCTGGAGTTTCATAATAACCTTACCAGATAATTCGTATAGCAATTATATACCACCATTGTAGCAACGTATGGCTCGTTATGACAAAGAAAGATGTTTGTGAGAACAGATTATAAATAGGTTAGTGGTATATAGACAGTAGGGGTATAGGTATTATTGCAGGATATACAGTTCCGTGTGCTGCATGACAGCCTGGTAAGATAGCGGAATCTAAATGTGTGAATACGGTATCGCAAAACTTATAAAATGTTTGCTTTGCGTAAAGGGCGTTACCTTGTTTTCACTTCCTATCGTCACTCGGGGTGAAAGACATAGTGGGTTGGACGGTTATATAGCAGTGTAAAAGCGAAAAATAATTACCGAACAGTGGTCTAGTGTCGGTAAAAAATCTCCACGACTTTTCCACACCATCCGAGACACTAGATATGGGCACGCTATATATAGCGTAGGTAAGGACAGCGCTCTTGATTATGACAGAGGTAGTGATGGTGTGCAGCATCAACGCAATAGCTGTATTTAGTAAGCACTCCACGCACCATATGGTATAATTACCTCGATAACCCCATAAACAAGGAGACAAGCAGATGAGTAATTTTCCGGTAGTGCGCGTAGAGCGTGTTGATGTGCGGAATGAGAGTGCGTCGAAAATAGATGTATGGGCACGCATTAAGAATGATTCCGACCGGCAGGTGAAGGTTGTGAGCTGGGAGTATCTAGGGAATATGCGCAATGAGTCGCACACGCTCAACCCGGGCAACACAGTGGATGTGATGCTCTACAGCGGCGCACCCAAGAATTACCCAGACCAAATGTACATTCGCTACGAAGCCGAGCACGATGGTGGCAGGCATTACTTCTTGGCGCGGCACCAGGCGAAGTTTGACGAGCGCTATAACAATGACACGAAATGGTATCGGCCATCAGATTGGATGGAGTTCCAGCGCGTGGACCGCGGTAACTAGCATGGCAGCCACTCCACGCATTTTCTACACTGATGGCAGCGCTAGCCCCAACCCTGGCCCGGGTGGCTATGCCGTCATCGAGCAGGGCAAGCCCGTAGCGCTGGGCAGCGAGCCAGGTAACACGACGAACATTCGCATGGAGGGGATGGCCCTCATCGCAGCCATGCAGTTAGCTGGGGCTGAGGGGTGTGAGATTCATACCGATAGCGAATTTTGGGTTAATGTCCTCACTAAGTGGGCACCTGGCTGGGCAGCCAAGGGCTGGCGCAAGAGCAGCGGGCCGATCAAGAACCTTGAGCTTGTGCAAGAAGCCTATGCGCTTTATACCACCGTGCAGCCGAAGCTCATCTGGGTGCGCGGTCACAACGGCCATGAGCAAAATGAGCTCGCCGACCAATGGGCTAACCGAGCACGAGCTGGGGAGCGGCTAGAGGAAAAATAAGTACCTAAAAACCGGTCATAGCGACCGGTTTTTAGCTATGGAAAATCTGGCTGCGAGATAACTTGAGTGCAATTGTATCTTTCTTGTCGCGTTGTGCTGTATCGACAAGGTGGGTATTCCTAGTATAAATATATGCTATACTATTACCAATATCACTAATATCCAGAGTGCGACGAGGGACTGGCCCGATGACTCGCCAGCAACCTGCTCAAGAAGTGAGTAAGGTGCTAATTCCAGCCTGTGCGCAGGGAAGATATGAGACGCGTAAGAAGGCAGCTCCTTTCTCGCCTGACAGTGCAGGATAAGAGAAGGGAGTTTTTTATGACAGCAACTACTATAGCATCAGCACAATTCCGCACCGCCGAGAGCGTAAGCCCAGGCCACCCCGACAAGCTGTGCGACCAAATGAGCGACGCCATCCTTGATGCCTATCTGGCCCGCGACCCACAGGCACGCGTGGCGGTGGAAGTGTGCGGCGGCCATGGCATGGTGTTTGTGACGGGCGAAGTGACGTCGCAGGCGACGGTGGCAGTGGCACCGATTGTGCAGCGTTTGGCGGGGAATGAGATAGAGATAATTGAGCATATTGCTCAGCAGAGCCCAGAGATTGCTCGCGGTGTTGATGATGGCGGGGCAGGCGACCAAGGCGTGATGATCGGCTATGCTTGCAACGAAACGCCTGAGCTGCTTCCGCTAGAAACAGTGCTGGCGCGGCGATTGAACCAATTTTTGTATCAACGTTGGCCCTACGATGGCAAAACGCAAGTAACACTGCGTGGCGGGCAGATAACGGCAATTGTTGCAAGCTTCCAACACGCACCAAAAGACGAATTAACAGAGGCAGTCAAGGAGTGGCTCCAGCAGCAGACGTATGTGAACACATTTTTTAAGGATAAGCAATATGATGCACCAGTGCTACACTGTAACCCAGCAGGGGACTGGCAGATTGGTGGCTTTGCGGCTGACGCTGGCCTGACGGGACGCAAGCTCATCATCGATAATTATGGGCCACGCGTGCCGATTGGTGGTGGGGCCTTTAGCGGCAAGGACGCCACCAAGGTGGATCGCTCGGCGGCGTATATGGCGCGGCGCATTGCGGTGGATTATCTGCGGCAGCACCACGCGCAGGAGGTGCTGGTGCGCCTCGCGTATGCAATCGGCCACGACCAGCCCGTCGAGGCGACTGCCATCATCGATGGGGTAGAGCAGCCCATCACAGGCTACGACCTCAGCCCGCATGGCATCATTACTACGCTCCAGCTCACCCAGCCCATCTACGAACCAACCGCCCGCTGGGGGCACTTTGGCGAGGAGTTTGTGTGGGATCGGTAGAATGGCGAGGCTGAGCTCTCACTGGTAGAATGCGAGTATATACATCTTATACTATTCTTTCTACTTCCACTTCGTTGTGTCTTTCTAAAAGATAGTTATATCTTTTGAGCGAGTAGCTACCAAACTGTACTATGAGTAGTATCGTGCTGTTCGTAGCTCTTGTATACGGCGTCAAGATGAGGAGAGAGTGTTTCGTGCACGTCGTGCCGTAGCGCGCTATAGCCTGATGGGTCACGCAGCGCATCGCTCATTTCATACTGGGCAAGAAGGGCAGACTGGCCTGGCATAACACGGTCCACGACTTGCGCCAGTGCAGCTGTGTCGAATGGGTTGATTAGTGCGGATGAGTCTTGCTCGCTATTACGCTCGTTTATCATATGTTGCAAGTCTCGCACTGTGCTGGTGACAGGCTGGTATTGCTCACCGATGAGCTTGCGCAACTGCCGCGTCTTTTGGTGGGCGCGCCAATGAGCAAATGGGCCATAATGGCCACGATCGGCCAACATAGCTCGGCCACAAACAGCAGCAGGAGTACCGATCAGTGATGTGGCAGACCCAATCGTAAAACCTGTTGCCAGTTCTTGCATTGGTGTACCATCAAATCCATACGCGTAGGTTACCGCAGCCATTGCACATGCACCGAGCGTAGCAATGCTTAGGCCAGCTTCTGCGTATTCTTCAGGCAGCGTTACATCTCGTTCGCCAAACTGTGGTGGTACCTTGTGATTATGAGTGCGAGTGTAGGCGATGGCAGCGTCTGGATCGACAGCGTCGAGCAGGGGCTGTGGGCAATCGGCCCATACATGTACTCCATCATTTATGTCCTTAGGGGCGTAGTTGTATCGAGATAGCAGTGCCATATGTCTCTCCTCTCGCTTAAATAAGTAATGTATCTATGGTAGAAGGGTGTTGCTGCAATGTCAAGGTTGTGGATTTGTGAGTGAAATAGGTGTTAACGTGTTTTTGTTAATGATGAGTTGTCTATATATAGAGAACATACGCATACTTTGCCTCTCACCCCACAACCTTGTATACTAGAGCCTATGGATCAGACACTTGCACAGGAGATTTTGCGTAGTGGTCAGAGTGCGCTGCTGACAGGACCAGCGGGCACAGGCAAGACGTATGTGTTGGGGCAGTTCATCCGCCAGTGTAAGGCGGATGGCAAGTATGTGTCCGTCACTGCCACGACGGGGCTTGCAGCGACTCACCTGGGCGGCAGCACCATCCACGCATGGGCGGGGATTGGCATCCACGATAGCTTGCCGAACAATTTTTTTGATCACCTGTCGAAGACACGGCGCGATATTATTGCCAAGACAGATGTGCTGATCATCGATGAGATTAGTATGCTGCACGACTACCGCCTGGATATGATCGACGAAGTGTGTCGCCGGGTGCGTGAGGTGCCAAGCCAGCCATTTGGTGGGCTGCAGGTAGTGATGAGTGGGGACTTCTTCCAGCTACCGCCAGTTAATCGCGATGGCGGGCGGCAGGGGAGCTTTGTGGTGCAGTCGCAAGCTTGGCGACAGCTCGACCCAGCCATTCTGTACCTCGATCAGCAATACCGCCAGCAAAAGGGCGACGCTCTGCTAGACATCCTAACGGCTATGCGAGCTGGTGATCTGCGCCGACGCCATGCCGAGCAATTACTGGCTCGTACAGAGGTAGAACCACCTCACGAGAGCGACCTAACCGAGCTCCATACCGTCAATATCGATGTTGATCGGATCAACCAAGCTCGCCTCGCTGAGCTGCCTGGCGATGAAGTATCGTACCAACGCAGCAGCACTGGTGGGCAAAATTATGTTGACACGCTCCAGCGGAGCATTCTTGCGCCAGAAGTGCTAGTGCTCAAGCAGGGGGCACTGGTGATGGCTATCAAGAACGACCAAGCGCGGCGCTTTGCTAATGGGAGCATTGGCTTGGTAGCAGACTTCGAGCCAGGCACAGACTACCCCGTGGTGGAGTTTCGTAATGGCCATGTGGTGACAATGCAGCCCGATACCTGGGAATTGCGCGATGGTACGCGCAA
This sequence comes from Candidatus Saccharimonadota bacterium, assembly GCA_013333645.2. Lineage (GTDB taxonomy): Bacteria > Patescibacteriota > Saccharimonadia > Saccharimonadales > Saccharimonadaceae > Saccharimonas. Next base: position 20,806 of record JABCOK020000001.1, on the reverse strand, counting down.
ACGGGCCAGCATCTCGCAGCTGCCACTGCGCCTGGCTTGGGCGATTACTGTGCACAAGAGCCAGGGGATGACGCTCGATAGCGCGCGCATCGACCTACGCAAAGCCTTTGTTCCGGGTATGGGTTATGTGGCACTGAGCCGCGTCAAGAGCCTCGATAATATATCTCTCACTGGTATCAATCGGATGGCACTTACCATGAGCGATGAAGCATACATCATCGATACGCAGCTTCGCACTCGTGCCGCCCAAGATGCCGAGCGCTTTGCATATTTACGCGAACAGGCTGCTCAGCGTGCCACGACGCCGCAGAAGAAGCCAACGAGTAAAACTGGCAGCACTAGCTGGGCGGCCAAGATCGCCACAATGCGCCAGACCCACCCCAATGCCTACAAACCATGGACAAAGGCCGACGATGAGACGCTCAAGCAGGCCTTCGTCCAAGGTGTGAGTATTCGCCAGCTCAGCCGCACTCTCGGCCGGCACGAAGGCTCGATAAAAATGCGACTGCAAAAGCATTTTGGCGAGGATGCGGTGCAGTAGCGCATTGTTACCTCAAAGTCTGGGGTCGTTTTATGCTTCTCGGTGATTATAGTAAACAAAAATGAATGTTCTTATAACATGCTCAGCTCCTATACGAGCGTTGCAAACCTCTCAGCAGCTCCCGTAGTTTACTAATTGACAAATCTCCTAGATATCTCTTACAATAAAGTAATCTAGACAATAAGGAGAAAATATGGCAAATCCAGAGAGAGAGAGAGAGCCTTAACAGGCAGCGCTGAGCAAACCACTGCAGATACTGCAGGGAGTGGTGAGATTTCGCTCCAGTCGCTGAGTAACCTGATGAGCGGCAAAACACTGCGCGATATCGAAGCAGTGCACCAAGGGGTGACTGCAGACTTGAGCGAAGCACGCCAGGTTGTAGAGCAACTACACCAAGGGACGAGCGAGGAGGTTGTAAACGCGCTGCGGACGATCCTCGCGCTAGATCGTACAACACGGCAGCAGGAATACCCTGCATTGCAGCAGTTTGTCGACAGAGCCAAACCGTCGCACTACCACACACCCCTCGTGCGCGCAGCCTTGCAGGCAGATGTACCCATCTGGCTGTATGGCGAGGCGGGGAGTGGCAAGTCGACTGCCGGTGAGCAAGCGGCAAATAGCCTCGGCTTGCCATTTCGCTCTATATCGCTCGGGCCAACGACATCCAAGTCCGACCTCATGGGCTATCGCGATGCGACTGGTAACTACCATAACACAGCTTATCGTGAGGTGTATGAGAATGGTGGTGTCTTTATGTTTGATGAGATCGATAATGGCAGTGCAAGTATTTTAACTATCCTCAACAGCGCGCTTGCTAATGGCCATGGTGAGTTTCCGGATAGCAGAGTGCCACGCCACGAGATGGCGCGCTTCATCGCCAGTGCCAACACGATTGGCCGCGGAGCGACGAGTGAGTATGTGGGCCGGGCACCGATCGATGCAGCCACCATCGACCGCTTTGCCTTCATCCCAATGGACACCGATGAATATCTGGAGGAAGCGCTGATACTTGGCACGGAGATAAACCGCTCACCACTCGAGATCTCGGCTGGTGAGGTGCCTAGCCCCAAAGAGTGGCTGGCTATAGTGCGAGCACATCGCCAGGCACTGGGTGAGCTTGGCATCCGCGCTATCATTAGCCAGCGTGCTAGCCTGTATGGTGTGCGCCTGGCTAAGCAAGGCGTTGGCAAGGACTGGCTGGGTGAGATGCTCCTCTATAAGGGTATGAAGGAGCATGACCGCGAGAAGCTAACTGAGAATGCCAAGCGGTTGATGCCGAAGGTACAGGAGGCGCTTGACTACAAGACTCGCAAAGCTACGAAAGACAAAGAGCTTGATGAATCTCACAGTAAGTCATCTCGAGAAACTCAGCCAAAAGATACTGAAAAGAGAAGTGATAGTGAGTGGTTTACACCACCAGAGGATAAAGAAATTACTATCGATAGAGCGCATGAACAATGGCTTGAGGAATCTCTTGATAGTTCTATACGTCGTTTCTTACCAGACTGTTATAATATCGATGAATTAGACACAAGCGACTACGACACTGGTGTATTTGTCCGAGTGTGTTGGGACTTGGAGTCGATGCATTCGTGTGAGCTAACGGACATATTGCAAACGCCGACAATCACCGGGGCAGTAGCGCGCGTTCTTAGAGAGGACAATAGCTCGACGAAAAAAAGAGTCCTTATCTCAGATATAGTTGCTGCAGTCAATGTAGAGGATCGGCGTTGGCACCGCGACCGTGGATACATGACACAATGGGGAACAGAGGATGATGATAATGACAACATCAAGATAGAAGTACATAACCGAATAGAGTTTGTGAAAGACCACTTTTCGCAATTGAACCACCATGACGTCCAAGCATACGCCAAGCAGTTCGAAGCCTGCCACGGTTTTGTTCCTGGGCGATTCACCCTGTGTAATTGGCTGAGGCAGCACCCCGACGTGGGTGGTAAGCAGCAAGGGAAGCACTAGATGCGTCGTTTTGAGGAGCAGCGCGGTGCCCGTACGATGCACTTTCGCCAGCTCGATAGCATTGGTGAGATGATTGATGCGATGCAGCATGCACCCGAGCAGCAAGAGCAATCTGGTCTCAGAGCATCGAGCCTGAAGATAGATGAGTGGCGGTGGTCGGATACGAAGACGATGGATGAGGCTCTCGAGTTAGCACGCTATGGCTGGGAAGAGGGTCGTCAGCATTTGTGCCAGGCGGTGGGGCGTATCGCTCTTGATCAGCTAGTGGGGCGGCGACCAATTGTGGAGTCTCGGCTGGATTTCGCTGGTGATGAGGTAGATATTGGTGCCTACCTACATGGTGAGCCCGAGTGTATGGTGGACTACCAAGTTCGCCAGGATACTCACGGGAAGCAGGCAATGATGTACGTTAATGCATCAATGGCGAGTCATGTCTCGTCCGAGCGGATTATGCAGCGTGGTGGGGCACTGTATGCGGCGATCGAGGCATTGCGTACTGAGGGGTATTCGCTTGGCCTCACGATGGTGGAATCGACACAAAATAATAGCTTTTCCCATTACGCTGAATACCAGATACCGGTGGTGCAGCCAGGGGAATATCTGGGTATCGACACAGCGGCATTTTGCTTGGCACACCCAGCATTCTTGCGCCGCGGGGTAGTTGCCCTCAATGAGCATGAGTCAAATGACCTGCGCTACTCTATGGGGTTTATGGCGGGTCAAGGCTATGGCGAACCAATCCCCATGGTCTCAGATCTCCCGCCACACAGCTTTCTCATTGACCAAGGTGAGGGGCTTGATCTTAGGAGCGATGATGACATGCAGCGCTTTGCCCAGAAAGTGGTTGACCGCACACTGGAGACGCTGGGGCATGGGCCAGCAAGCGACGAGCGGTAACACTACCGGATGTAGCAATAGGCTTTACACCCCAAATATAGTACACTAGAAACCATGCATAACGAACCAAACACACAAACCCCCACTACCGATACCACCTCAGTAACGTCACCAGAGTCAGCTGCTACGCCGCAGAGTGATGCAGATGTAGCTGCTCATGCCGAGGCTCAGCCAACAAACACTACCGCTCAGCCCGCTGCAGACGCGGCTGCCAGCGCCACTGATATCTTCCTCTGGGCCAACCAAGCCGACCGCGACAAAGACCAGCTGGAGGTGGATCTCTTCCTCTTTACCAAGGGCTATACGGTGTATGCCACAAACTATGCGGCCGAGCTCAAGGCGCAGCTCAAGGTGCTCTTCCTCTACGATATGATCACAGCGGTACAGACGGGTGCAGCGACTGGCCTGATGGTGCGCGACTTTGAGGCGGCCAAAGCTGAGGAGAATGTTCTCGAGCGCACCACGCTCGACCGGGTAGTGCATGCTCAGGAAGTCATCGAACAGATCACCTACAGCGAGGCAGACCTCGAGACCTTTAATGAAGGCGACCATGAATTTAAGAAGGTTAAGGGCATCATTGCGCGCTTCCGGATGGGTACAGATGGCGAGCCATTCTTCGTGGCCAAGCTGCTGCCCCAGTCGCAGGTGCTGAAGGGGGCAACCGCCTGGATGTACAGTGGTGGGTCGTTCCAGCCATTTGTGGCTGATGCTGGCCTGCGCATCACGCCGGATAATCAGGTATTGATCGTCGGCAACGATATTTTTGCCTTTAGCGAGAGCAAATTTGTCCGGCTCTTTGGCTACGATGCCAAAAAGCACGCTGTGGCAGAGGAAAAGATCGCTGCCATCACTCAGCAGTTCAAACTTACCTTGCCTGAGGGGCTTACGCTCGACCGTCTGGTGCGCGACACGCCAGCGCTGGTGACCAAACTGCAAAAGCTCGATCCTGCCCAGGTGACACAAGACCAACTCATCGACCACGCTGACGAAATGGGTCTGGGCCTGATGACGGACGACGCGGCAGGGAGCATCATTATCATGGATGCCAAGGATGCGGCCGTTTTTGTTAATCTCCTCAACGACGACTACGTCACGAGCGACCTGACCGGCGTTAAATACGAAATGCGCGGCAAGAAAATCTTGCGCGAGAATGAGCAATTGCCGGAGTAGGGAAGGGCACTGTATTTTTGTCGGGGTAGAGTGTTGATCTCAAGACTCTCACGCTCCATCTTCCCGCACTTCATCCGATGGAGTGTGAGAATCTGTTGTTATCCCAACAGATTCTCAGCCCAACGCAAGAGGTGAATATCTGGGAGATATTCACCCTTATAGTGTTCCGTCGGAGGGAGTGTGGGAAGGTGAAACTAGTGCGAAGAAAGCGAGACGGTGTATCCACCCAATGTTCTATTTTTCTTAATCCTCTGCTGATGGTACAATAAGCATTATGGCTAAGCAACAATCTACGGTGCAATTTCCAAAACATTTCCTCTGGGGCGCTGCTACAAGCGCGCATCAGGTCGAGGGTGGTATGCACAACCAGTGGTCGGAGTGGGAAAAAGCTCAGGCCAAGACCCTCGCTGCTCAGAGCCAATATCAATATGGCGACTTGCCCAACTGGCCGCACATTGCCAGTGCCGCCAAAGATCCAAACAATTATATCTCGGGCAAAGCTGCCAACCACGCCGAGCTTTACGCACAAGACTTCGCTCTGGCCAAGAAGATGGGCCTCACCTCGTGGCGCTTTAGTGTGGAGTGGTCGCGCATCGAGCCAGAAGAGGGCGCGTGGAATGTCGAGGCGATCAAATACTACAAGGCGTACCTCGCCGCGCTGACCGATGCTGGGCTAGAGCCAGTCGTGACGTTGTTTCACTTCACGCTGCCAGTGTGGTTTGCCGCCCGTGGGGGCTTTGCTAAGCGCGATAATGTGAAATACTTCGTGCGCTTCGTTGATAAACTGATGGATGAGATTGGCGCCACGGTGCGCTATGTCATTACCATTAACGAACCCTGCGTCTACGTGACTGAGAGCTATTACAACGGCACCTGGCCACCCAACGTCCGCAGCAAGTGGCAAACCTACCGCGTGCTAAGCAACCTTGCCTACGCACACAACCAAGTAGCCAAAGTCCTCCACGCCAAGAGCCGACGCTTCAAGGTGGCGGTGGCCAAGAATTCGGCCTACACCTACCCGGGCGACGACGCCTGGCTCAGCCGAGCGACAGCGCGGGTGGTGCAGTTCTTCCAGGACGATTATTTCCTGCGCAAGGTGGTGCGGCAGAGTGATTACATTGCCGTTAATTATTACTTTAGTAATCGTATCTATGGCTACCGCATACACAACCCTGAGACCACGCCAAATGATCTCGGCTGGACAATGCAGCCCGATCATCTCGAGCTTGCACTGGAGCGTCTCTGGAGCTGCTACAAGCTGCCTTTGCTTGTGACGGAGAACGGTGTGGCCGACGAGCGCGACCAGTTCCGCAAGCAATGGCTCACTCAGTCTATCCTAGCCATGCAGCGCGCCCTTGGCAATGGGGTAGAGCTGCTGGGGTATATGCACTGGAGCTTCCTCGATAACTTCGAGTGGGATAAAGGGTTTTGGCCGCGCTTTGGCCTCTTTGCGGTCGACTATAAGACGTATAAGCGGACACCACGGCCCAGTGCGCTATGGTTTGCTCGCGTGTTGCAACAGCAGAAGAAACAGGCAGAGCAGCCCATCGAGCCATTGCCGTCTGTACCAGCGCGCAAGAAGCCAAGTGCTAAGCCAGCTACCGCACAGGCGCAAGCTACATCATCATCGCCACGCTCTGTTCGCTCTACACCAGCGGTGCCACCCAAACCTACTCCGCCGACGCCGCCCCAAACACCCCAAATGCCACCATCTACACCAGGGTCAGCGGCACGTTCGAGTGGGGTGATTACACCGCCACGCCGACCAGCAGTCGCATCACGCAGTCGTTCACGTAGTCATAATAATCGGGAGGAATAATACATGGCACAGAGCAATGGTGGAGCACGCGTCGTCGTCATCGGCGGCGGGACGGGGAGCTTTACGCTCCTGACAGGCCTGAGGCAGTATGCCTCGCAGGTCACAGCGCTCGTCAATATGGCAGATGATGGCGGCTCGACGGGCCAACTGCGCGACGAGCTCGGCGTCTTGCCACCTGGCGATGTGCGCCAGTGCCTCGTGGCGCTGAGTAATAGCCCCAAGGTGCGCGACCTCTTTAATTATCGCTTCGATGAGGGGAGTTTTAAGGGGCATGCCTTTGGTAATCTCTTCCTTACAGCACTTGAGAAAATGACCGGCAGCTTTGCCGAGGCGGTGGCACTAGCCAGCCAGGTGCTTAATATCGATGGGTGCGTTGTGCCCGCAACACTCAGCAATGTGACGCTTTGCGCAGAGGGTGAGGATGGTCAGCCTATCAAGGGTGAATATCTCATCTCACAGCAGGCGCTGGCGCGTCGGCCCAAGATTTGGCTTGAGCCAGAAGCTCAGGCTAACCCCGCGGCGATAGCGGCGATTCACGCGGCAGATATGGTCGTCGTGGCTCCCGGCAACCTCTATGGTAGCTTGGCACCCGTCTTGGTCATTCGCGAGATCCAAGAGGCGCTTGCTGCCACCAAGGCACGCTGTGTCTTTGTCTGCAACCTCGTCACCAAACCTGGCCCAACGGACGGCTTCTCGGTGAGTGACTTCGCGAGTGAAATTGAGCGCCTAGCGGGTAGTCAGTTCCTCGACTATGTCGTCTTCAACAACACGCGTCCCAGCCCCGAGCTGATGGACAAGTACGCTCACGATGGCGAGCTGATGGTCGAGTACGACATGGACGAGATGCATCGCCAGCACTATCGCTACCGCGCCGCACCAGTCCTCGCACAAGACGTGTGGGATGGTGCCCAGGCTAGCGATCCACTGGCTAGCACGCGCAGTTTCATCCGGCACGATCCCGATGTCGTGGCGCGCCAGCTGATGCGGATATACTTTGCATAAATATCAAGGACTGGCTATACTGTAATAATTATGGAATACCCATCGAGCCATTACCATATCTACGTCGACCTCGACCGGACGATTATCAACACCACGCAGTGGCTGCGTGAGATAGCGGAAACACTAGCTCAACTCTACCCAGCGCAGGTGACCGCTCAGGAATTCTTGGCAGCGCAGCCTCGCTATATGCTCCGGCCAAAGACCAATCCTACCGCCCCGACCTACGTCTTGGCGGCGCAGCTTGCGGCGCTCGGCCTGGATGCGGCATCTGTTATAGAGCAGCTCGAGCAGACGGCTCTTGCCGATGGCCATCTCCAATACCCAGGCGTGGCATCGATGCTGCGCGCGCTGAGTCACTATGGCACGGTGCAGATACTGACCTATGGTGATCCTATCACCCCGCACTGCAAAGCCCGTCTGTGCCCAGCAGTGCGTGCACTGGTGGCTCAGCAGGATGGGCAGGTGATCATCACCACCTTGCAAGACAAAGCCCAGTGGCTGCGCCGTGCTGCCGCTGCAAACCCCGGCCAAACAATCTACCTAATCGACGATAAGCCCGTTGCTACCGCCTTTGCGCCCGAGCCAGATCCGCCCATCCGCTGCGTGCAGATCGACCACACTGGCCAGCTTACGCCGCGCTCCATCAATTGGCGCTCGGGAGATTGGCCCATTTGTCATACGTTAGCTCAAGCAACTAATATCATACAAGGAGACATCGAGTATGCAATGCACCAAAGCAATCATCCCCGTAGCAGGCTGGGGGACACGGCGCCTGCCCGTCACCAAGACGATCGAAAAATGCATGCTGCCGCTGGGTAACCGCCCGGTGGTAGACTACGCTGTGCAAGACTGCATCGCGGCGGGCATCCGCGATATCTACTTCGTGGTGAGCGAGCAGAGTACGCAGATTCGCGACTTCTACCGCTCCAACGTCGACCTCAACAACTATCTGCGACGCAATGGTAAGGCAGATCTCTTGCCCCTCATTGCTCCGCCAAAGGTCAATCTGCACTACATGGTGCAATCGAGCTATGGTAAGTATGGCACAGCCATCCCGGTCAGCCTCGTGGTGCCGCAGCTCGACCCCGGTGAGCCGGTAGTCGTGCTGATGGGTGATGACTGTGTGTATAATGCCGATGGCACATCAGAGGTGGCACGTCTCATCGAGGCAGCAGGGGAGGACCGCTCGGCTATCCTAGGTGTACACATGCCGCCCGACCAGCTCAGCCGCTACGGCGTGCTGGATGTTGCCGATGATGGCCGCCTGCGCGGTGTGGTAGAGAAGCCAGCGCCAGGTGAGGCGCCCAGCGAGATGATCAATGTCAGCAAATACGTCCTCAGCTACGACCTCTTGCAGCGCATTGCCGCCCACGCCGACCGTGACGACGTCGCGGGTGAATACTACATCACCGACCCCTTCAACGGCTACCTCGCTGCTGGTGGCCACATGGCCGTCGTCCCCACCAAGGGCCACTACCTCGACACTGGCACGCTCGAGACCTGGGTAGCAGCCAACAACTGGCTACTCGAGCATCAGGGGTAGGGGCTTAATACCAGCACTATTCTTAAAGGCACACTTTCTATGTCGCAACAGCCGATTCCACCCCAGTCTCAACCACAGCCACCCCAGCAAGCGCACCCACGGCAGCCCACAGCATCACCCGCCTCGGCTCGTCAGTACGCATCCCTAGGTACGGTGCTTGGTGTAGGTGGTGTGTGCAGTGGCATTATTAGCATTCTCATGCTAATTGCGAACACTACTTTGGATGAATCTACTAATATGAATCGTGCTGCTTTTTCTGCTGCTGTTGTTGCCAGTATTGCTGGTATTGTCCTTGGTATCAACTCTTACGACAAGCTACGCGAAGCGGGCGCATCGCGTGCGTGGGGTATAGCGGGCATTGTGTGTAGCGCTGTCGTGGCTGGGTGGATCGTACTATGGCTTTTATTCCTTATTGTAATGATAGCCCTTTTTCTTGTTACGTTCTTGATCGATTCTCTACAGAAGTAGAGGGAGAGTATACCTCCCTAGGCATTAGATCATAGCTTGTTAAAACTTTATACAAAAAACACAGCCCACCAACTGCCACGGCCAAATCGGGTTTCCAGGCCCGAGAATACTCGTAGTAGAGTACTCGATCAGGCGCGGTGATATGGCGGACTGTGTGGTGGGCTTATTCAGCCTCTGTCTCGTAGCACCTAAACGATGCTATTGCGTCTGGGTTGATGTATATATCACCCTCAGCGAGCAAGTAGTTATCGCAAATTCTCGCTTTTTTCAAGAAATCAACAAAATAACTAGAGCCCTTGAAGCTGCTTATTAGAACAAACGATTGTCCGTTAAGCAGTGTAACTTCAATGGTGTACGGATTCATAACAGAGTCCCTTCTTACTTCAGAGGCCAAAGAGCTGCTTTCTGCTCTTTAGAGGAAACCTCTGAGCTAAAAAGCTAATATATATATCAATATATGAGAGCCGCGTCAAGCTATTATGGCTATAATGCCATCAAATCAGCGTATTCTCTCCTTTTGTACGTATAAAATAGTAAGATATGTTCGCTATAGGCGCGTCTAAGTCAGAGCAAAATGCCCAGCAATCTCGCTTATTCTTATCCACATTATGCAACGTGGGGAAAACTGCTGACCCCTGATACTGGTTGAGCTTTTCCACAGATTTGTGGATAAGCGCCAGTGCGGCGGGGAACGCCGTGGGTAAAAGGGGTTGCGTGTGGGTGAGAGTGGGTAGTATAGTGGGAGTAGTGGAAGAAAGTGGGTAACCACGAGAAAAACAAACACCACTGCACAAAAACAAAATAATTCATCTGTAAGGATCGCCACACCCCATGGATTACTTCGAACGCAAGCTGGATGACAAGCGTCGGCTCACCATACCGACGGAGCTTCGGGCGGAGTTCGCTAGTGGCGTGGTCCTAACGCGCGGCTTTGGCAGCTACCTCCACCTGTATGCGCAGGATGTGTGGGATAGCCAGGTAGAGCCAGCGCTGACGGGTAGCATCCTGGATGAACATGTCGCCGACCTCAACGTCAAGTTCCGGCGCGGCAAGACGGCTGCCACTCTGGACCAGAAGCAGGGCAGGGTAACGGTAGAGCAGCATCTGCTGGATTATGCTGGGATATCACGCGAGGTTGTGGCGGTGCGCGCTGGCCAGTATTGGCGCTTGATGGCACCAGAGCAGGCCGAGTAGCAAGGCTGTTTTTGTGACGCTCTTTAACAAGTACGTGTAACTGATATCCTCGAGATCAACCATCTGGTAGTGAGCCATGTGGGCACCCGACCCACGCAAAACCCTGTCGGGCGCACCTTCCTCACAAACACCTCCCAAAAAACTCCACCTCATATAATTGCTACGGCAATTATACACATAAGTCTCTCAAACGATCTTTGGTGGGCTCTCTCGGCCTGGTACAAACAAAGATCGTCAACAAAAACAAACACATTTTATGCGAAAACAAACAGGTTTCGCTACCAGGTGGGTGATCTCGAACCCGCATCGGACTATCTCGCAGTAGCCTGAGCGGGGCGTATCTTTATGGAAAAGCATAGCTATACCTATCGGTAGCATTGCCGTGCCATCCTCCTGCCGAGGGAGTGTGATAATCCGTTGCAATAACGGATTATCAGCCCAGCGCAAGAGGTCAACATCTGGGAGATGTTGACCCTTATAGCGATCCCGAGCGCAGGAGGTGGTGAGGCAAGGCGTGAGACGGCGTATAGCTAGCGAGCTTAGTATCGGTTTCTCTGTTGTTCTTTGGCTAAATAGGCCACGACCAGTAGGGGAGGAAAGCAATATTATGCTACCATAAGAAACGTATGAGTATCAAAGCACATCCACCACTTCATGTTCCGGTATTGCTGGAGGCAGTGTTGGCCCAGCTCCAGCCACGTCCAGGTGAGCGCTATCTCGACCTGACGGCGGGGTATGGCGGCCATGCCACAGCGATTCTCGAGCAGACCCAGACGTATACCACGGCGTGTTTGGTCGATCGCGACCAGTATGCTTTGTCGCAGCTTGGTAGCTTGGCAGGGCAGGGCGCACGGTTGATGCATTGTGATTTTTTGCATGCAGCACAGCAGTTGGTTCGCGAGGGTGAGCAATTTGATTTATTGCTACTGGATTTGGGGGTGTCGTCACCGCAGCTCGATCGAGCTGATCGAGGGTTTTCCTTTGCACACACTGGCCCGCTTGATATGCGGATGGATCAACGCCAGGCGATGACTGCCGAGCAGATTGTTAACCACATGGCAGAGGCAGAGCTCGCCCGACTGATCACCCGCTACGGCGAAGAACCGCTAGCAATAGCACGGCGCTATGCTGCTGCTATTTGCGCAGCACGGCCACTGTCGAGTACTGGAGAACTCGCGCACGTCATCGAGCACGCTACCCGTGGCAAGCGGGGTAAGACCCATCCAGCCACGCGTACCTTTCAGGCAGTCCGCATCGCCGTCAATGATGAATTGACGCAGGTAGAGCAGACGCTCCAGCTGGTGCCAGCCTTACTGCGCACTGGTGGACGTGTGGGAGTGATCAGCTTCCATAGCCTCGAGGATCGGCTCGTCAAGCGCTTCTTCGCGGAGCAGCGCCAGGCAGGCTACGAGGCCGAGCTGCGCATCCTCACCAAGAAGCCAATCGCGGGCAGCCATGACGATGCTTACAATCCGCGTGCCCGCAGCGCCAAGCTGCGAGCCGCCGCAAAAATATAAAAAACAAAAAAAGGAGTAGGGACATGCCAGTTCGTATCCCCGTACAAAATCAATCAATCACGACAACCGTATTGGTCCGCCACGGCAAATAGCCCTTGGCTTAAGACCTCGTGCTGGGGCGGCGCGCTATCCGCCCCACCCTAGAAACGACCCCATACCAACGTTAAACACAAACACCACCACAATGACAACCTACACACGGACAATGCAATTTAATAGTCGACGCCAGAGCACCTGGAAGCGCAACCGCAACACTGTTGCTTTTGCTTCGGCTATCAAACTTGGGCCAATCACCCACACAGTGCTGATTGCCCTCCTTATCACCATCCTTGGCTTGATATATCTAGCGCAGGCAACACACACAGTCAGTTATGGCTACGAGGCCAGCAAGATTGACGACAAGATCTCCTCTCTCAGCGAACAAAAGAAGGACCTAGAGGTCGATAACGCCCGTCTGACCGCCCTTAAGGAAGTGCAGGGTAGTAGTGTGGCCAAAACAATGACAACACCAGCCAATACAGCGTACGCCAGCGAGTAGCCCATGCTGCAGCGCCATCTTGCTACGCCACGCGCTCAGGCGCTCGCCGCTGTGCTCGGCGGGCTACTCGTGGTGTTTGTACTGCGCCTGGGGTATGTGCAATTGCTGCAGCACGACTACTATGTGTCGCAGGCCGATAGCGAGCAAGTCAAGCAATTTCGTCTGCGCGCCCAGCGCGGTGAGATATACACCATGGATGGTACTACTCCTGCCAAGCTCGTCATGAATGAGACGGTCTATACCGTGTGGGCCGACCCAATGGCTGTGACAGACGCAGATAAGATCGTAACGGTGCTCAACCAGGTGGCTGGTGGTAATGTGCGTGAGAATTTTCGCCAATACATCACGCGCAAGCCAAGCCGCTACCAAGTGCTTGCCACCAAGGTGAACCGCAAGCAGGCTGAACTTATCAAGAAGGAGAATCTCGCTGGGGTGGGCTTTGATGCGATGAGCCAGCGCGTTTACCCAGAAGGGCAGTTGGCCAGCCAAGTACTGGGCTTTGTCGATGCCGAGGGTAAGGGGAAGTACGGCTTCGAACAGGCCAATGATGATAAGCTGCGCGGCACAGATGGAGTGCTTAAGACAGTGACAGATATCCGCTCGGTGCCGCTAACCATTGGCCGGACGAATATCAACCAGCCTGCTAAGAATGGGACCAATATGGTACTGACGATCGATCGCAACATCCAGACGAGGGTGGAGCAAGCGCTCGTCGATGGGGCCAAGCGCAGTGGCGCTACCGATGTTAGTGCCGTCGTGATGAATCCGCAGAACGGCCAGGTCTTAGCCATGGCCAACCTCCCCACCTATGACCCGTCCAACCTGAAGACGATCAAAAGCGTCGCCGCGCTCAATAACAATACCATCACCACGCCATACGAACCGGGCTCCGACATCAAGACATTCACAGTGGCGACAGGTATCGACAAAGGGGTTATCACGCCGCAAACGACGTACAATAATACCGATAGCATCAAGGTAGACGACATCACCATCGGTAATGCCAGTAAAGGCCAGACGGGTAACATTACCATGCAGCACGCCCTCAATTGGTCACTCAACACCGGTATGGTCACCGTTGCGCAGCGCCTGGGCAATGGCAGCTACATCACTCGCCAGGCGCGCGACACGATGTATGATTACTTCCACAAGCGCTTTCGTCTTGGGCAGCTGACGGGGGTGGAGCTGGCTGGTGAGGCCAAGGGTAATATCATCTCACCCACCCAGCAGCAGGGCAATGCGGTGCGCTACTCTAACATGTCCTTTGGCCAGGGGATGGATGCGACGATGTTGCAGGTCTCGGCTGGCTTTAGTGCGATTATCAATGGTGGGACGTACTATAGCCCCACCGTCATTGCGGGGACGATTGACGACAATGGTACCTTTGCCAAGGCTGCGCGCAAAGCTTCGTATGCTCATGTTATCAAGCCGCAGTCATCCGCCACTGTGCGCGAAATGGTACACCAAGCGCGCCAGGCCTTTTATGCGGGTGGCGACCGCGCCGGATTCTATATTGGCGGCAAGACGGGTACATCGCAAACCATCAAGGATGGTAAGTATATTTCTAACCAAACTATTGGCACCTACCTCGGTTTTGGTGGGGAGGTTGGCAAAACGCCGGCGTATGTTATTATGGTGGAGGTTTCGGGCAAAGGGCTGAATATGCAGGGGGGTCAAGATGCTCACCCGATTTTCACGGATATATCTAATTGGTTGCTCGACTATATGAAGCTCGAGCCGAAAGGACACACACCATAATGAACCTCACCACACTCGTTCGCGAGCTCAACGCGACATTTCTCCTCAGCGTCGCGGCTTTTTTGCTGGCGATGGCCCTCACGCCGCTCTACACCTACTTTGCGTATCGGTATAAGTTCTGGAAAAAGCAGCGGGCCGCTAGCACGACGGGCGAGGAGTTGACGGTCTTTACTAAGCTGCATGCCGATAAATTCACGCGCGATATCCCCACTATGGCAGGGATGGTTGGCATTGTGGCCATTGCTGTGGTGACGCTGGGGTTTAATCTCGACCGAGCGCAGACCTGGCTTCCACTGGCGGCATTACTTGGTGGTGGGGCAGTGGGGCTGCTGGACGATGTGATCAATATCAACAGTGATGGCTCGGGCTCGGCGGGCTTGCGCGCCTGGCTAAAGTTCTCGATGATCGCGGTGATGGCGGCAGTACTGGCTTGGTTCTTCTACGTCAAGCTAGGCTATACAACAGTGCACGTGCCATACCTTGGCGACTGGCAGCTCGGCCCGTGGATTGTCCCGCTCTTTATCTTTGCGGTGGTGGCAACTGGCAATGCAGTGAATATTAGCGATGGCCTGGATGGTCTGGCTGGTGGATTGCTGGCAGTGAGCTATTGCATCTTCGGGGTGATTGCTTTGCTACAGGGGCATTTGCAGTTGGCAGGCTTTTGCTTCACGGTAGTGGGAGTGCTGCTGAGCTACCTGTGGTTTAATATCTATCCAGCCCGGTTCTTTATGGGCGATGTGGGGAGCTTTGCCTTTGGGACGAGCCTGGGCGTCGTGGCGATGCTGACGAATACGCTGTTTTTGCTGCCGGTCATTGGTGTGCTGTTTGTGGTAGAGGCGGGCTCGAGCCTTATTCAAATCCTCAGCAAGAAGTTCTTTCACCGTAAAGTGTTTATCTCGGCACCAATTCACCAGCACTTCCAAGCAGTTGGTTGGCCAGAGGTGAAGGTGACGATGCGTTTCTGGGTGATCTCTTGCGTGACAGGCTTTATTGGCTTGATGATGGCGCTGGGTGGGGGACATATCTAAGGTGTCGCCTGCTCGCCGTCGCACCCGTGCTGCACACCGATCGGCTTCGGCTCGGTCGGCTCAGCCAGTGCGCCGCGAGCAACGTAATGCTACCTCCGCTCCATCTGTCGCTGTGCCGCGTTTGCACCGGCCGGATTATCAGATTATCCTCTGGGTGGGGCTGCTCATGCTGCTGGGTTTGGTGGTAATGTATGCCATTGGCCCGCAGCGTGCCAATGTGCTCAACTCTGCGCACAACACCAACTACTACACCGATGGCTACTTTGCCATCAAGCAGACGGTGAGCTTGCTCCTGTCAATTAGCGCTTTTGTGGGGTTGTCACTCGTACCATTTGCGTGGCTGCGCCAGAAGGCGGGTACGCTGCTAGCGAGCGGCTTCGTGCTGTGTGCACTGCTGTTTGTCCTTGGCAATATGCTGCATGTCTCGGCAATTGCTCAGTGCAGCCTGGGGGCGTGCCGCTGGTTCTCGCTGGGGCCACTGGGGAGCTTCCAGCCGGCCGAGATGCTGAAGTTTGGCATGCTTATCTATATGGCACTCTTCCTTGGCACACGAATGCGTCAGGGGGTGATAAACGACCTCCACCAGACGATCATCCCCATGGTAATTATGATGTGCGCAGCGCTCTTTTTCGTGATATTTTTACAAAAGGATATGGGCACAGGCCTGGCCCTCACTGCCATGGTGGCATGCATGGTAGTGATGAGTGGCATGAGCTGGCGCTGGCTGGCCTATCTAGCGGCGGGCTGTGTGACACTGGTGCTGCTACTCATCGTCATCGCGCCGCACCGCATGGAGCGGGTGGCGACCTTCTTCCAGGGGGATGACCACGCCGCCAGTAGTAATGATGATGGCTACCACATCAAGAATGCCAAGATTGCACTGGGTACAGGTGGGCTATTTGGCCTGGGTATTGGTAACAGCATCCAAGCAACGGGCTATCTCCCTGAGGCGATTAACGACTCAGTCTTTGCTATCATTGGTGAAACGTTTGGCTTTGTGGGGGCGGTGGTCGTGCTAGCGCTGTTTGCAGCGCTGCTACTGCGCTTACTGAGGATTGCCGAGCGTTTGCCTGATACAACAATGCGCCTGGTGGTAGCTGGAGTCTTTGGCTGGCTGGGCGCACATGTTATGCTAAATGTAGCGTCGATGATTGGAGTCTTCCCGCTGACGGGTATTACGCTGCCATTGCTGAGCTTTGGTGGCACCAGTATGGTATTTATTGCTGGTGCGCTTGGTCTGGCCTTCCAATTATCACGCCAGGCAGCTTACCAACCAATCAACGAAAAGGAGACCTCTCATGAAGCTACTGGCAGTCGGCGGTGGATCGGGCGGGCACGTTACGCCGGTCGTCGCCGTCATTAATGAAATCGCAGCCCTCCAGCCCGATGTGCAGGTGACCTTCGTCTGCGATAAGGCCTTCGCTAGCCAATCGCGCGGGCTCATGCAGCATGCTACAGTGCCAGTGCGGGTGCGGACAATCGCTGCGGGCAAGTTCCGGCGCTACCAGCACCTCAGCGTGCTGCGCCAGTTGCTCATGCCGAGTATCGTCCTGGCTAATATACTAGATATCTTTAAGATCCTGGCTGGCGTATGTCAGAGCCTCTGGCTGGTGCTGCGCTGGCGGCCAGATGTGATCTTTGCCAAGGGGGGGTTTGTGTGTTTGCCGGTCGGTATTGCGGCGCGCTGCCTGCGCGTACCAGTAGTGATTCACGACTCCGATGCTCGCCCTGGCCTGACTAACCGTGTGATGGCACGCTGGGCAGCAGCGATTGCTACGGGCTGGCCACTCAAGCATTATCACTATCCAGCATCGCGTAGCCGCTATGTGGGGGTGCCGATTGGCGCTGATTTTCGTCCGCTCACTCCGCCTCAGCGGCAGCAGGCACGGCAGACCTTCTCGCTTGATCCACACAAGCCATTAGTCGTTGCTACCGGTGGCGGTCTTGGCTCGGCTATTATCAATCACGCGGTGCTGCGCGCTGCTGATGACCTGCTGGCTGCTGGCATACAGGTTTATCTGGTGGCGGGCAAAGGCAATTACGATGCCGCCCAAGCCAAAGCGCCGCAGCACCCCGATTTTCACTGCGTACCCTTCGTTTTCGAGCATATGGCGCAATTGCTCGGTGCAGCCGATGTAGTAGTATCACGCGCTAGTGCCACCTTCACGCAGGAGCTCGCTGGCCTCGCGCAGGCAGCCATCTTAGTGCCGGCCCATCACCTGGGCGACCAACGCAAAAATGCTGCCATCTATGCCGAGGCTAAGGCTGCTCTGGTCTTGCAAGACGACGCCTTAGAGCGGAGCGATGCCCTTAGCCAGGCCATTCTTACCCTCGTGCGTGACCCTGCACAGCGCCAGCAGCTCGCTCAGCGCCTCCACACCTATGCACGCCCCCACGCCGCCCGCGATGTAGCGCAAATGGTAGTGAAGGTGGCTCAGCGTACTAGAAAAGGATAAAAGTGACCCGACTCTTCTTGTAGAAAAAGGGAAGAGTAAGAGTGTATCTAAGGTCTCATCATAAAGTACTAGTAAATAATGTAGCATGTTAATCCATGCTACATTATTTTCATTAAAAACACTGTGCCAAGATAAGGCAAGCCTCGCTCGTAGCAGTAAAAGCTATTAACTCCCAAACTCAAATGGCCGATAGTGTGCATCGATTTCCTGCCGCTCTTTAGAGGGAGGCAGCTTGCTGATTGTAATGAGAGTGTCATAAAATTGGTCTAGTATCTCGCCAGACCGCTTGAAAGAGATTGGCATAGCGACAGTATTCCAGAGGTCTTCACACTCTTGTCGAAAGGCCCCATGAAACACTTCGGTGCCGAGTGCTGCGATCAGACAAATCTCGTCTCTTGTGAGCTCTATTGTTGCTCCTTCTTTTGTTGCATGGACTGTCTTCATATGTCGATTTCTCCGCTTAACTGTATAACTGTAGTGCTCCCAGTATGGAGTGGGGAGCAAGAAATGTCAAATTATATTGGGAAGGTGTTAATTAGGCAATTACCTAGTGCTGAAGGGGAGGGGGTAGTACCAAGAAGACGTCGTTTAATACCCAGATGCTTTTGCCAACAACTAGTCATCTACGGTATAATGGCCTGTAGCATCATGGGCTTTCGCACAAAACAAACACCACCACCAGCGCGCCGCCGAGCTGCCAAAAACAAGAGGGAAGAGCAGCTCCAACGCACCGCCTACACCTACCGGCGTAACCGTACACTGACTGGTAGCTTGGTGAGTCGTGTCCCAAGTGCGGGCGAGTCTAAGGCGCAGCTGCGGTCACCGCGTATGCATGCGCATGATTTGCGCCGGACGCGCCGCCATGTGGCATTGTCGCTTGGAGTGGTAGTGGGGCTGCTGGCTGCAGTGTGGTTTGCGCTTGATAACGTCATTGCGACACCAGTTATTGCAGGCAATCTCACCAGCAACCATCAGCTCTACCAAGCCAAGATCAACGACTATCTCACTGCCCATCCGCTGGAGCGTTTTCGTTTTGCGCTCAATACTAGTCGGCTGGCGGCCTATCTCCAGACGCATGATTGCCCCGAGGTGGCCGCAGTGCTCCCAGCTACGCAGCAAGCTGGCTTGGGGCGCAGTACTATCACTCTCGCTATGCGCCAAGCGGCGGTGGTCTGGACGGTTAATCGTCAGCAACTCTTTGTTGATACTGAGGGTCACGCCTTCCGCCGTGCCTATGGGCCACGGCCAAGCATTGAAGTGGTGGACGACAGTGGTATCGATACGCGTAATAACCAAGTCGTCGCGAGCAACCAATTCCTTGGCTTTATTGGTAAAGTCGTTGGTGCCGTCCGTCGCCACCAGCTCACCGTCCAAAAGATTACGCTGCCTGCTGGCACGACTCGTCAAATCTATGTCTGGTTTACAGGGGTGGAGTATCCTGTTAAGTTCTCAGTCGATCGCTCGGCTGGCCTGCAGAGCGAGGATGCCGCCCGGGCCATTCGCTATCTAGCGCAGCACCACATCACTCCCAAATATCTCGATGTCCGCGTCAGTGGCCGAGCGGCGTATCGGTAGGGAACTGTTGATAACACAAGTGATAGCCTTTAAATAGTGTGGATATTGAGATATCCGCTTTTTTATAGGTCCTTCATCTATCATTGATGGGGCGAAAATCGATTGTCATGAGTAACACCCAGAGGATGATTAGTTGTTCTGACATAGAGCCGATATCCTGACATTCACGAAAGTCATCAAGCTATAAACCTTTCTGAAAATAGAGCGGCGTGAGAGGAATTAATGTGAGAAATTACTGAGGTTATGAAGTATCGGTTTCGTAAGTAACTGCAAGCACATCCAGCAAAGGGTAGGGGAGCTTACTCTGTAAAATAAGAACAAATTTACAACATTTTATGTAACAAAGCACGAAAAATGCAAATACTATATCTATACTATAAAAACCAAAAAATGCAAAAAAGAGTAGGGGAGATATTTTTGCGAAAAAGTCAAATCATGATATCGTATAGTTTTTAATCTCGGTCAACCCAAGCAGGGTAGAAAACATAGCAAAAATACCAAGCAAACAAAATGTCAAACATGGCAACTATGGCTAATAGACTGAGGGGCTCGTACCAACACCAGCATGATACCAGGCAACAAGGGACCGAAGCATGTATGTGCTTGGGTATTTGCAGTCAGCTTATTTGTTCGATATCAAGCTAATGCCACACAGTTACAAACACTTACGCGTAAACATACACACACGCGAACATACATACGTATATGAACGTGTATAACATATGCGCAGTGTGTTCCCTCCAATAGAACAAGCGTCTGCTTTTACTTTTGCAGGACGTATAAGTGCCCGCAGCTCTATCCTTACTCTCTCTTGGATGACAGATATCATAAGTGGACCAGCTGAACGAGAACAAGATCGATCAATAATCGAAGACATGTGCTCTTGAAATACGTTGTATGCCCATAAAGCCCATATAGTGCTAAACCCAGCCCAATTTCAGCCATATCTAGGGTTAAATCAACATATGCATCGTAAAAGGATTATTGTGCGAAGTTATATTACACTCCTAAAGATGATCTAATGTACATCTTTTGCATCTACCCCACTGCTGCGTGGGTGTGAATTATTGTGTACGCGTGGATTGTAGCACGTTGCAGCTTATCATTCCCTTGTCTATTAACGCTGATGTTTATGCTTATGCTTTGCTGCTGGCCGCTATTTTGCTGTGCGTGATTGCTTGCTTTATTGTGTGATATACTAATCGGTACTGTGGGCTCGTGAATGTCTCAGCATATTAGATAGCCTTATAGTTAGTCAAATATAGGCTGTGTGCTGCTGTTTGACTGTTATAGGCAGTGGTATATCTGCAAGGACAAAGT